>NZ_JBSFXE010000026.1:0-120096 GCF_053595195.1 Kitasatospora sp. NPDC002522
TGTCGTACGCGGTCGAGCCGGTCTCGGCGGTGTCGATGTGCAGCCAGAAGCTGAAGGTCGCCTTGCAGCCGGCCGGGATGGTGACGGTCTGCGAGACGGTGTCGGTGTGGGCGGAGCCGTAGCCGTCCATCCAGGTCTTCCAGGAACCGCTGTGGGCGGCCTCGGAGCTGGAGTTGTCGACCACGCCGGAGGTGGTGGTCCACGGGGCGGCGGAGCCGGTCTCGAAGCCCGCGTTGCCGAGCAGCTGGGCGGCGGTGCAGGTGCCGCCGGTGCCGGACACGGTCCAGCTGAAGGTGGCGGAGCCGGCGGCGCCGGTGGTGTCGGTGGCGGTGACGGTCACCGAGGAGGTGCCGGCGGCGGTCGGGGTGCCGCTGATCAGGCCGGTCGAGGAGTTGATCGACAGGCCGGCCGGCAGGCCGGTGGCGCTGTAGGTCAGGGTCTGGCCGGACGCGCTGTCACTGGCGCTGACCTGCAGGCTGGCCGCGGTGCCCACGGTGCCGGACTGGCCGCCGGGGTTGGTCACCGTGACGGTGTTGGTGGTGCCGTGGGTGAGGATCGCGTGGGTGATGGCGCAGGAGTTGGTGTCGTTGGACCAGCTGGCCTGCTCGGCGAAGGTGCCGAACGAGCCGAAGCTGACGTTGGCGGCGCCACCGGTCTGGCCGGGCTTGATCCAGGCGCACTCGTCGGAGTTCTCCTGGCCGTTGTAGGAGCTGCCCGAGACGTGGTTGGTCCAGCCGCCGGCCGGGTTCTGGTCGGACATCATCTCGTGCCACTCGTGGCCGAGGGTCATCGTCCAGCCGTCGAGGGTGCCGGGCGAGTTGACGAAGCCCACGCCGCAGGAGGCGCCCATGTCGATGTTGTACGGCTGGTTGGAGAAGGCGATGTCGCCGTAGGGCGAGCTGGCCGCGCCGCCGGTGAGGGTGGTGTCGCCGTTCCAGTCGTGCCAGGCGCAGTAACCCTGGGTCGGGCTCTGGTAGTTGTCCGGGTTGGTGCCGTGCGGCGAGAGGATCACGTAGTACGCGTCGCGGTTGGACGCGGCCGTGGTGTTGCCGAAGTGGGCGGCCGCGTTGACGGCCTCCACGCCCAGCTGGTGGCCGGTCGCGGACGCGGGGGAGGCGGCCGCGTTGTCGTACCAGACACCGGAGAGGACGCCGCCGCTCTGGTACGGGACGAAGTTCGCGTTGGCGGGGCAACTGGTCGCCCCGGCGGCCACGTTGGGGCCGTCGCACCACTGGGTCAGGTCGGCCGACCAGGTCTCGCCGTTGGTGCCGATGCCCTTGAACATCTGCTGCGTGGCGCCCGCCGCCCCGGCCGAGTCGCCGGAGAACTTCGCGTTGCCGTTGGCGTCGGTGGTCTGCGTGCCCCACTGGGAGCCGTAGAACACCAGGTAGACCTTGGAGTGCCCGCTCTGCACGCCGATCCCGTCGACGCCGCCGCCGTACGACAGGGTCTGCTGGCCGGTGGCCGCCGCCTGGAGCTGGTGCGCGAGCAGGTTCTGCTTCTTGGCCGCGTACTGCTTCATGCCCGGGATCGTGCTCTGGGTGAGCGCCGAGCTGTACGGGTTGAACTCGTTGGAGATGCCGGAGTCGGCGGTGGCGGCGTTGTGGTGCGCCTGCCCCGAGACGGCCGCGGACGGCGCGTCGGGGGCGGTGGCGGCCTGCGCGGGCGCCACGGTGGCGGCGAGCCCGGCGGCGGCGAGCGTCAGCGACGCGACGCCGGTGAGCGCCGCCAGCCTGGTCCGCCGGAACGTGGGGGAACTACCCATCGGTGGGGGAGCCTCTCTCTGCCGGCCGCCCGCACACCGGTGGGCATGGAACGGCCGAATGCGTGGACAGGAGCCGACGGGTGGGCGCGCAAGGAAGGGAGAACACGATCTCCGCGCGTCGGCCGACGAGCTGATTGCCCGTCATGTGGGGTTGGCCGCCCGTCTGCGGCTGAAGCAAAGCAGAACCGCCGACAGGCCGTCAATGGAACTGCGCGAGAAATGCGTCCGGCCTCGTCAGGGCATTAACAGTATTCAACTCGGCACCTCTGTTGAAGTCCCTCAAGGGGGAATTAGCGAGGATTTCTTTGCTGATTCTTGGGCGATTTTCCACAGCGAAGGGCCCGGCGACCGAACGGCCGCCGGGCCCGGGTACTCCTGCTGACGATGCGTCAGATTCAGCTGGTCTGGATCGCGGTGTCGTCGATCACGAAGCTGGTCTGCAGCGAGGAGTCCTCCACGCCGTTGAACTTCAGGGTGACGGTCTGACCGGCGTAGGACGACAGGTCGACGGTCTTCTGGGCGTAGCCGGTGTTCTTGTCGAGGTTCGAGTACGAGGCCACCGTGGTGCCGTTGACGGTCACGGTGAGCTTGTCGTACGCCGTCGTCGTGGTGGTCTCGGCGGTGTCGATGTGCAGCCAGTAGCTCAGGGTGGCCTTGCAGCCGGCCGGGATGGTGACGGTCTGCGCGGCGCTGTCGGTGTGGGCCGAGCCGTAGCCGTTCAGCCACGCCTTCCAGGAGCCGCTGTGGGCGGCCTCGGACGCGGAGTTGTCGACCACGCCGCTGGTGGTGGTCCACGGGGCGGCGGAGCCGGTCTCGAAGCCCGCGTTGCCGAGCAGCTGCGCCGGGGTGCAGCCGCCGCCGGTGGTGGACACCGCCCAGGAGAACGAGGCGCTGCCGGAGGCGTTGGTGGTGTCCTTGGCCGTGACGGTGACCGAGGAGGTGCCGACGGTGGTCGGGGTGCCCGAGATCAGGCCGGTGGAGGCGTTGATCGACAGGCCGGCCGGCAGGCCGGTGGCCGAGTAGGTGAGGGTCTGGCCCGAGGCCGAGTCGGAGGCGCTGACCTGCAGGCTCACCGCGGTGCCGACCTTGCCGCTCTGGCTGCCGGGGTTGGTGACCGTCACGGTGTTGCCGGTCTGGCCGCCGACGATCGGGTGGGAGATGGCGCAGGAGTTGGTGTCGTTGGACCAGCTGGCCTGCTCGGCCCAGGTGCCGAAGGTGCCGAAGGTGATGTTGGCCGCGCCGCCCGTGGTGCCGGGGGACAGCCAGGCGCACTCGTCGGAGTTCTCCTGGCCGTTGTAGGAGCTGCCCGAGACGTGGTTGGTCCAGCCGCCGGCCGGGTTCTGGTCGGACATCATCTCGTGCCACTCGTGGCCGAGGGTCATCGTCCAGCCGTCGAGGGTGCCGGGCGAGTTGACGAAGCCCACGCCGCAGCCCGCGCCCGAGTCGATGTTGTACGGCTGGTTGGAGAAGGCGATGTCGCCGTAGGGCGAGTTCACCGCACCGCCGGTGAGGGTGGTGTCGCCGTTGTAGTCGTGCCAGGCGCAGTACTGGTTCTGGTAGTTGTCGGGGTTGGTGCCGTGCGGCGAGAGGATCACGTAGTAGGCGTCGCGGTTGGCCGCGGCCGTGGTGTTGCCGAAGTGCGCGGCGGCGTTGACGGCCTCCACGCCCAGCTGGTGGCCGCTGGCGGCGGCCGGCGAGGCGGCCGCGTTGTCGTACCAGACGCCGGCGAGGACGCCGCCGCTCTGGTACGGGACGAAGTTGGCGTTCGAGGGACAACTGGTGGCACCGACAGCCACGTTGGGCCCGTCGCACCACTGGGTCAGGTCGGCCGACCAGAGTTCGTTGCCGGTGCCGATGCCCTTGAACATCTGCTGCGCGGCGCCCGCCGCCCCGGCCGAGTCGCCGGAGAACTTCGCGTTGCCGTTGCCGTCGGTGGTCTGGGTGCCCCACTGCGTGCCGTAGAACACCAGGTAGACCTTGGAGTGGCCGCTCTGCACGCCGATCCCGTCGATGCCGCCGCCGTACGACAGCGTCTGCGGTCCGGTCGCGACGTTCGGGGTCGCCTGACCCGCCGCCCACTCCTGCATCTTGGCGTGCTGCTGCAACGTCGGCACCACGCCGTGCCGGTAGGGGTGCTGGTAGGCGGGGCTGTAGGGGTTGGCGACGGAGCCGCTCTGCGGCGACACCGGCTCGTTCGCCGCCTGGGCGACGCCGGTGGCGGCGAGCGCGCCGGTGACGAGGGACAGCGACGCGACGGCCGCAAGGGCCAGCCGTCGGGTCGCCCGGATACGGGGAATGCCCATCGGTGGGGGGATCCTCTCTCCTGCCGTCCCGGGTGCCTGTGGGTCCGGGTGACGGCTCGTGGCATGACGGGGTACGGCACGGACACGGGCGGGAGAAAACGCGGTGGGTCGGCCCGTGCGTGTGCCGGCGGTGCCGTGAGAGCTGACGCGAAGGAACGTGACGAGGCGTCAACGGTGGTGCGGCAGAGCGATGGTGGTGCCGCGGAACCAGTGCCGTGCCGCCGGGCCTGACGGCTCCGGCGCGAGCACGATCGGAAGAAAAGCAGCGATGACGGGCCGCAGTCAACGGCTCGCGCAGAATCGACGGGCCCGCGCGGAACAAACTCCCGGCCGAGGAAAATCCTTCTCGGAAATGGGCAATGGGTCATCCACGGGAACGACTCCGCCCCCGCACGGGAGGTCCCGATCGCACGGCGGAGCGGGAATTCCCGCGACAGCCGAGAGGCCCGGGGGACACCCCCCGGGCCTCTCGGTACTCCGAACGTGCTCAGTCGTCCAGGCCGCGGTGGCCGCGCCCGAGGCGGCGGAGGTCGAAGGACCAGATGCCGCGGCCGTGGGTGGCGGCGTACAGCTGCCCGTCGGGGCCGGTCTTCAGCTGCATCACCGTGGTGGTGGGCAGGTCGGCGCCGATCACCTTCCAGTTCCGCTCGCCGGGGGCCCGGTAGAAGGCGGCCAGGTCGGTGCCGAGCGCGAGGCCGCCGTCGGGCAGCAGGCGCAGCGAGTCGGCGGGGACGTCGGGCAGGTCGGCGGAGACGTCGGTCCAGTGGGCCCCGCCGTCGCGGCTCTCGAAGACGTGGCCGATGCCCGCGCCGGGGCCCTCGGTCCAGGCCCGGGAGAAGCCGCTGAAGGCGACGTACACGTGCTTCGCGTCGGCCGGGTCGACGGCCAGCGAGGAGACGTACCGGTTGGGCAGCGCGCCGTCGACGGGCAGGTCGAGCTGGTGCCAGCCGGTGCCGTCGGCGTTGCCGGTCGCGATGCCCCGGGTGAAGCCCTGGTTGTTGCAGGGGCCGCACCAGCCGGCGTACACGGTGCCGCCCGAGGCGGCGACTGCGGTGGCGACGTGGCCCTCGCCGAGGTCGTACGCGGCCTTCCACTCCTCGCCGCTGCGGATCGCGAACCCCTTGTCCTGAACCCAGACGTGGCGTCCGCCGGCGACCCAGCTGTCGACGTTCCTGTCGTCGGTGGCGATCGGCGCGATGAACCGGGCGCCGGCGCCGCCGAGCTCGTTGTCCGGCGGGGCGACCGAGTAGCTGGTGGCCTTGGCCGGGTCGGTGGTCCAGGAGCCGTCGTTGACCGCGCAGTTCTGGGTGACCGCGATCGCCAGGTACACGTACTCCTCGGCGATGTCGCAGCCGTTGCGCGGGTCGACGAGGGTGTCCGCGCCGTCGCCGCCGAAGTCGGAGCCCATCACCTTGTCGCGGGCCCGCAGCACCGACTGGCCGTTGTCCTGCAGGCCGCCGCTGACCACCACGCCGTGGCCCGCCGGGTCGGCGCCGACGCCCACCGAGTAGTACTGCAGGGTGTCGATGGTGCCGTCGTTGAGGGACGTCCAGTCCGTGGCGTGGCCGTCGGCGTCCGCCGCGCCGTTCACCGGGCGGCGGTAGATGCCGCCGTCGTTGCCCACGTACACGCTGGTCCGGCCGTGGTAGCTGCCGATGGCGACCGCGTGCTGGTCGGAGTGGGTGGTGGGGTGGCAGTCACCGGTCTGCTTGGCCGGGTCGATCGACCAGCAGGCGAAACCGAAGTTCCAGTACGGGCCGGGGGTGGTCCAGGCGGCGCCGCCGTTCCTGGTCTCGAAGACCTCCTCCAGGCCCAGGTAGACGTGGTCGGCGTCGTTCGGGTCGACCTGGAGGAACTGGTTGTACCAGGACTGGATGCCGGGCTGGTAGCCGTCGTCCTGCAGCGCCGAGCCGGAGCCCTTGAGGGTGTCCTTGTCCGCGATCAGCGTCCACGGCCCGAACGGGGAACCGGACTTCGAGACGTACACGCCCTGCAGGCCGCTGTCCGGGTCGGTGGCCAGCTTGGTCGGCGACTGCTCGATCGCGTAGTAGCGCGAGCCGTCCGCGGACCGGGCGAAGGTGACGTTGCCGACGTCGCCGGCGCCGCTCGGCAGCTCGCCGAGCGAGCCGACGCGCTGCCAACTGCCGTCCGCCGCCTTGGCGTAGAAGCCGTTGTACGCGTCGCCGCTGCGCCAGCCGACGGCCAGCAGGACCTTGGACGGGTCCCTGGGGTCGACGGCGACGTCGTTGACGATGTTCTTGTACGGGGCGTTCGGCGCCTTGGCGTCCGCGCCGCCGGGCAGGAAGCTCGGGTTCGGGGCGAACTCCAGCGTCCACGGGCCGGACAGCGTGGTGGTGGAGTGGCTCCACACGCCCCGGCTGGTGGCGGCCCACACCCGGTCGCCCGCGAAGCGCAGGGCGTGGATGGTGGTCGACTCCAGCTCGGCGCCGCCGACCCGGCCGCCGGGCTGGAACTCGCCGTGCTTCGGATCGGCGAGCAGGTACACGCCGGTACCGACGTAGGAGGTGGCGCCGGTGTTGGACTCGCCGGTGGCGTACCAGAGCCGCCCGGAGCCGTCGAGGCCGAGGGCGCCGGTCGACAGCGAGGGCAACCGGTCGGAGATGGCCTGCCAGTTGCCGCCGCCGGTGCGCGAGCGGAAGACGCCGCCGTTGGCGCCGCCCGCGTACACGTAGCCGTCGTCGTCGGCGGCGATGCCGGTGATCCGGCCGGTGACCTTGCCGGCGCCGCCGCTGGAGTTGGAGTTGACGTCGCGGTAGCGCGGGTCGTCCGAGTCGTACGGCTTGCCGGTGACGTGGTCCCAGGAGCCGCCGGTGCGCGGCATCGACTGGAGCTGCGCCCAGGCCGCGCCGTACGCGCCCGGGGCGACCACGCCGGGTGCGGTGCGGGCCTCGGTGAACTGTTCGGTCGCCTCGGCGGAGTTCTCCGCCTCGTCGCCCCCGTCCTCGCCGCCGCCCTCCGCCTTGGCGCCGAACCGCGGGGCGGCCGGGCCGGCTGCGGTCTTCTGGGCGTGCTGGTGGCCGATCTCGGCCAGGTGCCGGGCCTGCCAGGGGCGCGGCGAGGGAGCGGGGGCGGCGATGGCCTGACTGGTGGTCAGGCCGAGCGCGGTCAGCGTGACGGCGCACATGAGCAGTCGGCGTCGTTGCCTGTTGGGCACGGTGCGGTCCTCCCGGTCACCCGGACGCGCCGATCGCGCGTCGCGGTGAAACAGTCCGAAGCCTGGCGGCTCGGGGCGTCCGCCGTGAAGGGAGGCGTGCATAACGAATGGTCAAAAACCACTACAGCGACGGAAGTTCATCAGGCGCGAGGGTGCGACGTGGCCGGTTGGCATGCGGCGCCGCGCTTCCGGATCCCGGGCGGCCCGGCGCACGCGCCCCGCCGGGACGGCGACGACGGCCCGGGCGAGGACGTGGCGCCGAGCACGCCCAGCAGCGTCCGGCGGGTCCTCGGGTGGCGGGTCCGGCCTCTGCGTTCCCTCCGGGGTGACGGACGCTCAGACGGCGGTGGCGTGCAGGGTGACGGGGATGTTGCCCCGGGTCGCCTTGGAGTACGGGCAGATCCCGTGGGCGGCCTCGGCGAGTTCCTCCGCGGTGCGCTGGTCGACGCCGCCGAGCCGCGGGGCCGGCGTGGCCTGCAGCGGGAACTCGCAGGGTTGGTGGCGTCGCCCGCCCCGCCCAGCTCCTTGGGGATGGCCAGGCGGTGGTCGAGCCGACCGTCGGTGGAGCGGGCGGTGCCGCCGTTGCGTCACGGGTGCGCGGGCAGGTGGCGCGCCTCGACCGCGGCGATGGTCTGCTTCAGGGCCTTGTGCAGGAGGCCCTTGCCGACGCTGCCCAGCAGCAGTCCGGTGACCCGGCCCTTGAGGTTCCGGCCCTCGCGGACCACCACGACGTCCAGCCGGGTCGACCCGTCGGGCTGCGGGGTGAAGGTGTAGGTGTGCCCGGAGGCGCCGCCCCACAGGTTGGAGTCGACCGTGGTCATCACCACGCGGTGCGGATCGGACCAGTCGTAGCGCAGCCGCTCCCACACGCCGCCCGACCCCTCGGTGACGTCGGCGTGGTCGGCGCCCTCCGCGTGGACCCGCAGGTACTCGTCGGCGCTGTTGGGGAACAGCTCCCGGCGGCCGGGCCCGAAGTCGGTGAGGACCGCCACGAACTGCTCCGGGGTGGCCGTGGTCCGCTCGGTGAAGTGAATGGTCGTCATGGGGTGTTCCCTGCGCTCCTGGTGTCGGTGCCCTGATCGGCTGCCCCCAGCCTCGCGGTGGCGGGCCGCCGTCGAGCCGGTGCCGACCACTGGCCGGTACCCGGGCCACGGGCCGACCAGTGGTCGACACCGGCTCGACGGGCCTGCGGTCCGGGGATCGTGAGCGGTGGACGTCGCGAGGGCGTCCACCGAGGCGAAGGAGCCGCGCAGTGGAGTTCAAGATCGAGGTCGTGGTCGTCCCGGTGTCGGACGTGGACCGGGCCAAGGCCTTCTACCGGCGGATCGGGTTCCGCGAGGACGTCGACCACGCGGGCCCCGGCGGGTTCCGGGTGGTGCACCTGACCCCGCCCGGCTCGGCCGCGTCGCTGATCATCGGCAGCGGCGTCACGGACGCGGCGCCGGGCTCCGAGCGCGGCGTGCACCTGGTCGTCGACGACGTCGTCGCGGCCCGCGCCGAGCTGGCCGCCGCCGGGGTCGAGGTCAGCGAGGTCTTCCACGACGCGGGCGGGGTCTTCCACCACGCCGGCGACGCCGAGCGCGTGGCGGGCCCGCACCCGGCGCGGCAGTCGTACGGCTCGTTCGCGTCGTTCGCCGACCCGGACGGCAACACCTTCGTCCTGCAGGAGGTCACCACGCGCCGCCCCGGCCGGATCGGTCACGTGGTCTACCGCTCCGCCGAGGAGCTGGAGGCGGCGCTGCGCGACGCGGCGCTCGCCCACCACGGGTACGAGGTCGAGCTCGGCCACCGGGACGAGGACTGGCCGGTCTGGTACGCCGCCCACATGGCCCGCGCCGCCGGGCTCGACGGCTGAGCGGCGCCGACGGAAGCCGACACGGGGTCAGAACGGGGACAGGGCATGGAATCCGGCGTCACGACGATGGTGGGCCGCGCGGCCGAGCAGGCGCAGCTCGCGGAGTTCACGAGGTCCGCCACGGGCCGGGCGCTCGTCCTGCGCGGCGAGGCGGGCGTCGGCAAGAGCGCGCTGCTCGGCCACGCCGCCGCGCTGGCCGAGCGGGAGGGCCACGCGGTGGTCCGGGCGGCCGGGGTGGAGGCGGAGTCCGCACTGCCCTACGCGGGGCTGCACCAGCTCCTGCACCCGCTGCTCGCCGACCCCGGGCCGGACGCCGCCGCCCGGGCGGTGCTCGACGCGGTGTTCGGCGGCACGCAGGGCGACCCGCCGTCGGTGATGACGCTCGGCATCGCCGTGCTCGGCCTGCTGTCGCACGCCGCCGCCCAGCGGCCGCTGCTGCTGGTCCTCGACGACGGGCAGTGGCTGGACGACGCCAGCGCCGACGTCTGCGGGTTCGTGGGCCGCCGCCTGGCGGGCGGCCCGGTGCGGCTGCTGGTCGCGGTCCGCGCGGACGTCCCGTCGCGGTTCGACACCGCCGCGCTGCCCGAACTGCCGGTCGCCGCGCTCGCCGACGAGGACGCGGCCCGCCTGCTGGACCTCCGGTACCCGGACCTGGGCGGCCGGGCCCGCCGGATCGTCCTGGAGCAGGCCCGGGGCAACCCGCTGGCCCTGCTGGAGCTGCCCGCCCACCTCGCCGACCTCCCGGTCGAGGACCTCGCCGGTCCGTCCGGTGTGCCGCTGCCGCGGCGGCTGCACCAGTTGTTCGGTGCCCGGATCACGGCGCTCGACGAGCGGGTGCGGGCAGAACTGCTGCTCGGCGCGCTCGACGGCGCCGGCACCCCGAGCGGCGCCGACGCCCTCCCCGGCACCCGCTACCGGATGCGCGACGCCGACCCGGCGGTGGCCGCCGGCCTGCTGGACGTCGACGGGCCGACCGGCGAGCCGGTCTTCCGCCACCCGCTGGTGCGCTCCGCCGTCGTGCGGCTGGCCACGCCCAACCAGCGCCGCGCCGCGCACCTGACGCTGGCGCAGGTCCACCGGGACGACCTGGAGCGCCGGGCGGCGCACCTGGCCGCGGCGACGGTCGACCCCGACGAGGACGTCGCCGAGGTCCTGGAGGCGGCGGCCGGTTCGGCGACCCGGCGCGGCGGTGCCCTGGCCGCCGTGGCCTGGCTGACCCGGGCCGCCGAGCTCAGCGAGCAGGGCGCCGACCGGTCCCGGCGGCTCGCCGACGCGGCCTTCGTCGCCGCCCACGCCGCCCGCCTCGGCCAGGCGCACCGGCTGGTCCTGGCCGACCACGCGCCCGGCTCGACCCGCTCGCCGGCCGCGGTGCTGACGGACGGTTACCGGGCGCTCTACCAGGACGGGGACGTCCGCTCGACGCACCGTCAGGTGTCGGCCGCGATCGAGCGGCTGCGCGACGCCGGGCCGGCCGACGGGCCGGGGGAGGAGGTTCTCGCCAGGCTGGTGAACCTGCTCCTGGCGATCAGTCAGTACAGCGGCGACCAGGCGTCCTGGGAGAGCACCCACCGGCTGCTCGCCTCGCTGGGCGGCCGGGTCACCGAGCGCTCGGCGCTGTACGGCGGCGCCTGGAGCGACGTGACCCGCCGCGCCGCCGACCTGGCCGGGCCGGTGCGCCGGGCCGCCGCGCTGCTCCCGGAGCTGGAGCCGTGGGACGTCACGCGGTTGGGCGCGGCCGCCTACCACCTCGACCTGCTGAGCCTGTACCGCCCGCACCTGCAACGCGTGGTGGACCGCGAGCTGGAGACCGGGGCGGTGGCCGTCGGCATGGTCATGCTGCACCTGGTCATGCTCGACCAGCTGGCGGTCGGCGAGTGGGCCGAGGCCGAGGCCACCGGCCGGCGCGGCCTGGACCTCGCGACCGAGCACGGCCACCAGCTGTTCGCCGCCCAGAGCCGCGCCTACCTGGCCCAACTCGCCGCGCTGCGCGGGCGGACCGGCGCGGCCCGGGACCTGCAGGCCGAGGTGGACGCCTGGGCCCGGCCGCGCGGCGTGGGGTTCCTGACCCAGGCTGCCGACGCGGTTGGGGCGACCGCCGCGCTGAGCTCCGGCGACTACGAGGCCGCCTACCTCCACGCCCTCGGCATCACCCAGCCGGGCACCTTCCGGCCGTACGCGTACCAGGCCTCGCGGACGCTGCTGGACCTGGTCGAGGCCGCGCAGCACACCGGGCGCGTCGAGCAGGCCCGCGCGCACGCCCTCGCCGCCCGCGACGCCGGCCTGCCGGCCGTCTCGCCCCGGCTGGAGCTGATCACCTGCGGCGCGCTGGCGATGACCGCCGAGCACGAGCGGGAGGCCGCCGAGATGTTCGCCCGGGCGGTCTCCCACCCGGAGGCCGCCCGCTTCCCGTTCGAGCTGGCCCGGATCCGGCTGGCGCACGGCGTCCGGGTGCGCCACGTGCAGGGCCCGGCGGCGGCGCGGCCGCACCTGGTCGCGGCCGCGGAGGCGTTCGAACGGCTGGGCGCGGCCGGGTGGAGCGAGCGGGCCAGGGCCGAACTGCGCGCCGCCGGGGCGCCGCCGCGCGCCTCGACGCCGAGCCTGGCCGCGCTGACCTGGCAGGAACGCCGCATCGCCGACCTGGCCGCCGGCGGCCTGACCAACAAGGAGATCGGCGAGCGGATGCACCTGTCGCCGCGCACCGTCAGCTCGCACCTCTACCGGGTCTTCCCCAAGCTCGGCATCACCACCCGGGCGGCGCTGCGCGACGCGCTGAGCCGTACCGGGGAGGCCCCGCGGACCTGACGTCCGGTCAGTCGCCCAGCGCCCGGGCGCCATTGGCGGCCAGCCAGCCGAGGACGTGGTCGGCGACCGCGCGCCAGCCGCCGTCGAACACCAGCGAGTGCCCCCGGTCGACGAACTGCTTCAGGTCGGTGACGGCGGAGGAGTCGCCGTAGCGTTTGTAGACCGAGCGGGTCACCGCGTCCGGGACCACCCGGTCCTCCTGACCGGACACCAGCAGCAGCGGGCCGCGCGCCTCGTTGGCGGTGTCCACGACGGCGTCGGCCGGCCCGGCGGCGGGGCCGAGTCCGAGGTCCGCGAGCAGCCGCGGCGGCGCGGGGACGGCGTACCGGTCGAAGAGCGCCGCGGCCTCCCGCTCGTCGACCGCGTTCGCCACCAGCTCCCGGAACCGGGCCCGGGACAGCGACGCCGTGCCCGCGGGCCGACCCGGACCGGCCGGCGGCGCGCCGAACGGCAGCGGGGCGAGGGCCACGGCGGCGCGGCCGAGCCCCGCGCCGAGGAGCTGCTGGACGATCAGGCCGCCGGACGAGTGCCCGACCAGGACCGGCGGTTCGTCGAGGGAGCGCACGATCCGCTCGTAGTGCGCGGTGAGCGCGGCCAGCCCGAGCCCGTCCAGCGCGCCGGGATCGCGGCGGACCTGCTCGACGGTGGCGGCCTCGCCGGGCCGGGCCGGCACCCGCACCGCGTAGCCGTGCGCGCCGAACCGCTCGGCCCAGGGCGCCCAGCAGGACCGGTGGAACCACGCCCCGTGGACCAGGACGACGGGGGTTTGCTTCACGGCCAGTCCTTCCGACAGCACACGGCTACCCGCCGGCGGTGCGGCGCTGCGTCCAGGATCACCGCGCCCGCGCGGCGCGGAAACAGTCGGATGACTGCGGGCGGCGGCCCGGCGGATCCGCGCTGCGCCCCCGGGTGACTGGGCGTCATGTGACTGATGCGTCGCGGCCGGTGGCCGAAGAACAGTGGAGGAGCCGACGAGCATCCAGGAGGAACCACCATGATCGACAGGCGTACGTTCAGCAAGGCGGTCGGCCTCGGCGTGGGCGCCGCAGCGGTGTTGCGCCCGGCCGCGGCCCTCGCCGCCGACTCGGAGCGGCGCGGCGGCGCCCCCGAGATCCCGCCCACCGCCCCCGGCACCCACACCGCCTTCACCGACCTGCGGCAGGTCCGGGCCGGCGTGCTCGACGTCGGCTACGCCGAGGCCGGCCCGAAGCACGGCCCCGTGGTGATCTGCCTGCACGGCTGGCCCTACGACATCCACAGCTTCGTCGACGTGGCGCCCCTGCTGGCGGACGCCGGCTACCGGGTGATCGTGCCGTACCTGCGGGGCCACGGCACCACCGTGTTCCGGTCGCCGGCCACGGTCCGCAACGCCCAGCAGTCCGCGATCGCGCTCGACGTGCTCGCCCTGATGGACGCGCTGGGGATCGACCGGGCGGTGCTGGCCGGCTTCGACTGGGGCTCGCGGACCGCGGACATCCTCGCGGCGCTGTGGCCGGAGCGGGTCCGGGCCCTGGTGTCGGTCAGCGGATACCTCGTCACCAACGTGGCCGCGCAGCTCAACCCGCTGCCCCCGAAGGCGGAGCACACCTGGTGGTACCAGTACTACTTCGCCACCGACCGCGGCCGCACCGCCATGGAGACCCCGCAGTACCGGCACGACCTGTGCCGGCTGGTCTGGGACGAGGTCTCGCCGAGCTGGGACTTCGACGACGCCACCTTCGAGCGCACCGCCGCGGCGTTCGACAACCCCGACTACGCCGCCGTCGTCATCCACAACTACCGCTGGCGCCTCGGCCTCGCCGACGGTGAGCGGTGCTACGACCGCTACGAGCAGCGGCTCGCCGCGCGGCCGCCGGTCACGGTGCCGACCATCACGCTGGACCCGGCCCTCGACCCGTTCCTGGCCGCCACCGACGGCGCGTCCTACCGGGGCTTGTTCACCGGCCCGTGCGAGCACCGGGTGCTCCCGGGCATCGGCCACAACGCCCCGCAGGAGGCGCCGACGGCCTTCGCCCAGGCGGTCGTCGACGCGGACCGGCTGTGACCCCCGAGCAGGCGGCGGAGGTCCGCCGGGCCCGGTTCGGCGCGCTCCCGCCCCGGGTCGCCGCCGCGGACCTGGTCGAGGAGAAGCCGGTGCTGACGGTGCGTCGGCCGCCGCAGGCCCACGACCCCGACGCCCTGGCGGTCAGGTTCTCCTGCCTGGCGGCGGACCTGGGCCTGTGAGTGCGGCCGGGTCCGCCCCCGAGCGGGGGCGGACCCGGACCCGCGGGTCAGCCGCGCGCGGGCTGCACGCAGCGGAAGCTGCTCGCGGCGGCCGGGTCACCGTGGCCGCTGTAGCGGGAGACCATCGGGTAGCGGCACAGCTCGCGGGCGACGGTCGTGCCGGTGGCGGTGGTCAGCTCGGCGTGCAGCACGGCCGGGGCCCTGCCCTGCTCGACCCAGGCGGTCAGCGCGGCGAGGTCGTCGACCGCGCCGCCGCCCAGCCCGCAGTGCGCGACGCCCGGCGCCAGGAACAGCCGGTAGAAGTCGTCGACCTGCTGCGTGCCGCCCAACCGGGCGTCCACCCGCCGGCGGTAGTCCACCGTGCCCGCGGTGGGGATCAGCTGGTCGGCCTCGCCGTGCCAGGTGATGAGCTTGCCGCCGGCGTCGCGGAACGCCGACAGGTCCGCGTCGCGGGTGCCGATGACCCGGTCGTACTCGGCGCGGGCCTTGCGGAAGATCTCGGCGAACTGCGCGGAGGTGAGGTGCGCGGTGTCGAACGAGGGCTGCTTCTGCACGAAGGTCGCGACCCACACCGACGGCACGACGAACGGCACGCCCGTGGTGACGCCGTTCTCGTCGGTCTTGCTGGCCGCGAGGTAGCGGAAGTCCGCGCCGACCGGCAGGCCGTACCAGAGCCTCCTGCCGTCCGGGTCGCGCGGGCCGTCCCAGATCCGGCGGACCACCTCGGCGTCCGCCGCGGTGACGGTGACCTCCCGGCCGTCGCACACCAGCCGGGTGCCGACCAGGCGCCGCGGGTCGAAGTCGCACCGCCCCGGGTCGGCGACCAGGCCGTCGGCGAGGCCGTCGAGCCGATCGCAGGCCGCCAGCGCGGCCCGGTTGAAGGCGTCGAACTCGCACGCGGTCGGGTAGGTGTGCGCCTCGTTCATCACCACCTGCGGCCACAGGGTGGCGACCTCGAACTGGTTCCAGTTGATGCCCGGGGCCGCGGCGTTGATGCCGTCGAAGTCCTTCGGGTACCGCTGGGCCTCCAGGTAGCCCTGGCGGCCGCCGGTGGAGCAGCCGTTCCAGTACGCGTAGGACGCGGCCCGCCCGTAGACGCCCGCCACCACCTGCTTGCCCACCAGCGCCATCTCGTGCGCCGAGCGGGAGGCGAAGTTGTCGAGCAGCGCGGTGTCGACGCGTCCCGAGGCGTCCAGCGCCCAGGCGGTGTCCAGCGCCCCGCCGACACCGGCGTCGGTGGTGGCGGCGGCGTAGCCCTGCTTGACGGCCGCCGCGAGCCCCGCGCCGTTGTCCCCGGCGGCGTAGGCGCTGCCGCCGACCGCCTGGAAGCGGCCGTTCCAACCGGCCTGCGGCAGCCACACGTCGACCTTGGCGTGGTCGTTCGCGCCCGGGTGGGTCAGCGTCACCGTCACCTCGCAGTGCGCCGGGACGTCGGCCACCGGGAAGCCGCCGAGCGGCGGGACCCCGGGCACCTGGAAGGTGCCGGCCGGAACACCGGCCGCGGTCACCGACTCCACCGCGGTGCCCGCCGGGGCGGGCACCGCGAGCGAGGCGCAGGTGAAGGACGCGGGGCCGCCCGCCAGGGTGTCCGCCGACGCGCCGACCGGCGCGTACAGGGCGGCGGCCAGCGGGACGCAGGCCGCGGCGACGGCCAGGAACCGTCGTTTCATGATCTCTCCTCGGAGCTCGGGGTTGGCGCCCCCACTGTCGCCGCCGCGCCGGCGCCCGCACATCAGTCACCTGACGCTCAGTCAGTGCTCGTCGCGGCCGCGCCGAAGGCGGAGTCACATGACCGATGCGTCCGAGCCGCAGCGCGGGCCACCGTGGGGACCGCCGAACCCACCGCACCGTCCGCCACCCCTGGAGCGTGAACTCCCATGTCCCGCCTCGAGAACGGCCGCAGCCGCTTCGCCACCGGCCTCGCCGCCCTGCTCGCCACCGCCGCCGTCGGCGCGCTCGCCGTCGCCGGCACCGCCGACGCCCAGCCCCGCGACCCGGCGGCCGACCGCGCCCCGAAGCCGACCGTCGTCCTGGAGCACGGCGCGTTCGCCGACGCCTCCAGCTGGGACGGCGTCATCGCCGCGCTGCGCCGCGACGGCTACCCGGTGGTCGCCGCCGCCGACCCGCTGCGCGGCCCGGCCTCCGACGCCGCCGCGCTGCGCAGCCTGCTCGCCCACCTCAAGGGCCCCGTCGTCCTGGTCGGCCACTCCTACGGCGGCTCGGTGATCAGCGCGGCCGCCGTCGGCGAACCGCGGGTCAGGGCCCTCGTCTACGTCGCCGCGTTCCTGCCCGCGCCCGGCGAGAGCGCGCTGCAGCTGACCGGCCGGTTCCCCGGCTCCACCCTGTCCGGCACGCTGGACCCGGTGCCGTTCACCGCCGCCGACGGCACCACCGGCACCGACCTGTACATCCGTCAGGACGCCTTCCGGGCCCAGTTCGCCGCCGACGTGCCCGCCGACCGGGCCGCGCTGGCGGCCGCGACGCAGCGGCCGATCGCCCAGGCCGCACTGACCGAGCCGGCCACCGCCGCGGCCTGGCAGACCGTCCCCAGCTGGGACGTCGTCACCACCGAGGACCTCAACATCCCGGCCGCCGCCCAGCGGTTCATGGCCGAGCGCGCCCACGCGCACACCACCGAGGTGGCCGCCTCGCACTCCGTCGCGGTGTCCCACCCCGACCTGGTGGCCGGCGTCATCGAGAAGGCGGCCCGCGCCACCCGCTGACCCGCCGTCACACCGCGGCGGCGGTCACCGGTCGGCGAGGGCGCCGGCGATCTCCCGGCGGGAGGAGACGCCCAGCTTGGCGAAGACCTTCCGCAGGTGCCACTCGACCGTGCGAGGGCTGAGGAACAACTGCGCGCCGATCTCCGCGTTCGGGTGCCCGGCCGCCGCGAGCCGCGCTATCTGCGCCTCCTGCGGCGTCAGGACCGGCGCGCCGGGCGTTCGCCGGCGGACCGTCTCCCCGGTGGCCAGCAGCTCCCGCCGGGCCCGCTCGGCGAACGCCTCCATGCCCATGGCCGCGGCGGCCTCGTGCGCGGCGTGCAGCTCGGTGCGGGCCTGGGCCCGCCGGTTCTGGCGGCGCAGCCACTCGCCGAACAGCAGCCGGGTGCGGGTCTCGAACACGCCGAGGCCGCCGCGGGCGAACTGGTCGAGGGCCTCGCGGTAGCGGTCCTCGGCCGGTTCGGGCGCCCCGGTCAGGGCGTCGGCGACCGCCAGCGCGCCGAGCGCCCACGGCGTGCCGGCCCGGGCCCAGTCGGCCAGCCGCTCGCGCGCCGAGGCCGCCACGGCCGGCTCGCCCGCCCGGGTCGCGGCCTCGACCAGCTCGCTGCACGTCCAGTGGTGCACGACCAGGTCCCGGTACTCCCCGCCGCGGAGCGCGGCCTCCAGGGCGAGCGGGTAGTTGCCCAGGCCGTTGTGGAGCACCGCCCGCGCACACGCCGCCATGCCGTCGAGCCGGCCCAGGCCGCGCCGCCCGCCCTCACGTTCCAGCGCCTCGACCAGCTCCAGGGTCGGCCGCTCCCGCCCCCCGTACGCGCTGATCAGCGCCGTCGAGACCATCCGCGTCGCCACGCCCGCGGGCTGCTCGACCGCGGCGGCCTCGGCCAGCAGGTCCCGGGCCTCGGCGAACCGCCCGGCGAAGCCCAGCGAGGCCGCCCGGTAGGGCAGGGCCGTCGAGAGGATCGACAGGGTGCCCGTCCGGCGGGCGAAGCGGACCGCCCGGTCGGTGACGTCCAGCCAGGCCCGGAGGTCGCCCAGCTCCACGGCGGCGTTCGCGGCCGGCCACAGCACGGCCAGCTGCTCCTCGTCGTCGAGGGCGCGCAGCGCCCGTGCCAGCAGCGGGAAGGCGGCGACCGGGCCGTCCACCGTCCACGCGACCAGGGCGCGCAGGAAGACGTCCGCCGTCTCGTCGCCGGGCGGCAGCGCGCGGGCGACCTCGGCGGCCCGCCGCAGCCCGCCCGCCTCGTGCCGGCCGGCCCAGACGGCCGCGCCGAACGCGGCCAGGCAGGTCTCCCGCGCACCGGCCGGGTCGAGGTCCCGGAGCCGGCCCGCCGCGTCGAGCAGCGGCTCCACCGAGCCCCGTCCCGGGTCGGTCATCGCCGACGCCCTGGCCCGCAGCCGACTGGCGTGGGCCTGCTGCAACGGGTCCAGCGGCCCCAGCTCGGCGGCGGCCAGCAGGTCCGGGACCCGCGCCGGCGCGCTCGCGGCGAGGTGGGCCCCGGCCGCGGCCAGCGCGCGGCGCGCCCGGTCCTTCGGGTCGGGCGTGAGCGCGGCGGCGCGCTCCAGGAAGGAGGCGGCGGCCGCCCGGCCGCCGCGCGCCAACGCCCGGTCGGCGGAGCACTCCAGCGCGGCGGCGACCTGCTCGTCCGGGCCGACCGCGGCGTGCGCCTGGTGCCAGGCCCGCCGGTCGGGGTCGCGCTCGGCGTCGGTGGCCTCGGCCAGGGCCCGGTGCGCCGACCGCAGGGCGGCGGCGTCCGCGCCGCGCCACACGGCCGAGCGCACCAGCGGGTGCCGGAACCGCACCGGGGCGCCCAGCGTGATCAGGTCCGCCGCCTCGGCCGGCGCCGCGGCCTCCAGCCCGATGCCCAGCAGGCGCAGCGCGTGCCACAACAGCGGCCCGTCGCCGACCGGTTCGACCGCCGCGACCAGCAGCAGCGCCCGGGTGTCGGCCGGCAGCGCGTCGACCCGCCGCCGGAAGCCGTCCTCGACCCGGGTCGCCAGCGGCCCCGCCCCGACCCCGCCGAAGCCGAACGCCAACTCGGCCGACGACAGGCCCCGCGGCAACTCCAGCAGGGCGAGCGGGTTGCCGCCGGTCTCGGCGACGATCCGGTCCCGCACCCGGGCGTCGACCGGCCCCGGCAGCACGCCGTCGAGCACCGCCCGCGCGTCGGCGTCGGCCAGCCCGCCCAGGACCAGGTCCGGCAGCCCGGCGAAGCCCTCCTCGTCCGGGCCCCCGGTGATCCGCTCGGCGAACACCAGCGCCACCGACTCGGCGTCCAGCCGCCGCCCGACGAACGCCAGGATCCGCTGGGACATCAGGTCCAGCCACTGCGCGTCGTCGACCAGGCACACCAGCGGGGACCCGGCCGCGGCCTCCGCGAACAGGCCGAGGACCGCGATCCCGACCAGCAGCAGCTCCGGCGGGCTCCCCGCGCTCAGTCCGAACGCGACCCGCAGCGCGTCCCGCTGGACCGGAGGCAGCCGGTCCAGGTGCGACAGCAGCGGCGCGCACAGGCGCTGCAGGGCCGAGTACGCGAACTCCGACTCCGCTTCGACGCCGGCCGCCCGGACCACCTGCAGCCGCGCCCCCGCCGCCTGCCCGGCCAGGCGGTCGAGCAGCGCCGACTTGCCGACGCCGGCCTCACCGCGCAGCACCAGCACCCGGCTGCGCCCCTCGCGCACCTCGTGCAGCAGGCGGTCCAGCTCCGCCAGCTCGCGGTTCCGCCCGATCAGTCGGTCCTTCGCGTGTTGCGGCATGTCCCCTCCGGCGCGAGTTCCTCCCGGAGGAGCTCCACCCATCCTACGAACAGCGGGCCCGGCTGAGCTGCGCCGATCCCGGGGCCCGGGCCGGCGGCCTCCCGACGGGGCGGGGCGCGCGCGGCTGCTGACAGGCCGTCACCCCTTCCGCCGAGCGCCGCGGCCCGGGTCCGCCGGTGCGGCGAATGGCGGACGGTCGACTGGCAACCGTTCGCCCACGATGTGACTGTCGCGGAGGATGCGGCAACCGCTCCAACTCGCCCGACGCGCAAGGAGAGTGTCCGTGGTCGTTCACGCCCGCCCGACGCGATGGCGGCGCACCGCCAGGTACGCCCTGCTGGCCCCGGGGGCCGCGATAGTCCTGCTGGCCCCGTCCGCCGCCCCGAGCAGCGCGGCCCCGCGCGGCGCCGCCGACGGCACCGGCGCCGTCCCGCCGCCGCCCGTCGCGCAGGCCTTCGACGGGGAGCGGCCGCTGGCCTCCACCCGGGAGGTCACCCGCCTGTGCACCGAGCCCGCGGCGTGCAGCTTCCGGATGTACGACCGGCTGCCGCGCGAGTTCACCAGCGGGGTGGTGTCGCTGGGCAACGCGGCGATCAACTGCACCAACGGGGAGATGCTCGTCGAACGCACCGTCACCTTCGTGACCAGCAGCACCGACAACATCGGCGGCGAGATCTCCGGCAAGGCGACCCTGGAGGGCGGGGTGGACACCACGGTGACCGTCTCGGCCTCGGGCACGGTGAAGCCCGGCACGGAGAACAGCGTCACCCAGTACGGGCCGAACAAGGACAAGGGCCCGTCCACCGAGGACACCGGCAAGAACAGTGCCGAGTTCCCGGTCACGGTGGAGGGCTCGAACGCCCTGCACCTGGGCGCCAAGGCCAGCTTCGAGTCGGCCTTCAAGGCCTCCTTCTCGCACACCTGGCAGTCCCAGACCACCGAGTCCACCAAGGTGTCCTTCCGGGTGAAGTCCGGTGACGAGGTGCAGTTCGGGGTGGCCAACGCCTCCGCCCGGACGGTCGGCGAGCTGCTGGTGAACGGCCTGTCCAAGCTGATCAAGAACGTGACGGTGGACAGCCCCTCCACCGTCAACTCCAGCTCGATCGTCGCGCAGACCTTCTCCAACAAGGACAAGTGCCTGTCGCTGCGGTCGGTTCCGACCCGCGCGCTCGACGCCGGGCCGGTCGAGCTCCCGCCGGAACGCTTCGGCCGGGCGCCGGACGCGGTGCACGTCCGCACCGCCCAGGGCACCTGGGAGCAGCGGTGAAGCGCCGGGCGGCGGTGCCCGCCGCCCTCGTGACCGTGCTGGCGCTGTGCGCCGGGCCCGCCCTCGCCGCGGACGGGGAGGCCGAACCGGCGGCCGCGCAGGCCTTCGACGGCGACACCCCGCTCGCGGACGCGCCCGCGCTGGCGCGCGGCTGCGGGCAGGGCTACGGGTGCTCGTTCCGCGTCATCCCGGGCCTGTCGCGGGAGTTCACCACCGCGGTGGCCTCGGTCGGCAACGGGGCGATCAATTGCACCGACATGCCGATCACCGTCACCCGCACGGTGACGCTGGAGTCCAGCACCACCGACAACCTGGCGGGCGAGATCTCCGGCAGCGCGACGCTCACGGGCACCGTCGACAACACCACGGACGTCAAGGGCAGTGTGGGCGCCAGCAACACCACCACCGGCAGCCACACCGACAAGACCTCGCCGTCCGACAAGGGGCCGAACACGGAGACCGCCAACGGCGGCTCGGTGAACGTGGCCGGCACCGTCACGGGCGCCGGCCAGCTCAAGCTCAGCGCGACGGCCTCCTTCCAACTCGCCTTCCAGGCCAGGTACTCGCACGAGTGGAAGCGGACCAGCACCGAGACCACGGAGGTGACCTTCACCCTGCAGTCCGGCGACCAGCTCCAGTTCGGGGTGCTGAACGCGATGACGCGCACCGTCGGCGAGCTGCTGGTGGAAGGCGCGTCCAAGCTCATCAAGGGCGTGATCGTCGACAGCCCGTCGAGCGTCAACGTCAGCACGGTGGTCGCCCAGACCTTCACCAACAGGTCCGCCTGCCTGACCCTGCGGCCGACCCGGTCGACGCCGGAGGGCCTGGTCGAGGTGCCGCCGAGCACCGTCGAGGGCGGGCGCCGGTACCGGCTGACGCCCGCGCGGTCCTGGGAGCCGCTGGACTGACCCCGGTCCGTGCGCCGGCCGCCTGCCCGATCGTGGGGCAGGCGGCCGACGTACGTACGGGGCTTACGGGTTGAGCGGGACCGACCTGGTCGGCACACCGGCGGGCGGGGCGTCCAGGGCGAGCAGGCGCCTGTCCGGGTTCGCCCCGTTGTCCGGGGTGCCCGCGGTCGGGCGGCCGGAGCCGCAGCGCTGCAGTTCGGTCTCGGTGAGCGGGCCGGTGCGCTGGTAGTAGCGGTCCGGCAGGGACACCGCCGGGACGTCGAAGACGGCGTCCAGCCGGTACGCGTTGCGGGTGTTGGCGAAGGTGCCCACCACCCGTTCGCGCGCGGGCTGCACCTCGATCCAACTCACCTCGCCGGGCTGGATGGTGGGGTTGAGCGACTTGCCGGTGGTCCGGCTCCAGGTGAGCGGGTTGCTGGTCGACACGGCCCCCGCGTTGCCGCCGCCGGCCGCGTACCCGGCGGCGGCCTGGGCGGCCAGGTTCGGCCGGCTCTGCGAGATGTCGGAACGGCTCGGGACCAGCGGCGCGCCCTTGAGCGCGTAGTACTGCGTGAGGCTGTCGTACGGCGGCTCGGTGACCTCGATCCGCCGGTCGTCCACCACCGCGTTGCGGCTGCAGTTGATGTAGACCTCGCCGACCACCCGGGTCTGCCCGTAGTAGCGGTAGGAGTACCGGTTGTCCACGGTGAACGTGCAGTTGGTGGCGGCGCCCTCGCAGTCGTCCACTGCCACACCCGGCTCCAGCGGGTCGTTGCCCCGGTAGGCCTTGGGGGCCGGCAGCTGCTCCTTGGTGACCTTCTGATTCACCGGGGCCGGGGTCTGCCTGGCCGTGACGTTGGTGATCAGCGGGCCGCAGGACGGCGAGTCGCGGCGTTCCTGGGAGTCGAAGGAGACCATCGGGTTGTCCTCGGTCGCGGTGAACTCGAAGGCCCGGCCGGTGAACCAGTTCGCCGTGCCCACCGTGTCGGTGCCCTTGGTGGTGACCACCGGGTCGGGCGCCGGACCGGTGGTCACCAGCGAGACGTTGTAGGTCTGACCGTCCTTCAACTGCGCGGTCGTGCACTGCTTGTACACGCCCGGGCTGTCGTCCCAGGTCAGGGTCACGGCGGAGCCGGCCTTCACGCCCCACAGCCGGGTCCGCAGCGAGAGCGCGGCACCGCCCCAGTTGAGCGCGGTCGCCTGGTAGCCGAGCGGATGTTGGGCCAGGGCCTTGCCGAAGACCACGCCGGTGTTGTTGTCCGGCGACCACTCCGGGTGCCCGGCCGAGGTCCCGTGGTCGGGGGCGACGGGCTGCGCGAAGGTGCCGTTGGGCACCGGGACGTCCACGGTGTCGGCGGCCTGGGCGGGCGGCGCGGCGGCCAGGGCCAGGCCGACGGTGGCCGCGGAGCAGCCGAGGCGGCGCAGGAGTCGACGGGTCATCAGCAGATCCACCACTCGCTCGGCGGGACCACGGCGTCGCCCGGCTGCAGGTTGGCCGTCAACGCGTTCGGCAGGCTGCACAGTTCGGCGGCGGCGGTGTTCGGGTCCTGCTCCCGGGGGACCTTGCCGAAGGCGTCGACGGCCTGGGTCTCCTTGGCGATGCCGTCCTTCTCCGCCTTGCCGTCGCCCGCCACGCTCGCCAGGCACTCCTCGGAGGTGGCGGGGCACTTGTCGATCTTCTCCTTGTCGGCGGCGACGTCCTGGCACTGCGGGCTGCTCGCCGACCCGCCCGCGCAGGGGTCGTTCTGCTGGGGGGCCGCGGCGGTCTGCATGGCCGCGACGTTGGCGATCAGCGCGGGGCAGCCGGTGCTCTCGGTGGCGGTGGAGACGAAGGTGATCTGCGGGGCGTCCTCGGCGGCGGTGAAGGAGTAGACCCGGCCGAGGAACCAGTCGGTCTTGGCGGCGGAGGGGTTGGTGGTGAAGGCGCCGGGCGAGTTGGCGCCGCCCGCCACCGACACGGTGTACGTCCGGCTGGCGACGCCCTGCTTCACGCAGGCGTCGGGGGAGTCGTCCCAGGTGACGGTGACGGTGGCACCGGCCCGGACGCCGCGCAGCCGGGTGCTGAGTCCAGACGCGGTGCTGGGGAGGTAGGCGGCCTGGATGCCCAGACGGTGGGCGGCGCGGGTGGCGGAGACGCGGCCGCCGCCGGTCCAGCCGTCGATGCCGGACTCGAACGCCTTGCCGTCGGGCACGGTGGGCGCGGAGAACGTCGCGTTCACCACCACGACCGGCTGGGTGTCCTCCGCCCCGGCCGGCGCGGGGGCCGCGAGGACGATGGCGCTACTGAGGGTGACGACTAGCAGTCTGGCTCGTTGGGTGCGCAACACGCTGTCTCCCGCTGAAGTCGGCTCGGATCTCCGGTACTTGTGCAGCTGTGAACTGACGAGAGGTCAGTCCCGGTCGTCATGCTTCGGGCCGTGATCACCGTCCGCAACCGATAACGGTCCGTCAGGGCGAATGCGAACGATCGTGGTGGGCCATCGGCATGGAAAGCCGTTCGAAAACGCACAATCCTTCGAGCGCCGAGGCATACATGCCGTCGTTCCGATTTTCACTTCCAGCTGCGACCGCGCGGCCAGGTGTCGTGCGGCCGGCTTGCCGAGGGACGCCATGACACCCCTTTCCCGGCCCGCGCTGCGGGTCTGCACGGTCCTGCTCGCCGCCGCCGCCCTGCCCTTCCCGGGTGCACCCCGGGCAGGAGCGGCCGAGCACCGCCCGGTCGGCGTCACCGCGCCGCACCACGGCCACCAGCCGCACCCGGGCCTCGTCAACGGCGGGCCCGTCCGGCGCTCCACCTTCCCCCGAACGTGAGGACGAGATGTCTCCCCTGCACCGCACGCTCCGCCGCCTGCCCGTCGCCGTGCCCGCACTGGTCGCGAGCCTGACCCTGCTGGGCTCCGTCGCGCTGCCCGCCCCGGCCGCCTCCGCGTACGACCTGCGGGTGCGGGCGTGGGGCCTGAACACCAACGGCCAACTCGGCGACGGCACCAAGACCCAGCGGCAGACCCCGGTCTCCGTGGTCGGCCTCGCGGGGGCCGAGGTCGCCACGATCGTCGCCGGCGGCTCCACCAGCGCGGACGGCAAGACCGCGTCCGGATTCGCGCTGGCCCTGCTGGCCAACGGCACCGTCGAGGCCTGGGGCCGCAACGACAAGGGGCAGTTGGGCAACGGCACCACCAGTACCACCGACGACTTCGCCGTGCCCGGACTGGTGGCCGGGCTGGGCGGGGTGCAGGCGGTCGCGGCAGGCGGCTCGCACGCCCTGGCGCTGCTGAAGGACGGCACGGTCAAGTCCTGGGGCCTGAACGACAAGGGCCAGCTGGGCAACGGCACCACCGCCGACGCCAAGCTCCCGGTGACGGTCGCCGGGCTGGCCGACGTCAAGGCGATCGCCGCGGGCGACTCCTTCAGCATGGCCCTGCTCAAGGACGGCACGGTGAAGACCTGGGGCAACAACGACAAGGGCCAGCTGGGCGTCACCGCCAAGCCGGCCACCGCGACCGCCACCGTCCCCGGCCCCACACCGGCCACCCGCACCACCGCGCTGTCGGTGCCCGAGCTGAACACCGTCAAGGGCATCGCCGCCGGCGCCTCGCACGCGCTGGCGCTGCTCGCGGACGACACCGTGATGTCCTGGGGCCTCAACGACAAGGGGCAGTTGGGCGACGACACCACGGTGAACAAGCCCTACCCGGTGCCGGTCAGCGAGCTCGCGAACGTCACCGCGCTCGCCGCCGGGGCGCAGCACACCGTCGCGCTCCTGCAGGACCACAGCCTGCGCGCCTGGGGCAACAACGAGAAGGGCCAGGTCGGGGACGGCACCGTCACCCAGCGCAACACCAGCGTGCCGATCGACAGCCTGAAGGGCGTGGTCGGCATCGCCTCCGGCGCCGCCCACAACCTGGCCGTGCTCGACGACGGCACCGTCTACGCCTGGGGCAACAACGACAAGGGCCAGCTCGGCGACGGCACCCTCACCCAGCGCGAGCTCCCGGTGCTGGTGCTGGCCAAGTCCGGGAACGTGTCCGAGGTCGCGGCGCCCTCCAACGGCAGCTTCAGCCTGGCGCGCTGACCACCCACCCTCGTAGAGAGGCACCACATGACGAACTTCCGTACCGCACGCCTTCGTTCGGCCCTCGGCGCGACCGTGGCCGCGCTCACCGCGCTCGGCCTGGCGGCCGTTCCGGTCGGGACCGCGCACGGCCAGGACAAGCACCTCAAGGCCTGGGGCAACAACCGCTCCGGCCAGCTCGGCGACGGCACCTGGACCGACTTCCGCACCTCGGCGACCTCCGTGACCGGGCTGACCAGCGCCGACGTGACGAAGATCGCGGCCGGCGGCGCGGGCCCCACCAACGGCTTCGGGCTGGCGCTGATGAGCGACTACTCGGTGTACGCCTGGGGGGCCAACGGGTCGGGGCAGCTCGGCGACAGCACGGTCTTCGGGCACAACACGCCCAGCCGGGTCGGCGGGCTCAGCGACAAGGTCACCGACGTCGCCGCGGGCGGCGCGCACAGCCTGGCCCTGCTGTACGACCAGACCGTGGTGGCCTGGGGGCGCAACAACTACGGCCAGCTCGGCAACGGCACCAACTCCGACAGCAGCACCCCGGTGCGGGTCGAGGGCCTGAACAAGGTGGTGGCGATCGCCGCGGGCCGCGACCACAGCCTGGCGCTGCGCGAGGACGGCACCGTCTGGGCCTGGGGCTACAACATCAACGGCCAGCTGGGCGACGGCACTTCGGCCAGCCGCAACGTCCCCTCGCAGGTGGTCAACCTGATTGGCGTCAGCCGGATCGCGGCCGGGTGCAACCACAACCTCGCCCTGGTCGGCCCGCCGAGCGGCGCCGCCAAGCCCACCAGCGGCAACGCGGTGAAGGCCTGGGGGTACAACGCCACCGGCCAGCTCGGCGACGGCAGCACCATCAACCGCTACACCCCGGTCGACACCCAGGGCATCTGGCTCGGCGGGGTCTCGCAGATCGCCGCCGGCTGCAACCACAGCCTGGCCGTCACCGACAGCGACAACCGGCTCAAGGCCTGGGGGCAGAACACCTCCGGCCAGATCGGCGACGGCACGACCGACTACCGGATCGCCCCCGTCCCGGTGTGGGGCGTCAAGGGCGTCCA
Source organism: Kitasatospora sp. NPDC002522 (assembly GCF_053595195.1). Lineage (NCBI taxonomy): Bacteria > Bacillati > Actinomycetota > Actinomycetes > Kitasatosporales > Streptomycetaceae > Kitasatospora > Kitasatospora sp. NPDC002522. Next base: position 26,882 of record NZ_JBSFXE010000026.1, read on the forward strand.
GGCGGTGGCCGGCGGCCGCGAGCACACCTTCGCGCTGCTCGGCGACAACACCGTCCGCTCCTGGGGCGCCAACGCCTCCGGCCAGCTCGGCAACGGCACCACCGACCCGAGCACCGTTCCGGTGACCACCCTCACCCCGCTCACCGGCGTCGACAAGATCGCCGCCCCGGTCGGCGGCGACTTCAGCCTCGCCAACTGACCGTCGGACAACGGCCCGTGCCCCCGCTCGGTCGGGGGCACGGGCCGCTTCGGTCTGCCCGAAGGGCTACGCGGACGGCTCGACGCGCCGGGGCGCCCGGCGGCGCTCGGTGGCGCCGTGCTGGTCGCGGCCGGCGGCCACCCGGGTGCCGCCACTGACGTGGGCCGGGCGGCTGCGCCGTCCGCGACCCGCGGACGCGCTGCGGCGCGGGCGCTCGACGACGGGGTCGGGGACCACCACGGGCACGCCGGTGGGCACCCGGGCGCCGGTGATCCGGGCCAGCTCCTCGCCGCCGGGGCTGACCCTGGTGGTGACGGGGGTGATGCCGGCCGCCGTCATCATCCGGGCGGTCGCGCGGCGCTGGCTGGGCAGCGTCAGCGTGACGACGGTGCCGGACTCGCCGGCCCGGGCGGTGCGTCCGCCGCGGTGCAGGTAGTCCTTGTGGTCGGTCGGCGGGTCGAGGTTGACCACCAGGTCGAGGCCGTCGACGTGGATGCCGCGGGCGGCGACGTTGGTGGCGATCAGCGCCGTCACCTCGCCGGTGCGGAACTGCTCCAGGGTGCGGGTGCGCTGCGGCTGGGACTTGCCGCCGTGCAGGGCCGCGGCCTTGACCCCGTTCGCCAGCAGGTCCTCGACCAGGCGGTCGGCGCCGTGCTTGGTGTCGGTGAACATGATCACCCCGCCGTCGCGGGAGGCGATGTGGGCGATGGTGGCGTTCTTGTCGAAGTTCTGCACGTGCAGCACGTGGTGCTCCATGGTGCTGACCGTCGCCGTGGACGGGTCGACCGAGTGCGTGACCGGGTCCTTCAGGAAGCGGCGCACCAGTCGGTCGACGTTGCGGTCCAGGGTGGCCGAGAACAGCATCGTCTGGCCGCCGTCGGCGACCTGCTCGAGGAGCTCGGTGACCTGCGGGAGGAAGCCCATGTCGGCCATCTGGTCGGCCTCGTCGAGCACGGTGACGGCGACCCGGTCCAGTCGGCAGTCGCCGCGCTCGATCAGGTCCTTGAGCCGGCCGGGGGTGGCCACCACGACGTCCGCCCCGCGGTTCAGCGCCTGGGCCTGCCGGCCGATCGACATCCCGCCGACCACGGTCGCCATCCGCAGGTGCACCGCGTGGGCGAAGGAGGAGAGCGCCTCGGTGACCTGCTGCGCGAGCTCGCGGGTGGGCACCAGCACCAGGGCCAGCGGTTGGCGCGGTTCCGCGCGCTGCCCGGCGGTGCGGGCCAGCACGGCCAGGCCGAAGGCCAGGGTCTTGCCGGAGCCGGTGCGGCCCCGGCCGAGCACGTCGCGGCCGGCCAGCGAGTTCGGCAGCGTCGCGGCCTGGATCGGGAACGGCGAGGTGACGCCCTGCCGGGTCAGCACCGACAACAGCCCCTTCGGCAGGTCGAGTTCGGCGAAGGACTCGACGGCCGGCAGCGCCGGGGTGGTGCTCACCGGCATCGCGAACTCGCCCTGCGGGGCGCCGCCGCCGGAGCGGGAGCCGGAGTTCCGGTACGAGGAGCGACTGGAACGGTTCATGTGATGACCTTCCTCGGGGCGGCACGTCACGAGGAAGGCACCGCGGCGCGGGGCGCCGGCGGAGACCGCAAGGGAACGGGCCGGAAATGTGACGGGCGGAGCGTGGACGGCGCAGCGTGCGGCACGTCACCTACGCCCGGGCGCTCACCGGTCGGAGCGGGAGCGGGGAACCCGGAGCCGTGAAGGCTCACGGTGGGGCGCCGACCTCGACGCGGCGCCGGGCGTCTCGCGTCGGGGCGGCCGCCGGTGGCGGGGCCCGGGGCCGGAGAGCCGGAGTGCGTCACGGCGCAACGCCGAGGGGCCCGCACCGGGCGTGATGTCCGGTGCGGGCCCCTCACTGCCGGGCGGGTGCCGGGGCAGAACTACAGCGGGCGAATGTTCTCGGCCTGCGGGCCCTTCTGGCCCTGCGTGACGTCGAACTCGACCTTCTGGCCCTCGAGCAGCTCACGGAAGCCACTGGCGTTGATGTTCGAGTAGTGGGCGAAGACGTCCGGGCCGCCACCCTCCTGCTCGATGAAGCCGAAGCCCTTTTCCGCGTTGAACCACTTCACGGTGCCATTAGCCATAAAATTTCTCCTTCAGGGGCAGTCCGAAGTCCGCACCGCGCGGATTTCGAGTCGCCGCGATGAGCACCCACCCGGGAGGAAGACCCGGGAAACAAAAATGCGTCTGCCGAACATCAGCAGACGCACATAACGTTCATGGGAACCACTACTGCAACTGAAACGACTGTAGCAGGCCCGGGTCCGCCGTGGCGGGACATTTCACCCCGGGTTTCGGGCGAGTCGCCGCCGCGCGCCGAGCGCGGTGTGCCGCACGGCACACGCCGCGGCCCGGATCCGCCCGAGATCGAGGGCCGGGGAGGGTCCCGCTGCCGGGCCTCCCGGGCGCATACTGGGGGAAATGACGAAATCTGCAGCAGCCCGCGCCCACCTGCCCACCAGCCCCTTCACGGCGCGGCGTGAAGCGCCGCGCAAGCACTTCACCCTCGGCGACCGCGTCACCCACGACAGGTTCGGCCTCGGCCGGGTCATCGGCGTCGAGGGCGACAGCGACATCGCGGTGCTCGTCGACTTCGGCTCGCGCCAGGAACGCCTCACCCAGCCGTACACCTCGATGTTCAAGCTCTGACCCCGGACTCCACGGCGGTGGCCCGCCGCCCGCGAAGGCCCCTCCCGGATCCATCCCGGGAGGGGCCTTCGTACGTTCGTGCCTTCGCGCCGGGGCGTCAGGAGGCGGGCATCAGCACGGTGTCGACGATGTAGACGGTGGCGTTGGCGGTCTGCACGTCGCCGCACAGGACCTTGGAGTTGCCGTTGACGGTGAAGTCCGCGCCGGATCCGGTGACGGTGAGGCCGCCGCCCTCCAGGGTCCGGTGGGTGCCGGCCAGGGCGGTGGGTGCGAGCCGGTCCGGGGTGACGTGGGAGGTCAGGACCTTGGTGAGCTTGGCCTTGTCGGCGAGCAGCGCGTCCAGGTCGGCCTTCGGGATCTTGGCGAAGGCGTCGTTGGTGGGTGCGAAGACGGTGATGTGCTGTGCGGAGTTGAGGGTGTCCACCAGCCCTGCCTGCTGGACCGCGGCGACCAGGGTCGACAGCAGCGGGTTGTGCGAGGCGGCGGTGGCGACCGGGTCCTTCGCCATGCCGGAGAACGACCCGGCGCCGTCCTTCGGCACGGCGGCGCAGGCGCTGCCGAACGGCTGATCGGCCATCGCCGCCGCCGCGGCGGCGCCGCTCGGCACCGCGGCGGAGCCGGAACCCGCGGCCGGGGCGGAGGTGGAACTGGACCCGTTGCTGCTGCCGCACGCGCCCAGGGTCAGGGCGAGGGCGCCGGCGGCGAACAGGGCGGTCAGGGAACGGCGGCGGGTGGTGGCGGACATGGCGAAGCTCTCCTCGGTGCAGGGGTGACGGGACGTCAGCAGGTACTGCTGAACGGGTACGTGGTGACGTGGGTCAGGTGACGGTGACGACGGTGCTGTGCCAGCCCGTCGCCCCGGCGGGGAACGGCGAGGCGCGCTGCTCGGGCTGGACCGCGTCGGTGGCGTCGGTGGCGCGCACCTCGATGCGGTGGGCGCCGGGGGTCGCGCCGCTCCAGCGGTGGGTCCACTGCCGCCACAGGTCGGGCCCCGCGTCGGCGGCCAACTCCGCCTGCTGCCAGGGCCCGCCGTCGACGCGCACCTCGACGGCGGCGACACCCCGGTGGGTGGCCCAGGCCGTCCCCGCGAGGTCCACCTCCCCGGCGGCGACCTTCGCGAACGGTGCGGGGACCTCGATCCGGGAGGCGGTGCGGACGGTGCCGGTACGGTCCCAGCCGCGGCGCACCCAGTACGGGTCGAAGGCGGCGAAGGTGGTGACCTCCAGGTCGACCAGCCACTTGGTGGCGGAGGTGTAGCCGTAGAAGCCGGGCACGACGGAGCGGCAGGGGAAGCCGTGGGCGAGCGGCAGCGGCTCGCCGTTCATGGCGACGGCGAGCAGCGCCCGGCGTCCGTCGAGGACCGACTCCAGCGGGGTGCCGATGGTCATTCCGTCCTGCGAGCGCCCCACCAACTGGTCGGCCCCGGACCGGACTCCGGCGCGCCGCAGCAGGGCGGGCAGCGACGCGCCGAGCCAGCGGGTGGTGCCGACGTACGGGCCGCCGACCTCGTTGGAGACGCAGGACAGGGTGTGGTCGAGCTCTTCGAGCGGCTCGCGCAGCAGCTGGTCGAAGGTGATCGACTGCGGGTGGTCGACCAGCCCGCGGATGCGCAGCGACCAGTCGCGCGGGTCGATCCGGGGCAGGGTGAGCGCGGTGTCGACCCGGTAGAAGGCGCCGTTCGCGGTGGTGAACGGGGACAGGCCGGGCACGTTCGGGTGGACGGCGGGCGGCAGGGGCGGCAGTGCGGCGGCCGGCGCGGGGAGGCGGACGGCGTCGCGGGCGGCAGTGACGTCGTAGCGGCGGTCCGTCAGGGCGCGGCCGGTGACCCCCGCGACCGCGCCTGCGGTGAACGTCGCCGCGGTGGCGACGAGGACCGTTCGACGGCTCGTTACCGGCGATACGCCCCACGGGCTCTCGCTCTCCGCGTCCGGTTCGCGCTCCGGGGCGGCTGCGGCCGGGGCGGCCGTCGTCGGGGCCGCGCGCCACCGGCGGGCCGGCACCAGGACGGCCGCCGCGCCGACCAGGCCGGCGGCCAGCGACGGGGCGCAGTCCGCGGCCGCCGCCCCGGGTCGGGACAGCGCCGCCCAGGCGCCCAGCAGCCCGAAGCCGCCGAAGACCGCGGCCCCGGCGGCCGGGCGGCGCACCGCCACCAGGCCGGCCAGCGCGGCGAGCAGAGCCATCGTCAGGTAGATCCCGCCCAGCAGCACCGTCTTGTCGTGGGTGCCGAAGGTACGGACCGCGTACTCCTTCAACGGAGTCGGCGTGAGGTCGATCGCCGCCGACCCCACCGCGATCACCGGTGCGGTCCGCGCCCCCGTCAGGTATGCGACCAGCTCGCCCGCACCCACCGCGGCCACCGCTGCCGCCAGCCCGATCGCGGCGCCGGCGGCCGCGTGCGGCAGGCGGCCTCGGCGGTGGCCGGGCGGGGTGCCGGGAGAGGTCGGTTCGTTGCTCACATCCCCGGTTCGGGGCCCCGGCGGGGCCGGATTGGTCGAGTCTGCCGACTCATCCGATCGGGTGAGGCAGGCGTCGCCGACCATGCCACAGCCTGACGCTGCGTCAGGAGATCGCGGGGCCCCGGTGGAACACCGGGGACTACCGACCGCGGACCCCAGCTGCTCTACTGTTCGGTAACATCGCGTGCCGTCGAGACCGCCTGGAGAGCCGATGACCGCCGACCGTTCCGCCCGCCTGCTGGGCGGGCTGCTGCTGGCCGCCGGGGTCGCCCACTTCGCCGCGCCCGGGCCGTTCGACGCGATCGTGCCGCGCAGCCTGCCCGGCTCGCCCCGGACGTGGACCAGGGTGAGCGGTGTCGCGGAGCTCGCCGTCGGGGCCGCCGTCCTGTCCCCCCGCAGCCGCCGCGCCGGGGCGCTGGCCGCGGCCGGGCTGTTCGCCGCGGTCTTCCCCGCCAACGTGAAGATGGCCTACGACTGGCGCGACCGTCCGGCCCCGCAGCGCGCCGCCGCCCTGGCCCGCCTCCCCCTGCAGGCCCCGCTGATCGCCTGGGCGCTCCGGGTCTCCCGCGGTTGACCGACCGCCGACACCTGGCGCGGTCGTCGACTCGTGGTGCCCGCGCCACCGGGACCGGGGCACCGGCCGGTGCCACGATGAAGGCATGAAGCCTGCCCGCGTCGTCCTCCTGCCCGGCAGCGTGCTGCCGGCCGGGCCCGCCTACGACGCGTTGATCGAGGCCCTGGGGCCCGGCGTCGACGCGGTCGGGAAGGAGTTGGAGGTCTACGCGGCAGCCGAACCGCCGGCCGGCTACAGCCTGGACACCGAGGTCGCGGGCGTGCTGCGCGAGGCGGACGGACGGGGCTGGGAGATGTTCCACCTGGTCGGCTACTCCGGCGGCGGCGCCGCGGCCCTGGCCTTCGCCCAGCGCCACCCCGAGCGGCTCGCCAGCCTGGCCCTGCTCGAGCCGGCCTGGGCCGGGAGGTGGGACTGGAGCCCGGAGCACACCGCGCTGTGGGCGCGCTACGACGACCTGCGCGGGCTGCCGCCGCGGGAGTTCATGGCGGCCTTCATGCGGCTCGGCGTCCGACCCGGCGTGGTGCTGCCCCCGCCGCCGACCGGCGCGCCACCCCCGTGGATGGCCCAGCGCCCGGCCGGGATCCGGGCCTTCCTCGACACCTTCGCGACCTACGACCTGGACCGCGCGAGGCTCGCGGCCTTCGACCGGCCGGTCTACTTCGCCCTGGGCGGCCTCAGCAACCCCGACGACTACGGCGAGATCGCCGCCCGCCTGTCGACGGTCTTCCCGGACTTCCGGCTGGAGGTCTTCGAGGACCGCCACCACTTCGACCCGCCCCACCGCATCGAGCCCGACCGCCTCGCCGCGTCGCTGCACGCGCTGTGGGCCCGCGCCGATCAGGAGGCCGCGGAGCACTCCTGACGCCCCGTCACATCCGGGCGGACCGTCAGCGCTGCGGGCTCACCTCGGCCAGGGTGCGGCGCAGTTCCTGGTAGCCGCGCGGGGTGTGGGCGGTCACCGTGCGGCCGGCGCGCTCCACCTCGAGGCGGTACGGGACCTGGCCGGTCAGTCTCAGCACCACCGCGAACGGGGTCAGCAGCAGCCTGATCAGCCACTCGGCCAGCCACAGCGGGACGAGCACGGCGAGCACCACCAGGGCGGGCAGCGCGATGATCAGCGAGATCGGGTCCTGCCCGAGCCCGCCGGGGATGATGTCGTTCGCCCACTCCGGTTTGATCCGCCGCTGTCCGGCGAGCCGGTGCCGGCGTATCCGCCACCGCACACCCTCGGCATCAGTCCATCGCATGGGGTCCCCCTGTGTCTCGCATGCTCTCCGGAGGCTACCAGCGGACGCCTGTTCGACAAGCCGCGAGGAGTGAACAGGCGCTCCCATACCGCGACTTGACCGTTGTCGAACCCGCGGCGCCTAGCGTCCTGTCCGCCGGGCGATGGCCGCTTCGGAGACTGCGGACGGACCGGGGGAGGCATCCTTGAGCGCCTCATCGCGCAACGGCTCGCTCAGCGGGAACAGGGACTTCAGGCTGCTGTGGGTCGGCGGCCTGATGACGGCCCTGGGGTCGCAGCTGACGGCCATCGCGCTGCCCCTGCTGGTGCTGCGCGAGACCGGCTCGGCCGTCCAGGCGGGCGCGGTGGGCAGCGTGGCGGTCGCGGCCCTGCTGGTCAGCATGCTGCCCGCCGGGGCGCTGGCCGACGCCGTCGAGCGGCGCCGGCTGATGCTGTGGTGCGACGTGGGCAGCGCGGCCGTGGTCGGCTCGCTGGCCGTGGCGGTGCTGCTGGGGCACTCGCCGCTGGCCCTGGTCATGCTGGTGGCGGTGGCCAACGCCGCCATCTCCAGCCTGGTCGGACCCGCCGCGCTGGGACTGCTGCGGGCGGTGGTCCCCGCGGACCGGCTGGCGGCGGCCTCGGCCCGGCTGCAGGCCAGGTCCTCGGCCGCCCGGCTGATCGGACCGCTGGTCGGCGGGGCCCTGTTCGCCGTCCATCCGGCGCTGCCGTTCGCCGCCGAGGCCGCCGGCCTGCTGCTGTGCGTGGCCTGCCTGGCGGGCGTCCGCACCCGCTCGGCGCCGGGCCCGTCGGCGGGTTCCCCGTTCAGCCGCAGGGAGTTCACCGCCGGCATCGCCTTCCTCTGGGGCCGGCCGTTCCTGCGCACCGTGCTGCTGGTCTTCGGACTGGGCATGAACGCCGCGTTCAGCGCCCTGATGTTCGTCTCGCTCGCCGCGGCCTCGGACGGGGGCAGGTCCGGCGTCGGCGGCGGCACGGTGGTCTCGCTCACCTCCGCGGGGGCCCTGGCCGGCGCGCTGCTGGCCCCGCGGGTGCCCGCGCGGCTGCGCCCCGGGCTGCTGATCGCCGGAACCTGCTGGGCCTGCGCCGCGGCGGCCGGGCTGATGACGCTCAGTCAGGGCGTCTGGTACCTGGGCCTGCTGTCCGGGCTGTCCCTGGCCCTGGCGACCGTGGCGGGCATCGGGTTCAACAGCTCGCTGCTGCTGGCCTCCCCGGAGCACATGGTCGGGCGGGTGCAGAGCGCGGCCGGGCTGCTCTCCTCGCTGGTCCAGCCGCTCGGCCCGCTGGCGGGCGGCGCGCTGTTCGCGGCCTGGGGCCCGGCGCCCGCGTACGGCGTGCTGGGCGCCGTCTTCCTGGTCTGCGCCGTCCTGGTGTCGGCGGCGCGCTCCGAGCCCCGGGGAGCGCCCGCCGCTGCCCGGCCGGAGGAGCCGGAAGCCCGGGACGCCGCCCCGTGGAGCGCCGCCCGCGAGCAACCGCTGGCCTGACCCCGCCCCGTCCGAGCAGCGCCGACGGCCCGACAGGAGAGAGCAGCATGGCAGACCCCCAGGAAGCCGTCGTCTACTGCGTCGCGGACCGGCTCCACTTCGAGACGCCGGGCCGGCTGCCGGACGAGGACTCCCGGTGGCCGCAGACCCGCGCGGCCGTCCCGGCGGGCTGGCGGCGCGGCGCGTCCGGGCTGTGGACCACGATGACCCCCGTCGACGCCCCGCCGGTCGCGCAGGGCTGGAAGATCCACCTGTCGACGGTGCCGGGACGGGCCGCGGAGCTGCTGGAAGCGGCCTGCGTGATCCTGCTGGCGCGCGGTGTCCCGTTCAAGTTCCTGCGCAGCGCGGCGGCCCTGCGGCTGATCTCCGAGAAGTACATGGCCCGCGGCAGCAGCGGCAAGTTCGTCGCCGTCTACCCGCCGGACGAGGAGTGGTTCACCGACCTGGTCGAGGAGCTCGCCGACGCCCTGGACGGCTTTCCCGGCCCCTACGTCCTCAGCGACCTGCGGATCGGCCCGGGCCCCGTCCACGTCCGCTACGGCGCCTTCGTCGAGCAGTGGTGCACCGACCGGGACGGTGCGCGCGTCCTGGCGCTGCGCACGCCCTCCGGCGAGCTGGTGCCCGACCAGCGCGGACCGGTGTTCCGGACCCCCGACTGGGTCGGCGTGCCGCCGGTGCTGGAGCCGCACCTGGCCGCCCGGCGGGACGCGGGCTGGGGCGACTTCCCGTACACCGTCCGCAAGGCGCTGCACCACTCCAACGCGGGCGGCATCTACCTGGCCGAGCACCGCGTCACCGGCGAGCGGGTCGTCCTCCGGGAGGCACGCCCGTACGGCGGCGTGGACGCGGAGGGCACCGATGCCGTCGAGCGGCTGCACCGCGAGCACCGCGCCCTGACCCGGCTGCAGGGCCTCGCCTGCGTGCCCCGGGTGCACGGCGTCGCCACCGCCTGGGAGCACCACTACCTGATCGAGGAGCACATCGAGGGCGAGCGCCTGCTCGACGCGATGATCCACCGCTACCCGACCCCGGGCCGCGACCGGTCCCCGGAGGCGCTGCGCGCGTACGGGCGGTGGGCCACCGGGATCGCCGACCGCCTGGGCGCCGCGCTGGACGCCGTGCACGAGCGGGGGCTCTGCTTCCGGGACGTCCACCCCGGCAACGTGATCGTCCGCCCCGACGGGTCGGTGGTGCTGGTGGACTTCGAGTACGCCACCGACCTCACCGCACCGGAGCTGGCCCAGGTCGGTGCCACCGGGTTCGCCGCCCCGCACGGGGCCACCGGAGCGGAGGCCGACCGGTACGGCCTGTGGGCCACCTGGCTGAGCCTGCTGATGCCGCTGGTGGAGATGCTCGGCCTCGACCCCGGCAAGGCCGAGGTGCTGGAGGCCGAGGCCCGGGCGTGCTTCGGCCTGGCGCCCGCCGAGGGACCGCGCAGGCCGGTGATCGGCCCCGCGCCGGGAGCGGCCGCGCCCGCCGAACGCGACGACCCGTTCGCGGGCCCGACCGCCGACTGGCCGGCCCTCCGCGAACGGCTGGTCGCCGGCATCCGCTCCTCCGCCACCCCCGACCGCGCGGACCGGCTGTTCCCCGCGGACCGGCGGGTCTTCGCCGACGGTGGCCACACCGTCGCCCACGGCGCGGCGGGCGTGCTGCTCGCCCTGCACCGCACCGGCGCGGAGGTGCCCGACGCGCACACCGACTGGCTGGTCGCGGCCGCCCGGCGCGCCCGCCCCGGAGCGGGCCTCGGCCTGTACGACGGACTGCACGGCACGGCCCTGGCCCTCGACGAACTCGGCCGCCGCGAGGAGGCCCTGGAGACCCTCGACCGCGCCCGCGCCGCGGCCGAACCGCGGCACGCGGGACTCTTCGGCGGCCAGGCCGGCGTCGCCCTGAGCCTGTGTCACTTCGCCGCCGCCACCCGCGACGGCGCCCTGCTGGACGCCGCCGCGCGCACCGCCGACCGGCTGGACGCCCTGGTCCGCGACGGGGCCCACCCCGGCGTGGCCACGCCGCCGCACGCCGGACTGATGCACGGCCTCAGCGGCGCGGCCCTGCTCCAGCTCCGGCTGTACCGGATCACCGGGGAGCGCCGGCGGCTGGCCATGGCCCGCGCGGCGCTGGAACGCGACCTCGACGGCTGCGTCACCATGCCGGACGGCACCGTCCAGGCCAAGCAGGGCCACCGGCACCTGCTGTACCTGGACGAGGGCAGCGGCGGCATCGCGCTGGCGGCGCGCGAGTACCTCGACCACACGGACCACCCGCGGCTCGCCGACCTGCTGGAGCCGGTCCGGCGCGGCTGCGCCTCGCACTTCGTGCGGGAACCCGGCCTGATGCGGGGCCGCGCCGGGCTGATCGCCGTGCTGGCCGCCCTCGGCGGCCCGCACCGGCGCGAGGAGGTGGACCTGGCCGTCCGCCGGCTCTCCTGGCACGCCGTCACCCGCGACGAGGGCCTGTTCTTCCCCGGCATGGGCCTGCTGCGCCTGTCCGCGGACCTGACCACCGGGACGGCGGGCATCCTGCTGGCCCTGCACACGGCGTTCGAGGGAAAGGGCGGCCTGCTGTCCCTGCTCGCCATCGGCTGATCCCGGGCAACGGCACGACCACCGGAGGAGTTCCCCTTGTTCGACGCACTGTCCGACGCCCTCGCCGACGAGCAGTACTACGCGCCGCTCGGCACGATGGCCGACCCCGGCCCGCGCTTCGCCCCCGCCCGGGTGCCGGCCGGCTGGCGCGGCGCCGACCGGGACATCTGGACGGCGTGGAGCGCCCCCGGGGTCCGCCGCGCCGAGCAGGGCTGGAAGATCCACGTGTCGGCGCGGCTGGAGCGCGCCCAGGAGGTCCTCGACACGGTGGCGGACGTCTGCTTCGCCGAGGCGGTGCCGTTCAAGCACGTGTCGGCGCGCTTCTTCTACCTCGCCCTGCACCACAAGCACGCCGCCCGCTCCCAGTCGGGCAAGTTCTGCGCCGTCTACCCGCCGGACACCGAGGCCGCCTCACGACTGCTGGACCTGCTCGTCGACGCCCTGCACGGGGAGGAGGGCGCGTACGTCCTCAGCGACCGCCGGTACCGCGACTCCCGGACCGTGCACTACCGCTACGGCGCGTTCGCCCGCAGGAGCCGGCTGCAGCCCGACGGCACCGCGCTGCCGCTGCTGACGGACGGTCACGGACAGGAGGCGGCGGACGTCCGGCAGCCGTACTTCGTCCTGCCCGCGGGCGTCACCGACCCGTTCGTGGCCGAGGAGCCCGCGCCGCACCGGGGTGCGATCCGGATCCGCGACCACGAGGTCCTCCGGGTGCTGCAGCCGAGCAACGCCGGCGGCGCGTACCAGGCCCGCGACACCCGTACCGGACGCCTGGTGCTGATCAAGGAGGCGCGCCCGCACACCGGTTACACCTGGGACGGCGTCAGCGCCCAGGAGCGGCTGCGCCGGGAGTACGAGACGCTCACCGCCGTGCACGCGGCCGCCCCGGGCGTGTGCCCCGAACCGCTGGAGCTGTTCACCGAGTGGGAGCACGACTTCCTCGTCATGGAACACGTCGAGGGACTCCCGCTGGTGAAGTGGATCAACCGCAGCTCGCCGATCCTCCAAGTCGACCGGCCGGTGCGGGAGTTCGACCGCTACCACGCCGACTGCCGGCGCATCCTCGGCGCGCTCGACGCCGCCCTCGGGCGGCTCCACGCGCTGGGGCTCCGGTTCGGCGACGTCAGCCCCGGCAACGTCATCGTCACCCCCGAGGGGGACGCCCGGCTGGTCGACTTCGAGTCCGTGACCCCGCAGGCCGCCCGCCCCGCCCGGATGGGCACCCCGGGCTTCGCCCCGCCCGCCGACCTCGCCGCCGGACACCCCGCCGACCCGGTCCTCGCCGACCGCTACGGCCTCGCGGCGCTCGCGCTCACCCTGCTCGCACCGTTCCACAACGCGCCCCAGCTGACCCCGGCCAACCTCGCCCTGCTGCGGCGCGACCTGGCGGCGACCGCCCCGGTGCCCCGCGACCTGTGGCAGCGCGCCACCGCCTTCCACCCGTCCGGCACGGACGCCTCCCGGGCGCTGCCCGACCCCGAGCAGGTCGACGCCGACCCGCTCGGCTGCCTGGCCCGACTCGCCGCGCAGACCGCGCAGAGCCTGCTCGACCAGGCGGACACCGACCGGCCCGACTGGGTCTTCCCGCCGTCGCCCCTGGCCTTCCGCACCAACACGGTGTGCGTGGCCTACGGCACGGCCGGCGTGGTGCACGCCCTGCAGCGGGCCGGCCTGCCCGTCCCGGACGAGGTCGACAAGCGGCTGCGCCGCGACGCCCTGGCCGCGGCGGACACCCTGCCGCCCGGGCTGGCCGTCGGCTCGGCCGGGATCGCGCGGGTGCTGGCCCGGGCCGGCCACCTCGACGAGGCGGTCGACCTGCTGCGCGCCGCCGACGGCCACCCGCTCACCGCCACCACGACCACACTGGCCGGCGGACGGGCCGGCCTCGGCCTGGCCTGGCTCGCCCTGCACCGGCACACCGGCGACACCCACCACCTGGAGCGGGCCGTCGCCGCCGGCGACGCGATCCTGCGCACCGCCGACCTGGTGCCGACCCTCGGCGCCCACGACGCCCGCGGCCTGTTCCACGGCCGCTCCGGGCTGGCGCTCCTCCTCCACCACCTGGCCGACGCGACGGGCGAGCCGCGCTACCGGGCGGCCGGACTCGGGCTGCTCCACGCCGAACTGGACCGCGCGGTGGACCTCCCCGACGGCTCCCTGTCGTTCGCCGACAACAGCGTCAACAAGCGGGTCATGCCGTACCTGGCCACCGGATCCGCCGGGATCGGCACCGTCCTGGTGCGCTACGCGGCCGCCACCGCGGACGAGCGCTGCCCCGCCGCGCTGCCCCGCGTCGTCGCGGACGCCCGCAAGGTCTGCGCGGCCCAGGCCGGCCTGCACGACGGATTCGCCGGGCTGGCCTACCTGCTCGCCGAGTACGCCGACCTCACCCGGGACGACGCCGACCGCCGCGACGCGGTCCGGCTCGCGACCGGGCTCCTCAAGTACGCCGTCCCGCACGGTGACGGCGTCCGCTGGCTCGGAACGGGCTCGCTCCGGTTCAGCGCCGATGTGGCCAGCGGCAGCGCAGGGATCCTGCTGGCGCTGCACCGAGCCCTCCACGGCCCGGGTGACGACTGGTTCACCCTGGATCCCGCCCATCCACGAGAAACCGAAGGGAGCCGTCCATGACCGAAGTCCTCGCCCTCCAGCAGCTCGAACTCGAGACCGAGCAGGCGGCGGAGGCCTACCCGTGGCCCTGCTTCAGCATCTACGCCAGCACGTGGCTCGACCCCGAGTAGTCCCGGCCGTCGCCGTCCGCAGGCCCCGCCTCGACCAGGAAGGAACAGCTCCGTGACCGAGATCCTCGCCCTCCAGCAGCTCGAGATCCAGACCGAGCAGGCGGAGGAGGCGTACCCCTTCCCCTGCTTCAGCGTCTACGCCAGCTCGTTCGTCGACAACGACACCTACTGACCCGACCGGGAAGGAACACCTTCATGACCGAGATCCTCGCCCTCCAGCAGCTGGAGGCCGACCCCGAGCCCGAGGCCGACGCGGCCTACCCGTGCCTGAGCATCTTCGCCAGCCACTTCTACGAGACGCTGTAGCGCCCGGCTGCAACCGCCGCGCCGCCGACCCCGGACACCGGAGTCGGCGGCGCGGCCGCGTGCGGCGGCGGGTCACGGGCGCGGCGTGTCCACCAGCAGCTCCTCCAGCCGGCGCACCAGCTCGGCCGCCTCGGTGCGCCGGTCGGGGGCGAGGCCGACCCCCGCGGCGGCCGGGTCGGCCCGCCGCTCGGTGACGATGCGCAGCGCGACGGAGGCCTGCCGGGCGAACAGGAACAGCAGGTCGAGGTCGGAGAGGCTGGAGCGGGACTGCGGCGCCGGGTCGAGCACCTCCAGCACCCCCAGGACCCGGTCGCCGTCCATCAGCGGCGCGGCCATGATCGCGTCGGGCACGTACGCGGTGGACTGCGCCAGGGAGCGGTCGAAGGAGGCGTTGGCCGCCAGGTCGTCCACGATCATGGGTTCGGCGGAGGCGGCCACCCAGCCGGCGATGCCGCGGTCCGCCGGGAAGCGCCGGCCGACCAGGAACTCCTCGCCCTGACCCGAGACGGCCTGGAAGACCAGCTCGCCGGCCTCCTCGTCGAGCAGGAACACCGAGCTCGCCTCGGCCCCGAAGATCGCGCGGGCCACGTCGACGATCGACTGGAGCAGTTCGCGGGCCGCGGGGTCGGCCGGGGTACCGGAGGGGTCGGTCGCGGGTCGGTTCGCACGGGACACAGGGGCACCTCTACTGGGGGACGCCGTCGGCGGCGGCCTGCGGACCGCTGCCGGCGTGGGGGAGACGGACGTTGGCGGCGGAGAGGTACAGCGCGCTCTTCAGCTGAAAGGGCGTCATGCGGGGGTGCGCCGACAGGATGCGGGCCGCCAGCCCGGTGATGAACGGCGTGGCGAAGCTGTTGCCGGTGGTGCGGATCGTCCCGCCGCCCAGCCAGGCGACCTCGACGTTCTGGCCCGGCGCGAAGAACTCCACGGGCGGCCGCGGGTTGTACAGGTGCAGCCCGGGGTCGTCCTCGTGGTGGCTGCCGACCGAGACCACCGAGGCGAACCGCCAGGGGAAGCTCTCCACCGGCGTGTTGTGCGCCGAGGCGACGATCACCGTGCTGGTGAAGTACGCCTCGTCGGCCAGCGCGTGCAGCTCCTCCGCGAACCGGGTCCGGGTGGTCGACAGGCTCAGGTTCACCACGTCGAAGCCCTGCCGCACGGCCCAGCGCAGCCCGCCCATCAGGACGTCCCCGGTGCCGGAGAAGCGCTCGCCGAGGACCCGGACGCTGTAGAGCTCGCACTCCGGCGCGACGCGGCGCACGATGCCCGCGCAGGCGGTGCCGTGGCCGCAGGTGTCGCCGGTGTCGGTGCGCTCCACCCGGACCCCGTCGTCGTCCTTCACGACCACCCAGGACCCGTGCACCGGGCCCACGACGGGGTGGTCGCGCTCGACCCCCGAGTCGACGACGCAGACCCGCACGCCCCGGCCCGTTCCCCCCGTGGCCGCCGCGGCGGCGTCGGGGAGGGCGGCCGCCGCCACCGGGATGTCCGCGGGGCCCCTGCCCCGCAGGCTCCAGGTCAGTTCGCGGCCGTCTGCGGTACTGCTCGGTGTGGTCATCGGTGCTCGATCCGGTGCGGGTGGGCGGACGGGACGGCGGGGCGGCCGGCGGCGGCGCGGGAGGCCTCGGCGGCCCACCGCTGCCCCGGCCGGTGGCCCTTGGCGCGGAACCGGCTCGCGGCTTCGGCCGCGGACTCCGCGGCCCGGGCGCCGAGGCCGAGCAGCAGGCAGGTGCGCGCGTGGTCCAGCGCGGCGAGGCCGCGCACGACCGGGGAGTCGGTGGCCGCGGCGGCGGCGACGGCCCGGTCGGCGAGCCGCAGCGCGTCCTCCCGGCGCCCCTGAGCGGCGGCGATCCGGCCGCGCAGCCCGTCCAGCTCGACCGCCTCGGCGTGCGGCCGGCCGGACTCCCGGGTCAGCCGCTCGACGGCGGTGGCGGCCTCATCGACCCGGCCGGCGTCGACCAGCAGCCGGGCGGACTCCAGCGCGATGCCGTCGAGCAGCGTGCCGGCGCCGTACCGGCGGCCCTCGACGGCCGCGTCCGCCAGCAGGGCCAGGGCCCGTTCCGGCCGGTCGGCCAGGGTCTCCACGGTGGCGCCGAAGACCGGCAGGAAGACCCGCGCCTCCGCGAACCCGAGTTCCGCGGCCAGCCGTTCGGCCTCCGCCAGGCTCGCCCGGGCCGCGTCCCAGTCGTCGTCGAGCGCGAGGAGCAGCGCCAGCGGGCAGCTCAGCGTCAGCCGGACCGTACGGCGGTGCGCGCCGTGCTCCGCGAGCAGGGCCCGGCAGTGGTCGACGGCCGCGGCGGCGTGCTGCGGACCGCGCCACAGCGAGACGCCCATCGCGCCCAGGGCGGCGGCCCGCTCGGGCTCGCCGTCGGCGTTCACCGCGTGGGACAGGGCGCGGGTGAGCAGCGCGGCCGCCTCGCCGTGCCGCCCCTGCGCCTGGTGCCGCTGGCCGAGCCGTAGGCAGGCCCGGGCCTGGCCGAGCTGGTCGCGGGCGGCCTCGAACACGGGCAGGGCATCGCGGGCCGCCCGGGCCGGCGACTCGCCGCCGGGGCTCACGGTCGCGAGCGCCAGCCGGGCGTGGGCCGCCTCCACCGGGTCCGCCGCGGTGGCGTGCACCCGGCGCAGCAGGTCGAGCCCGTCGCCGGTGAGCCCCAGCGCGAGCCGGGTCTCGCCGAGCCGGCGCGCGGCGGCGGCGTCGCCCGCGTCGCCGGTGCGGTGCAGCGCGACCGCGCGGCCCAGCAGGTCGGCCGCCCAGGGCAGGTCGGAGCGGGCGAGCGCCTGGGCGCCGGCGTGGCCGAGCGTGTCGGCCGCCCGGACCCGCAGCGCGTCGGTGACCTCGTCGGTCAGGCCCAGCTCGGCGCGGTGGCGGTGGGCGTGCTCCAGGTGGCTGCCGACCGAGGCGGGGCCGGTCGCGCGCACCGAGCGCAGCTCCGCCGCCCGGGCGTGCCCCTCGGCCCTGGCCCGTTTGGACAGCGACTGGTAGGTGACCTCCTGGACCAGGCCGCTGACGAACCGGAAGGAGGCCTCGTCGGGCGCGGCGACGGGGACCGGCTCCACCAGCCGCCGCCGGGCCAGCCGCAGCAGCGCGGCCCGGACGGCCTCCGGCGTGCCGGGCGCGCCGCCGGGCCGCGCCCCGGCGAGCCCGGCCAGTTCGGACACCGTGAACTCCCGGCCCAGCATCGAGGCCAGGTCCAGGACGCCGCGGTCCGGCGGCGCGAGCGCGTCGATCCGGGCCCCGAGCACGGCCTGCACGGTGGTCGGGAGCCCGTCCCGCAGCCCGGACTCGGCGGCGGCCGCCAGCAGTTGTTCGAGGTGCAGCGGGTTGCCGCCCGCCCGCTCCAGCAGTGCGGCCGGCAGCTCGTCGCCGTGCGCGTCGACCTCCGCCAACTCGCCGGCCAGCAGCGCCGATTCCGCGTCGGAGAGCCCGGTCAACGGCAGCGCCAGGGCCCGCGCGCCGAGCGGCTCGGCCCGGGTGTCCAGCAGTTCGGGCCGGGCCAGGCAGACCAGCAGGACGGCCGCCCCGTCGAGCTCGCCCGCCAGCCGGTCGAGGACGTCGAACAGCAGCGGCCCCGCCCACTGGGCGTCGTCGACCACCAGGACGACGGGGGCGTCGGCGACCACCGTCCGCAGGACGCGCACCAGCGCCGCGCAGGTCTCGTCCAGCGAGGGCGTCGGGGTGCCGTCCAGCAGCAGGCCCCCGGACAGCAGCCCCAGCGCCTCCTCGAAGCCGCGGCGCCCGGCGGAGGCGGGGCCCGCCCCCGCGGGCGCGCGCCCGGCCGTGGCGAGCAGCTCGGTCACCGCGTCCGCCAGCGGGCGCAGGCTGCCCTGCTCGCCGTACGGCCGGCAGCGGCCGGCGCCGTGCAGGTGGGGCCGCGGCGTGCGCCGGAGCCATTCGCGCAGCAGGCGGGTCTTGCCCTGCCCGGCCTCGCCGTGCACCAGCACCCGCCGGACCCGGGGGCCCTCGGCGACGTCCGCCAGCGCGGCGTCGAGCGCGGCCCACTCGGCCCGCCGGCCCACGAAGCGGACGTCGAAGCGGCGCAGCAGTTCGGGATCGTCCTCGCCGAGCCCGAGCAAGCGGTGCGCCGTCACCGGCTCGGCCTTCCCCTTGAGCTGAAGCGGCCCGACCGGTTCGGCCCGGACGGTGCTGCCCGCGGAGAGCAGCGTGTCCGGGCCGATCAGGATCTGTCCGGCGGAGGCGTTCTGCTCCAGCCGGGCGGCCACGTTGACGGTCTCGCCGGAGACCAGCGCCTGCCGCGCGGAGGTGTCGGCGCCGGCCACCACCTGGCCCGTGTTGACGCCGATCCGGACGTCGAGGCGGACCCCGAGCTCGGCGGCCAGCGCGGTGTTCAGCCCGTCGAGCGCGCCGACCATGTCCAGCGCCGCCGCGAGGGCGCGGCGCGCGTCGTCCTCGTGCACCGTGGGGATGCCGAACACGGCCATGACGGCGTCCCCGATGAACTTCTCGACCGTGCCGCCGTGGGCCTCGATCTGACGCCGCATCAGGTCGAAGTAGCGCAGCGTGACGGTGCGCAGGACCTCCGGGTCGAGCGTCCCGGAGAGCGCGGTGGAGCCGACCAGGTCGCAGAAGAGGACGGTCACCAGCTTGCGGCCGTCCGGCGGACCCTCGGACGGCGCCGCGCTGGGGGCGCCGCAGGACGGGCAGAAGCGTGCGTCGGGCGGCAGCGCGTGCCGGCACGCGGAGCAGTCGCCCATGTCAGAACAGCGCCCCGCCCGCGATGTCGGCGTGCGCCTGCACCTCGGGTCCGGTCTCGTCCAGGCGGCCCTTGATGTCCACCAGCACGCCGAGTTCGTGCGGGGTCAGCGCGCCGAGGACCTCCCGCTGGTCGTCGGTGAACGCGTTCAGGTCGAATCCCGCCGCCTGCAGGCGGGCGAGGGTGTCCTGCGGGCCGGTCGTGTCGGTCATCCGGAACCTCCTGGGGTGGCTGCCAGCTGGAGAAAGAGACGGGCGACGCCGTCCGCCGTGTGGAGGGCGCTGACCGCGACCGCCACCTCCTGAGCGGGCGTCAGGGGCAGCTCGTCGAGCAGGTCGTCGAGTGCCGCCAGGTGCCCGGTGTCGAGGTCCGCGTGGTCGCGCACGGTGCGGAAGGCCGCCGCGGGCAGGCCGGTGCGCGCCGCGAGCCGGTCGGCCAGCCAGGGCGCCGGGGCGTTGCCCTCGAGGACCCGCACGTAGCCGAGCAGGGCGACCGGGTGGTGGTGCTCGATCCAGTAGTGCTGGGCCCCGGCGAGGCCCGCCACCACGGGCGGGCCGAGGGCGCCGCGGGCGGCCGCCGGATCGGCGCCGGCCGCGGCCAGGTCGGCGAGCAGCCACTCGTCGTGGCCGCGCTCCTCCTCGATGTGCTGCGCGAGGTACCGGCCGAGCGGGCCGGCCACCGGGTCACCTGGCGCCAGCTGCGCGCAGCGCCGGGCGGCGTGCTCCATCAGGGGGACGGACGCCCGGATCAGGGCGTGCATCGCGTACAGGTAGGCGACGTACCGGCGGGCGCGGCCGGACGGCTCCCACAGCGCGGCCGAGGCCGCGTGCAGGGCGGGGGCGGCGAGGCCGAGCTTGACGCGCAGCGCGGCCGACCGGCTCAGGCCGCTCATACCGATCCGCCGCCGGGGCCGCCCAGTGCCACCAGCTCCGCGTAGGGCGGGCTGCCGTGGCGCCGGACCACGTCCACCGGGCCGGCCTCGACCTGGAGCCTGACCGCCTCCCGCTCCAGCAGGACGCCCACCGGGCCGGAGGCGTCCCGTTCGGCGCCGGCCAGCACCTCGGGGCGCCCGGCCAGGCCGCGGCAGGTCCCGCAGTAGCCGCAGTCCGGTTCCGCCGGTGCCCCGGCGTACCGGGCGCCCAGGTGCGCCGGGCCGACGGTGCGGATCATCCGCAGCACCGGGGAGGACAGCAGGCGGCGGCGCACGGCCGGCCAGCCGTCCTCGGCGGCGTGCCCGAGCAGCAGGTGCGCGGGGGCCGGACGGCGGTCCACGGTCTGCTGGTTGCAGCAGGCCAGCACCGCGCCGTCGAAGGCCACCACCGGCCAGGCCGCCATCGGGCAGGGCAGCGCCCGCTGCGGGTCCACCGGGCGGCGGGCCCGGGCCGCCCAGGCGGCGGCGCGGCCCACCGGGCGGACCTCGTTGACCAGCATCGGCACCCGGTCGGCGAACTCCCGCCGGATCTGCGCGGTGGCGTCCGCCAGGTACGGGTCGTCCGGGCCGCTGCCGGTGAGGTGGAAGCTGACCGGGATGCCCGCGTCGCGGACGTGCCGGACCGCGCGCAGCACGTCGGCCCGGGGGACCTCGCGCTCGTGGTGGACGTCCAGGCTCGCCGAGAAGTGGTCGACGGCGGAGATCGCCCGCATGACCGGGGCGGGCACCCGGCCGCCCCGGGCGAAGAACATCCCGCTGAGCAGCGCGGTGCGGGTGCCGGCGGCGCGGGCGGAGGCCGCGAGCCGCGCCGCGAGGTCGGGGAGCAGCAGCGGCTCGCCGCCCGTGAGCATCAGCACCTCGGGCCGGTCCGCGGGCGTGAACGAGCCGACGAACCGCAGCAGGTCCTGCGCCCGCGGTTCCTCCCCGGTCGTCGTCGAGGAGGTCGAGCAGTGCGCGCAGCTGAGCGGGCAGCGCCGGGTGAGGGTGAGGAACAGGCCCGCGCCCGGGACCGGTCGCAGTCCGATGAGTTCGGCCAGTTCCACGCGCCGCCCCCGGTTCGTCGGTGGGCCGCCCGGACGCGGCCGTGTCCCCCAGCAGGGTCCGTCGCACGGGTTGCGATCCGGTCGACGGGCGGTTGTGGACCGGTATGGGCGCTGGTGGGCGGCCGGACCGGCGCCGTGCGGGGTCCGTGCCGGGCTCCGTGCGGGCCGCTGACCTGGGGCACCACCGTTTTCATACCGGTGGTCGGGTGTTGCCGAACTCCCGCCGCCTAGCGTCCTGTTCGTGCCGGACCGCGGGCTTCGCGGTCGGCCCGTCACCACAACCGCCAGGGAGATGCCATGGCTGAGAACGTCGAACCCACCGAGGAGCGGACCGAGGACGTGGCCGAGGTCGAGGCGCACAGCTCCGTGCTCGACGCCCAGGGCCTGAGCAAGGACGTCGACAAGAGCGAGAACTCCTGCGTCAGCCTCGTCAGCCTGGTCGGCGCCGAGTACTGAGCCGCGGTTCCCGGGTGCCCCGCTCGGGCGGGGCACCCGGTCCCTCACACCGCTTCCCGGCCGGCCCGGTCGCCGGACGCCCGCTCCCGGGCGAGCAGGCGGGTGAGGTGCGGCAGCGTGTACACCGCCGCGTGCGCGGTCACCTCGCCGGTCGGCGAGAGGACCAGCCCGGCCTCGATCAGCCGCTCGATCCGCCGCCGTGCCGCGTCCGGCGTGCACCCCAGCGCGGCCGCCGCGCGCTCCGCCGTGAACACCGACGGGTCCGGCAGCGCCGCGAGCCGCAGCAGCGCGGACCGCTGGACGTCTCCCAGCCGCCGCCACTCGTCGGCGACCACCGACCGCACGTCGAGGTCGCCGACCGCGAGTTCGTCCAGCACGACGCGCGGATCGGCCAGCCGCTGCGCGTACTCCGCCAGCGGCAGGTGCCGCAGCACGGTGAGTTTCAGGCCGGCGACCCGGACCGCGAGCGGCAGCAGGCCGCAGGCCCGGACGACGCGTTCGGCCGCCGCCCGGTCGCCGCGGACCCGGCCGGTGATCCGATCGAGCAGCTCCAGCGCCTCGTCGAGCGGGAACGGCGGCAGGTCCACCCGGTGGGTGCCCGCCAGTCCGGCGAGCCGGGTCCGGGCCGTGACGACGACGCTGCTCGCACCCGTGCCGGGCAGCAGCGGGCGCACGCTCGCCTCGTCGGGTGCGTCGTCCAGCACCAGCAGCACCCGGCGGACGGCCAGCCAGTCCCGCCACCGGGCGGCGGCCGATTCGGGGTCCGGGGCCGCCCCCGTGTCCCGGCCCGCGTAGCGGAGGAGTTCGGCCGCCAGCGACGCCGGGGAGCGGCGGGACCCGTCCGGCTCGCGCAGCCCGAGGTGGATCCGGCCGTCGGGGAAGCGCTCCGCCAGGCGGTGCGCGGCGTGCACCGCGAGCGCCGTCTTCCCCACCCCGGCCGGGCCGGTGACGAGCACCACCGCCCCGCCGTCCGACACCGCCGCCAGCAGGTCCCGCAGCTCCTCGCCGCGGCCGGTGAAGTCGGCGACGGCGGAGGGCAGCGCGACCGGAGCGCGGCGCTGCCCCGGCCACCCGGGGCCCGGCACGGGCCCGTCGTCCGCGAGGATCGACTCGTACAGCGTCGTCAGGGCGGAGCTCGGCGGCAGGCCCAGTTCCCGGGACAGCAGCTGCCGGACCTCCTCGTACGCGGCCAGCGCCTCGGCCCGCCGCCCGCACCGGTGCAGCGCCGACAGGTGCGCGGCCCGCAGCCGTTCGCGCAGCGGGTGCTGCTCCAGCAGCTCCGCCGTCACCTCGGCGACCTCCGCGGGCCGGCCCGCGTCCAGCGCGGCCTCCGCCCAGTCCTCGCACACCGCGAGGTAGCGGCCGACCAGTTGGCCGACCTGTCCGCGCAGCAGTTCGGAGCAGCGCAGTTCGGGGAGCGGCGGCCCGGTCCACAGCCGCCGGGCGCTGTCGAACAGCCCGTAGGCCGCTTCGAGCCGGCCGTCCGCGGCGGTGCGGCGCGCGGTCCCGGCGAGGGCCTGGAACCGCAGGACGTCCAGTTCGGGCTCGGCGAGCCGCAGCAGGTAGCCCCCGGGCCCGTGGACGATCCGGTCCCCGGCGGGGGCCAGCGTCCGGCGCAGGGCGGAGACGTAGACCTGGATGTTCTTGCGCGCCGTGCGGGGCGGTTCGTCGGCCCAGACGGCCTCGATCAGCCGGTCGACCGGGACGAACCGGTTGGGCTGGCAGAGCAGCATGGCGAGGACGAGCCGCTGTTTGAGCGGACCGAGCGCCACCACGTCGTCCCCGATCCGGACCGCCAGCGGCCCGAGCAGGGAGAACCGGACGCGGGACGCGCCCTGCGGTGCGGTCGGCGGCTCGCACATGGTCACGTTTGACCGGCCTTTCGACTCGACGGCGGTCGGCAGCGGGACCCCAGCTTCATCGAACGCAGATGCGACTGCGTCGGGGGAAGCACGTAATCGCGGTACGTATCCGCGCAGCCGCCGAGGTCGGGGGCACCCCCCGGCGGCCGCCGAGTTGCTACGGTCTCGTTCGCACACCCGGGGTGAGGGAGAGGGGACCACGTGACGGCCCGTGACGAGCTGGACGCGCTCGACAGGATCCTGATCCGGCTGCTCCAGCAGGACGGCCGCGCCTCGTACACCGACCTGGGCCGGGAGGTCGGGCTGTCCGCCCCCGCCGTGCGCACCCGGGTGCAGCGGCTGATGGAGCGCGGCCTGCTGCAGTTCGCCGCGGTCACCGACCCGCTGAAACTCGGACTGCCCGTCATGGCGCTGCTCGGCATCAGGGTCGACGGCGGGCTGCCGGACGTCATCGACACCCTGGACGGCATCGACAGCGTGATCTACCTGGTGTCCACGGCCGGCTCGTTCGACCTGTTCGCGGAGGTCGTCTGCCGGACCATGGACGAGCTGTCCAGCCTCATCAACGACCGGATCCGTGCCATCCCGCAGGTGCGCACCGTGGAGTCCTTCCCGTACTTCGGCATCCACGTGCACCGGTTCACATGGGACATCCCCGACTGATCGAACTGCAAAGCACCGTACTGGCGTTGAAAACGACGCCGAAGCGGGCACAGTACTTCAGAAACGGAAGTCGAGCCCCCGTGCGGCGCACCCGCGGGCGCTCGCCTCGGCCCCTGAAAGGGAGGACGGCGCCCCATGGCCGCAGTGCACCCACCGGCCGCCGCCGGGCGTCTCGTCGGACGGGACGCCGAACTCCGCCTGCTCGCAAGGGCGTTGGAGCCGCTGGGCGGCGGCCGGGGCGCGGTCGTGGAGATCTCCGGGGAGCCGGGCAGCGGGAAGACCCGGCTGGCCGCGGCGCTCGCCGGCCTGGCCGCCCAGCGGGGCGTCCCGGTGGTCCGCGCGCACGCCCTGCGCCGGGCCGCCGCCCCGCTGCAGGTGTTCCGCGACGCCTGGGAGGCGCGGCAGGCGGCCGGCGGACGGCCGCAGCGCTTCGACGAGGAGGGCGACCGGTCGGCCGCCTGGGCGGCGGGGTGCGTCCTGGTCCTGGACGACGTCCACCTGTGCGACCCGGACTCGACGGCGCTGCTCGTCCGGCTGGTGCGCTCCGTGGTGCCCGCCCCGTTCCTGCTCGCCCTCGCGCACCGCCCCGGGCAGACCGCGCCCGAGTTACGGGACGCCCTGGCGGACGGCGCGCGGACGGGAACGGTGACGCGGATCGAACCGGGCCCCCTCACCCCCGACGCCGTGGCCGCGCTGCTCGCCGACCTGCCCGCCCCCGCCGTCCCCGCGTTCCGCACCCCGGCCGAACTCCGGGAGTTCACGGCCCGGTTGTGCGCCGCGGCCGAGGGCAACCCGCGGTACGTGCGCCTGCTCGCCGCGGCGGGCTGGCGCCCCGAGCACTGGCCCGACCGCGCGGGCACCGACAGCGCCGGGCTGCTGCGCGCGGCGAAACCGCTGGCCGCCGAGTTCGACGCGCTGTCGCCGCCGGCCGTGCTCACGGCCTCGGCCGCCGCCGTCGCCGGCAGCCCGTTCCGCCCGGAGGACGTCGCCCGGGTCTCCGAGCTGGGCATGGACGCCACCCTCGACGCGCTCGCCGAACTGGAGGCCGCCGACCTGGTGCGCCAGGCGGACTGGCGAGGCGGCCTGATGTTCCGTCACCCCGTCGTCGGCCACGTCGCGCACGAGCGCGCCGGACTCTCCTTCCGGCTGCGCGCCCACCGCCGGGCGCTGGACCTCGCCACCGCCCGCGGCGGCCGGGCCCGCGACCGCGCCCGGCACGCCGAGCACCTGCTGGGCAGCGACGCCGCGCTCGCCGCCCGCACCCTCGCGGACGGCGCCGCGGAGATCGCCGCGCAGGAACCGGCGACCGCCGCGCACTGGCTGCGCCTCGCCCTGGAGTCGCTGCCCGCCGGGGGTGCGGACGCCGCCGTCCGCACCGAGCTGGAACTCGCCTGCTGCCGCGCGCTGATCGCCTCGGGCCAGCTGGACGAGGCCCGCACCCGTGCGCACGACCTGCTGGGCCGCCGGGCCGCGGCGCTCACCGAGCGGCAGCTGCTCCAGGCCCACGCCGTCTGCGCCGGCGCCGAGCGGCAGCTCGGCCGGCACGCGGAAGCGGCGGCCATCGCCGACGCCGCCCTCGGCCTGCTGCCCCGCCCGCTGCCCGTCCCGCTCCCGGCCGAAGCCGCCGAACTGGTCATCGAGCACGGGCTGGTGCACGTCCTGCGCGGGACGCACGACCAGGCCCGCGCCCTGCTCCGGCAGGCCGTCCGGGCGCTCGGCGAGGCGGACGGCGGCGGCGGCTCCCACGGGGCCGACGGGGGCGGGGGCGCGAACGGGTCCGACCGGGCCGGTGGCGCGAACGGGGCCGACCGCACCGTGCTCCGGGTGCTCGACGCCCTCTGCGTCACCCACGCCGGAGAGCTGGCCGAGGCGCTCGACGAAGTCGCCCACTGCGCCCGGCTGGTGGACGCCCTTCCGGACCCGCTCGCCGGACGCACCCCCGAGACCCTCGCCCTGCTCGGCAGCGCCGAGCTCTACCTGGAGCGGTTCACCGACGCGGCCCGCCACCTGAGCCGGGGGCTGACCGCCGACCGCACCGGTCCGCTGCGGCCGATCCTGCTGCACCGGCTCCTCGGACTCGCCACCGCCGAGCAGTGGACCGGCCGCCTGGACGCCTCCCAGCAGCACGCCCGCGAGGCCGAGCACCTCGGCCGCTCCCTCGGCGTGCAGCCCGCGGTCACCCTGGCCCAGGTGATCCGCGCCACCGCCCTGCTGTGGGCCCGAGGCCAGGAGTACGCCGACGACGCCCTGGCCCTGGTCGAGGAGGCGACGGGCGCCCACCCGCCCGGCCACGACTGGTGGAGCGCCTCGGCGACGGGCCTGCTCGCCCACGCCCGGCTGCTCGCCGGCGACCCCGCCGGCTGCCGGCGGACCCTGCTGGACACCGCACGCGGCAACCACCTGCCCCAGGTCCGGCCCTTCTCCCGGCCCTTCCTGCTCTCCCTGTTGGCCACCGCCACCCTCGACTGCGGGGACCGCGAGGAGGCCCAACGCCTCGTCAAGTCCGCCGAGGCGGAAGCCGACCGCCTCGGCCTGCCCGTCCAGCAGGCCTACGCCCGCACCGCCCGCGCCCACCTGCACGCGGCCGACGGCGAACACGACCCGGCGGCCCGTCAGTTCACCCTCGCCGCCGAAACGTTCCGCTCAGCCGGCATGCCCGTCCAGTACGCCTGGACCCTCGCCGCCGGCGCGCACTCCGTCCACCAGGCCCACGGCCCGGCCGAGGCCCTCGGGCGGCTCGACGCCGCCGAGGCGGTCGCCCGTACCCACGCGGCGCTGCTCGTCGCGCAACGCGTGACCCGCGTCCGCGCCGAGCTGTCCGCGCACTCCCGCACCGCCCACCCCTTCGGCCTGCTCAGCGAGCGCGAACGGGAGATCGCCGAACTCGCCGCGGCCGGCCTGCGCACCCGCGAGATCGCCGAACGCCTCTTCCTCAGCCCCCGCACGGTGGAGACCCACCTCTCCCGCATCTACCGCAAACTCGACGTCTCGTCCCGCCTCGCCCTCTCCGACCTGCTGCGCCGCACCGGGTAGCACCACCGGCGCACGGGGACGGCCCCCGCACAGGGGCGGGGGCCGTCCGGTCTCGCGCGCGGGTCTCGCTTACGGGCTGGGGGGAGTGGTGAAGGGGGCGCTCCAGGTCTGGTTGGGCTGGTAGGTGCCGCAGGTGTAGGTGGCGACGGCGGCGCTGCGCTGGTCGAGGACCCCGCCGGCGATGTCGGCGCACTGGCCGTTGGCCTTGAGTTGGCCGGCCCGGGTGTAGGTCCAGAGCTGCTTCGCGTCGGTGCCGTCGCAGGTGCGCAGCTTCAGGCCGGTGCTCTCGCCGGAGAGGCAGAGCGAGGGGGCGGCCAGCGAGCTGATCTGGCCGTTCGCCTGGCGCTGCCACTGCTGGTTGCTGCCGCTCTGGCAGTCCCACAGGCCGACGGTGGTGCCGTTGGTGGCGCCGTTGTAGGCGTCGAGGCAGAAGGCGTACGCCTGGAAGCCGGGCTGGGCGGCCTGGATCTGGCCGGTGGCCTGCGCCGCGCCGCAACTGCCGGGCGCGATGGTGTACATGGCGTTGTCGTGGGCCGCGATGGTGGTGGTGATCGACCCGGTCACCTGGGCGCTGGTGTGGGCCCACAGGTCCTTGGCGGTGCGGGCGCAGCCGGTGTTGGCGAAGCCCACGCGGCTGAGGTCGAGGGTGTAGGTGGTGGGGGTGGCGTTCTTGTTGAGCACGACCACGGCGCGGGAGCCGTCGGCGAGCGGCTTGACGACGACCTCGGTGCCGGAGGTCGTGGCGGCGCCGTCGCGGGCGGCGAGGTAGCCGCCGGCGGTGGTGTCCTGGTCGACGGCGATGATGTCGGCGTTCTTCAGGATGCCGAGCTGGGGCGCGTAGGTGGCCGGGTCGGCGGCCATCTTGCGGACGTCGGTGCTGATCATCAGCGGCGAGCCCATCGCGGACCACAGCGCGAACTGGCTGCGCTGCTCGGCGAGGGTGAGCTGGTTGTTGTCACCGATCAGCAGCATGTCGGCGTCGTTGTGGTTGCCGGCGCCGTTGTAGCGGGCGAGGGCCACGGTGTCGGTGAAGTTCTGCAGCACACCGCCCTCGTAGTAGTCCGAGCCGTGCTGCCAGTCCCAGCCGGAGGCCATCGGCGTGGCGTTGTGCCAGACCGCGATGTCGGGGCTGTCGCGCCACATCTGCCCGAGGCCGCGGACCCAGTCCATGGTGCGGTACTTCTCCGCGGAGCTCGGGCCGTACCCGGCCGGCGCGGACTCGTTGAAGAGGATCTTGCGGGAGGTGTTCGCCGTGGCCGTCTTCAGCGCGTTCGCCGTGGCGGTGAACTCCTGCTGGCGGTTGCTCGTCGTGGTGCCGCAGTTGTCCAGCTTCAGCGAGTCGACGCCCCAGTACGCGAGCGAGTTGGCGTCGACCTGCTCGTGGCCCATGATGCCGCCGGGCACGCCCTGACAGGTGTTCACCCCGGACGTGCTGTACACGCCGACGTCCATGCCCTGGCCGTGGACGTAGTTCGCGTAGTCGGTGAGCTCCCAGTCGAACCCGGGCTGGCTGCTGCCGTTCCAGGCGGCGGCGCCGTGCAGGTAGCCGGCGGAGGTCCGCTGCATCCAGCAGTCGTCGACGGTGAGGTTGGTGTATCCGGCGGAGACCAGGCCGGTGTCCTTCATGGCCTTCGCCTGGTCCTCCATGAACTGCTGGAAGGAGTAGCCGTCCCGGGTGCCGTCCAGCCGCGCCTGCGGCGTGCAGGTGAAACGGGCCCAGTTGTTGAACCCCATCATCGGCTTGGTGCCGACCGGGGTGCTGGTGTTGGCCGCGAGGGTGTCGGCCACGGCAGGCGTGCCCGCGGTGACTGCCAGACCGGCCGTCAGGAAAGCCGCCGAACAGATTCCGAGTACACGGTGGTGCCATCTCATGCGATGCTCCTAGGCATGCAATGCGTGATTGAACTTGACTCGTAATGGCTGGAATCAAGCATGTTCGAGCAAGAGTGGACAGGTCCGGTGTCCGCGTCAAGACCTGCGGCACACCCGGCGGATTTCGAGGCGACACCGCGTGACCACATCGGATCGGGTGATCGTGAGTGACCACCGCCTTCCGGCGTCCGCCGGTCGCGTCATCGCCCTGGACGTGGGCGGCACCGAGATCAAGGCCGGTGTGATGGCCGCCGACGGTTCGCTGGTCCACACCGAACGGCACCCCACCCGCGCCGACTTGGGCCCGGAGGCCGTGGTCGAGACGGTCCTCGCCCACGCCCGCGACCTCGCCGACCGGTTCGCGCCGGTCGCGGCGGGCATCGTGGTGCCGGGCATCGTCGACGAGGCGGCGGGCACGGCCGTGCACGCCGCGAACCTCGGCTGGCGCGACGTTCCGGTACGCGACTGGCTGGCCGAGCAGGTCGACGTCCCGGTGGCCTTCGGGCACGACGTGCGGGCCGGCGGGTTCGCCGAGGCCAGGATCGGCGCGGGCCGGGGCTGCCGCTCCTCGCTCTTCGTCCCGGTCGGCACCGGCGTCGCCGCCGCCCTGGTGCTCGACGCCAAGGTCCACGCGGGCGCGCGGCGGTCCGCCGGGGAACTCGGCCACCTGGTGGTCCGCCCGGGCGGCGATCCGTGCGCCTGCGGCGGCCGCGGCTGCGTCGAGACCCTCGCCTCGGCCGCGGCCGTCGCCCGCCGCTACCGCCACGCCACCGGCGAGGCCGGGGTGGGCGCCGACGAGGTCCAGCGGCGCGCGCAGGCCGGCGACACCGTCGCCGCCCGGATCTGGGCGGACGCGATCGACGCCCTCGCCGACGGCCTCGGCGCCGCGATCCGCCTCCTCGACCCCGAGCGGATCGTCATCGGCGGCGGGCTGGCCCGCGCCGGGGACCCGTACCTCGTCCCGCTGCGCGCCGCCGTGGCCGAGCGGCTTGGCCTTCGGCGCCCCGCCGATGATCGTCCCGGCCCGCCTCGGCCGCCTGGCCGGGTGCCTCGGCGCGGCGCTGCTCGCCTGGGACCTCGTCCTCCCCGGGCCGCGAGCCCGTCGGCCCGTCGCGAGGCTTGCCGGGCGGGCGGTCCGGTGACTCCCACCGGCACCCGCCACGCCGCGCACCGGCCCTCCCGGCGGCCGCCTCGCCGCGGGTCGGGGCGGGGAGGAATGGGTACCCGCATCGTCCGGGGTCCGCATGGTTTCTCCGGGTCCGGTCCCGGAGGGTGTGGGAGAGGTACCGTCCAGCCCCCAGGGAGTCCCGATGCCCACCGCCGACACCTGCCACCAGTCGACGACCCGCGCAGGCCGCCCGGCCGACAGTGCCGCCGCCTGCGTGGTTCCCGCGGAGGCCCGCTCGGTGCCGGGGATGCGGCGCTTCGCCCGGACCGTGGCACGGCACTGGCGGCTGCCGGAGAGCGTCACGGACGCCGCGGCACTGATCGTCACCGAGCTGGCGACCAACGCCGTGCGGCACAGCGCGAGCCCCGACGTGGCCGTGCTGATCGGCCTCCGCCCGCACACGCTGACCATCGAGGTCCGGGACCGCGGCCAGTGGCGCGCGGCGCCCGCGTCGACCGTCCTCGACAGCGGCGGCGGCGCCCTGGCCGGGCGCGGCCTGGCACTGGTCAACGCGTACTCGACCGGCTGCATGCTGTGGTGCGACCCGGACGGCACGCGAGCGGTGGCGAAGGTCCCGGTGCCGCACCCCGGGTGACGCGCCGACCGCCTGCGGCGACGCTGCTTGCCGCCCCCAGGGGCCGGCCCTACCGTGGTCACGCAAGGACGGTGGTCACGTGACGCGCGCGCTCGACGGCGGGACGGCTGATCCCGGCGGGCGGTTCCGGTTCGTCGGCCGCGGCCGCGAGTCGGGGCTGCTGCTGGCGGCGGTGCGGCATCCGCCGGCCGTGGTGCTGGTGGAAGGGGAGGCGGGGGTCGGCAAGTCCCGGCTGATCCGGGAGGCCGCCGCGGTGCTCGCCCGCAACGGCCACCAGGTGCTGACCGGGTTCTGCCACCCCCTGCGGGAACCCCTGCCGTACGGGCCGGTCGTGGACGCCCTGCGCCGGGCCGACCTCCAGCGGGCCGAGAGCCCGCTCCCGCCGACCGCCGGCGCGCTCGCCCCGCTGCTGCCCGACCTCGCCGACCGGCTCCCGCCGCCGCCCTCCCAGCCGCTGGACGCCTCCGCGCAGCGTTTCCGCCTGGTGCAGGCGGTGCGCTCGCTCCTCGGGGCACTCGGACCGACCGCGCTGGTGGTCGAGGACCTGCACTGGGTGGACGAGGCGACCCGCGACCTGCTCCTGCTGCTGGCGCGCGACCTGCCCCCGCAGCTCAGCCTGGTGCTGACCTACCGGGCCGAGGACCTCCCGCCGAAGAGCGCCGTCCTCGGCGCCGCCTACCGCCACCCGCCCGGCACCAGCGGCACCGTCATCCGGCTCGGCCCGCTCGCCGAGCCCGACATCCAGGAACTGGCGGTCGCCGCCATGGGACCCGACGCCACCGCGCACCTGGGCACGGCCCTGTACCAGCGCAGCGAGGGGCTGCCGCTGGTGGCGGAGGAGGACCTGATCACCCTCGCCGAACACGGCCGCACCCACGGGTACGCGGACGCCGCCGCCCGCCTCCAGGACGCGGACGTGCCGCGCGGTCTCAGCGAGGCGGTCACCGAGCGCCTCGGCATGCTGTCCCGCGAGGCCGGGGCGGTCGCCGAGGCCGCCGCGGTGCTGGCGGTACCCGCCGACGAGGACCTGCTGGCCACGATCGCCCGGCTGGACGCGCCCGACGGCGCCCGGGCGCTGATCGAACTGCTCCAGGCGTCCGTGCTGCGCGAGGCCGACGACGGCCGGTACGTGTTCCGGCACGTCCTCGCCCAGCAGGTCGCCTACGGGCACATCCCCGCACCCGCGCGGGTCCGCCTGCACCGGCGCGCCGTGGCGGCCCTGCAGGCCCGCACACCCCCGCGGCTGGTGCAGATCGCGCACCACACCCAGGCCGCCGGCGACCGCGAGGCGTGGCTCGTGCGCGCCCAGGACGCGGCCGAGCAGGCCGTGTCGGTCGGTGACACCGGCACCGCCGCGACCCTGCTCCACCAACTCCTCGAAGAGCCCCGGCTGGCCGGCGAGCAGCGCTCCCGCGCGGCTCTGGCGCTGGCCGGGATCGCCGCCAACGGCGTCGACTTCGCCACCAACGCCCGCCTGCTGCGCCGCCTGCTCGCCGACCCCCAGCTCCCGGTGGAGATCCGCGGCGAGATCCGCCTCGCCCACGGCCTGCTGCTGCTGAACGAGGCCGACGACCTGGCCGGATTCCGCGAGGTCGCCCGGGCCGCGGACGAGCTCCGGGCCCGCCCGGAACGCGCCGCCCGGGCGCTGCTGGCCCTGGCCTTCGACGAGCGGAAGGGCGTCGAGCACGGCCTGCACTGGATCGAACGCGCCGAGGACACCGTCGGGGACAGCCCGGACCAGGCGGTGAAGGCGGCCGTCCGGGCCTCCCGGCTGACGCTGCTGACCTGGCTGGCAGACCAGGACGTGTGGGCGCTGGCCGAGCAGCTGCCCCGGCACGCGGACGACCCCGAGGTGGTCCGGCAGACCGCGCGGGCCCTGCACAACATCGCGGACGCCGCGATCGAACTCGGCCACGACCGGCGGGCGACGGCCCTGATGACCGAGGCCCAGGGCCTGGCCGTACGGGCCGGCAGCCCGCTCGTCGCGTGCTACGCGCGGGTCGCCCTGCTGCGGCTGGCCGCGCTGGCGGGGGACTGGGAGGGCATCGACGAACGCTTCGACGCGCTGATCGACGAGTTCCCCGGCATCGCCGTCCCGCACACCGAGCGCGCACTGGTGACCGGGTTCCTCGCCGCCGCCCGCGGGCAGCGGGCGGCGGCGCTGGAGCAGTTCGGCAGCGCCGCGGAGGCGGGGGAGCGGCAGCTCGCGGTGAGCGTCGCCCTGCGGGCCGCCGCCGGCCTGGGCGCCGTTCACCTCGCCCAGGGCTCGCCGGCCCGGGCCTGGGCGGTCGCCGCGCCGGCGGTGGACCTGCTGCGGCGGGCCGGGACCTGGGCCAAGTCGCCCGGCCTGGTGCCGGTCGCCGTCGAGGCTGCGCTGGCCTGCGACGAGCGGGCGGCCGCCGAACAGCTGGCCGGCGAGGTCGAGCGCGCCGTCGGCGGGCGGGACAGCCCGGCCGCCGCCGCCGACCTGGAGCTCGCCCTCGGCCTGCTGGCCGAGCACGCCGAGCCGGACGCCGCGGTCGGGCACTACGCCGCCGCCGCCCGGAGGTGGCAGGCGATCGGACGCCCGTACGAGCGGGCCCGGGCGGTGGAACGGCAGGGCGTCGCCCTGCGCGGCGCCGACCCGGCCGCGGCCTCCGCGCTGGTCACCGAGGCGCTGACGGCGTTCGCGGAGCTCGGCGCCACCGCCGACGCCGCGCGCTGCGAACACGGCCTGCGCGAGCTCGGTCTGGCCCGGCCCGCACCCGGCCGCCGCGGCTACGGCGGCGACCTCTCGCCGCGGGAGCACCAGGTCGCCGAGCTGCTCGCCGGGGGAGCCACCAACCAGCAGATCGCCGACGCGCTGTTCCTGTCGCCGCGCACCGTCGAGCACCACGTCGCCAAGGTGCTCAGGAAGCTCGGTACCACCCGCAAGCGCGTGGGGCGGGCCTACGAGGAGCTGCGCCAGGACCACTGACGCTCAGATCAAATGACCACTTGATGTTCAAATGAAGCTCGAATGTTGACTTGATCCGATCCTGATCCGTAGATTGTCGGGTGTGGCGGACGCTCGCGCGCAAACGGGCCCATCCGCCGCGGTTCGGGGCCGATGGGCTGGGTCGGGAAGGTCCGGCACCCGGGCCGCCGACGGCCGGTGTCGGAAGCCCCCTCCTCCGACCGGCCGTCGGCCCACTCCGCGAGGCGTCACTGCTCGCGGGTGTCGCCTCCGCAGGAGGTCCGGATCTTGAGTCGGGGCAGCAGCCGCACGTGGTGGACCGGCAGGTCCGGACCGGTGGCGAGCCGTCGGAGCACCAGCTCCACGGCGGCCGCGCCCACCGCCCGCTTGGGCGGGGCGACCGCGGTGAGCGGCTGGGCCGCCAGGGCGGCGAACACGTCGTCGTAGGAGATCAGCGCGAGGTCGTCGGGCGCCCGCAGGCCGCGGGCGCGCAGCGCCGGAACCAGCTGGATCGCCTCGTGGTCGTTGTGCACCAGCACCGCGCGTACCCCGTCGGCGACCGCCTCGGCGATCCGCTCGGCCACGGCCTCGGTGTCCAGGCCCGGGCGGTGGATGTCGATCACCGGTCGGGGTTCGAGGTCCAGCAGGCGCACGGCCTCGGCGTAGCCGGCCCGCACCTGGTGGGCCGTCCAGCTGTCCTCGCGGGCCGCCAGCAGGACCGACTTGTGGTCGAGCGAGGCCAGGTGGCGCAGGGCGAGCAGGACGCC
Organism: Kitasatospora sp. NPDC002522; assembly: GCF_053595195.1. Classification (NCBI taxonomy): domain Bacteria; kingdom Bacillati; phylum Actinomycetota; class Actinomycetes; order Kitasatosporales; family Streptomycetaceae; genus Kitasatospora; species Kitasatospora sp. NPDC002522. The sequence continues at coordinate 61,159 of NZ_JBSFXE010000026.1, forward strand.
GTGGCGGTGGTCGGAGCCGACCGCGGGCAGGTCGGCCGCGGCGCTGCCGGGGGCGGCGAGCCGTTCCACCAGCACGGCCGGCACCGGCAGTTCGCGGATCCACGCCGCGTCCGCCGGGTCGCTGCCCGGGTGCCAGTTCGGGGTCAACAGCAGCCCGTCGACGCCGGCGTCGAGCAACTGGCCGACCTGGGCCCGGTCGTCCGCGGCCTCGTAGGAGGCGATGCCGAGCACCAGCCGGGCGCCGGTGGCCGCGGCCGCCGTGCGCGCCCCGTCGATCACCTCGTCGAAGTACGAGCCGACGGTGGGCACCAGCATGCCGATCACCCGGTCGCGTCCGACGGCGGCGCCGGGTGCGGCGTCGCCGAGCGGCAGGGAGACGGCCCCGTGCGAGCGGCGCAGCTGGCCGCTCTCGGCGAGCGCGGCGACGTCCCTGCGCACCGTCACCGGAGCCGTGTCGATCCGGGCCGCCAGCTCCAGCACGCGGACCGTGCCCAGTTCCCGGACCACTTCGAGGATCCGGGCGCGCCGCTGTTCGGCGGTGATGGTCATGGCTCCCCTTATCGCCGCCCGGGACGTCGGGCCGGACCTCGGTGGTGTGGTGCGCAAATAAGTATCACTCGGTCACGCGCTGATCGAAAGCACCGATGGTACGTGCGCCAATCGAGGCCCGTGGGTGAAGCGTGAGCGACGATCGCCGGAAACCCGCGCCCGGCGGCGCCGCGTATGTGAAGGTCGCCGACGAGCGGTACGTGGGCAGTGACTGGGCGCCCGGGTACTACATGGGCCAGTGCGCCGACAACGAGTACGTCGCCGGCGTCGCCTGCACCTGGAGGTGGCTGCACTACGGCGTCCCGGACGCGCTGCTCTGCCGCCCGCTGAGCTGACGGACCGACGACGGAGCGCCTACCACCCCTCGGGGCGGTAGGCGCTCAGGTGTTGACGGCGGGTCAGCGCGCCGTCAGGCGGTGCGGTGGATCTCCTGGGCCAGCACGGGGTGCGCGAAGGGCAGTCCGGCGGCGAACCGGGCGAGCTCGTCGACGGCGGCGGCCGCCATCCGGTGCAGTTCGGTGCCCATGGAGCCGGCGACGTGCGGGGTGAGCAGCACGTTCGGCAGGTCGTAGAGCGGCGAGTCCTCGGGCAGCACCTCGGGTGAGGTGACGTCCAGGACGGCGTGCAGACGCCCGGTGACCAGTTCGTCGACTAGTGCCTCCTGGTCGATCAGCGAGCCGCGCGAGGTGTTGATCACCGTGCCGCCGTCGGGCAGCAGGGCGAGCCGGCGGCGGTCGATCATGTGCCGGGTGGCGGGCAGCTCGGGCGCGTGGACGCTCACCACGTCGCTGAGCGTGCACAGTTCGTCGAGCTCCACCAGACGGGCGCCGAGCGCGGCGGCCTCGTCGGGCGCGAGGAAGGGGTCGTGCAGCAGCAGGTCCAGGTCGAACGGCCGGAGCAGTTCGAGCACCCGGCGGCCGATCTGGGAGGCGCCGACGACGCCGACGGTGCGGCGGTAGTTGCCGATCCGCGGGTAGGCGGCCTGCCAGTCGTGCCGGGCCCGCAGCTCGCGGTAGTCGGCGGCCAGCCGCAGCAGCTGCTTGTTGGCGAACAGGACGGCGGCGACGGTGTACTCGGCGACCGGCAGGGCGTTGGCCCAGGCGGCGGAGGTGACCTGGAGGCCGCGCTGCCAGCAGGCGTCGGTGACGTGGTGCTTGACCGAGCCCGCGGCGTGGATGACGGCGCGCAGCCGGGGTGCGGCCGCCAGGACCGCCTCGTCGAGGGGCGGGCAGCCCCAGCTGGTGACGAGGACGTCGGCGTCGGCCAGCGCGGCGGCGGCCGCGGGGGTGGTGAAGTCGTCGACCACCAGCGACGGGTCGAGGTCGGCGAGGCCGGTGAGCCGGGCCATCGCCGGAGCGTCGATCAGCTGCGGGGCGAGCTGCGGGTGCATGGCCAGCACGGCCCGCGGGCGGCGCCGCTCGGGGTCCGCCGGGGCGGCGGACCGGGCGGCTGCGGTGGACTGCTGGGGCACGCGATTCTCCGAGGGGTCTGCGAAGCCGGGGGCGGGCGAGGTCACTTGACGCTTCCCGCGGTGAGGCCGGCCTTCCAGTGCCGCTGCAGGGCGACGAAGGCGATGACGAGCGGGAGCACGGCGAGCAGTGACCCGGTGACGACCAGGGGGTAGAACTGCGGCTCGGCGTGGGTCTGGCTGTTCCAGGAGTAGAGGCCCAGGCTGACCGGGAAGAGCTTGGTGTCGGAGAGCATCACCAGCGGCAGGAAGAAGTTGTTCCAGATGGCGGTGAACTGGAACAGGAAGACGGTCACGAAGCCGGGCATGACCATCTTCAGACCGATCGACCAGAAGGTGCGCAGCTCCCCGGCGCCGTCCATCCGGGCGGCCTCCAGGACCTCGCCGGGCACGTAGCCGGCGACGAAGATCCGGGACAGGTACACGCCGAACGGGAACACCAGACTGGGCAGGAAGACGGCCCAGAAGGTGTTGACGATCCCCACCTCGGAGGCGAGCAGGTACATCGGCAGGGCCAGCGCGGTGGTGGGCACCAGGACGCCGACCAGGACCAGGCCGAAGAGCTTCTCCTTGCCGCGGAAGCGGTAGACCTCGAAGGCGTAGCCCGCGCAGACGCAGATGAACGCGCAGAGCAGGGCGCCGCCCCCGGCGTACAGCAGGGAGTTGAGGTACCAGCGCCAGTAGATGCCGCCGTCCGCGGTGGCCAGGTCGTGCAGGTTCTGGCCGAGGTGGAAGTTGCCCGGCGTGAGGGTGTTGCCGCCGAGCAGGTCGGGGGTGTTCTTGGCGGAGGCGGTGAGCAGCCAGCCGAGCGGGAGCAGGGTGTAGAGGGTGACCAGGACCAGGGCGCCGTTGACGGCGGCCTTGGAGAGCGCCCAGGGGCGGTGCTGCTTGGCGTGCGTGCTCATCGGGTGGCCTCCGTCCGGCGCGCGGAGCGGCCCCGGGTGGCCCGGGTGACGACGTAGGAGAGCAGCGCCGCGGCCAGGGCGAGCAGCACGGAGGCGGCTGCGGCCAGACCGTAGTCGTTGCGCTCGAAGGCGGCGGTGTAGGCGTACATGTTCGGGGTCCAGGTACTGGTGACGCCCGGGGAGGCGCCGCGGAGGATCACCGGTTCGGTGAAGAGCTGGAGCGAGCCGATGACGGTGAACAGGCCGACCATCGCGATCGACGCCTTGATCAGCGGGACCTTGATGCTGAACGCGGTGCGCAGGGCGCCGGCGCCGTCGACCACGGCCGCCTCCAGGACCTCGCGGGGGACGGCCTGCAGGGCGGCGAAGAAGATGATCATGTTGTAGCCGGTCCACTCCCAGACCGCCATGTTGACCACGGCGGGCAGCGGGTGGCCGAGCACGTCGAGCTGGGCTCCGGCGCCGCTCAGGGCGTCCAGCACCGGGCTGATGCCGGGCGTGTACAGGTACGTCCACACCAGGGCCGCGATGATGCCGGGGACGGCGTGCGGCAGGAACAGCGCGAGCTGGAAGAAGCGCTTGGCGCGGGCCAGCACCGAGTCCAGCAGCAGGGCCACCGCCAGCGACAGGCAGACCATCACCGGGATGTACAGCAGGCAGTACTGGGCGATGGTCAGGTAGCCGTCGCGGTACGCCGGGTCGCCCAGCGCGCGGCCGTAGTTGGCGAGTCCGGTGAAGACCGTCTCGGGCGCGCCGAAGCCGAGGCCCGAGCGGCGCTCGGTGAACAGGCTCAGGTACACCGCGTAGCCGATCGGGACCAGCGTCGCCGCGGTGAACAGGACGAAGAACGGGGCCAGCAGGAGGGCGGGGGCCCCGCCCCTCCCGCGCCGCCTGACGGTGGCGGCGCGGGAGGGGCCGGTGGTGCCGGTGGTGCGGTCGGTCACTGGGCGACCTTGAGTCCGCGGTTCTTGAGCTCGGCGATGGTGCCCTGCTGGGCGGCGTCGACCGCGGACTGGATGGTGCCGCCCTGGCCGAGCTTGCCGAACACGTCCTTCATGGCGTTGTTGGTCAGGCCCATGGTGGGGCCCCAGGTCCAGCCCGGCCGGATCGACTTGGAGGAGTCGACGAAGACCGAGTAGATGTCCTGCCCGCCGTAGAAGTCGGTGTTGAAGGCGGCCTTGGCGGACGGGATCAGCTCCGGGTCGGCCGGGAAGAGCGAGGAGGTGCCGGAGGCGATGCGCGCCTTGATGCCCTCGGGCGTGGTGGTGGCCCAGGTCGCGAACTCGACGGCGGCCTTGGCCTTCTTGCTGTTCTTCGAGACCGCGAAGACCGAGCCGCCGAGCATGCCGCTGGCCGGCTTGCCGTCCCAGCTCGGGATCGGGGCGACCGCCCACTTGCCGGAGGCGTCCGGGGTGGAGGCCAGGGTGGACTTCAGCACGCCGCCGCCCCAGGCCGCGCCGAGGTACGCGGCGGTCTCGCCCTTCTGCAGCGAGGCGGTCCACTGCTGGCTGAACGACGGCTGCACGCGGACCAGGTCGTCGGCGACCATCTGCTGCCAGTAGTCGGTGACCGACTTGGTCTGGCTGCTGTTGATGTCCACGCTCCAGGTGTCCTGCTGGCCGGTGAACCAGTGCGCGCCGGCCTGCCAGGACAGCGCCTCGAAGGTGCTCGGGTCGTCCGGGAAGAAGGTGCCGATCCGGGTGTTCGGGTTGGCGGCCTTCAGCTTCTGGGCGTCCGCGCGGTACTCGTCCCAGGTCTGCGGCGCGGTGGTGATGCCGGCCTTCTCGAACAGGTCCTTGCGGTAGAAGAGCGCCTGCGGGGCGGCGTCCAGCGGCAGCGCCCACTGCGCCTTGGCCAGCGTGGTCAGCTCGACGGCCTGCGGCAGGTACTTCGCCTTGAGGTCGGTGGAGACCAGCTTGGTGATGTCCTGGACGGCGCCCTGGCTGACGAAGTCCGGCAGCGCCGCGTACTCGACGTTGAACACGTCGGGGGCGTTGCCGGCCTTGGAGGCGTCGGAGATCTTCGCGTAACCGCCGGCCACACCGGACGGGATCTGCTCGAAGTTGACCTGGACGTCCTTGTGCGAGGCGTTGAACGCGTCGACGACCTCCTTGGTGCCCTTGGCCCAGCCCCAGAAGGTGATGGTGACCGGCTGGCCGTCGCTCGCCGGGGCGGCGTCCGAGCTGCCGCCGCTGCCGCAGGCCGCGAGCAGCGTGATCGAGAGCGCGGAGGCGGTGAGCGTGGCGGTCAGGCGGAGGGCTCTGCGGCCGGAGGTGCGAGAAGCAGACATGGCACGGCTCCTGTGGAGGGGGTCGGGGATGCCCGAGAGGGGGGCCGGATCGCTGAGCGAGGAAGGGGGATCAGCCCGGCGGTGTGGCCATCTTGCGACCGCATGGGATCGGAGTCAAGAGCCGAGGATCAAGTGATCTCAATCGATACGACTTCTGCGGGCCACTTTCTGGTAACGATCCTGGCATGAGGGGCGATGGGGCGGGTTGTGCCCATCATCATCAGATCATTCGCTCAAAAAATCTGGATGGTTGATCCGATTGGTCATGCGTTCAGCACCCCTGCCCGCGCTCCCGCCCGAGGACCGCGCCCTCAGCCCCCGCACCGGCTGGACCAGGTCGCACTGGGAGGCCGCCGCCGACGCGCTGCTGGCCGCCGTCCGACCGTTCGCCGGACCGGAGCACGCGCTCATCAATCTCCCCGGCCCCCGCCCCAGCATCTCCGGCACCCGCTCCGACGGACTGGAGGGCTACGCCAGGACCTTCCTGCTGGCCGCCTTCCGGATCGCCGGCGCCGGCGGCGACGACCCGCACGGCCTGCTCGCCCGCTACGCACAGGGACTCGACGCCGGCACCCGCACCCCCACCACCGACCGCGAGCTGACCGACCACGACCAGGTCTCCTGGCTCGCCATCGGCGATCGCAACCAGCCCATGGTCGAGGCCGCCTCCATCGCCCTCGCGCTGCGCCTGACCCGGCCCTGGCTCTGGGACCGGCTCGACGCCGAGGTGCGCGAGCGGGTCCGGGCCTGGCTGGCCGACGCCCTCCACCACACGCCGGTCGACAACAACTGGTGGCTGTTCCCCTTCACCGTCGGCGGCTTGCTGGCCGAGGCCGGCCTCGACGAGGACGGCGCCGCCGAGGCCGCCGTGCAGCGCGGACTCGCCAAGATCGAACAGTGGTACCGCGGCGACGGCTGGTACACCGACGGCCGCCCCCGCGCCTTCGACCACTACAACGGCTGGGCGTTCCACCTCTACCCCGTGCTGCACGCCCACCTGAGCGGCGACCGCGCCCTGCTCGACACCTACGGCCGCCGCCTCGCCGCCCACCTCGACGGCTACGCCCGCACCTTCGGCGCCGACGGCGCCCCGATGCACCAGGGCCGCTCGCTCACCTACCGCTTCGCCGCCGCCGCCCCGCTGTGGGCCGCGGCGCTGACCGGCCACAGCCCGCTCACCCCCGGCGCCACCCGCCGCCTCGCCTCCGGCGCCCTGCGCCACTTCCTCGACCGCGGCGCGACCGACCCGGACGGCCTGCTCTCGCTCGGCTGGTACGGCCCCTACCCGCCACTGGTCCAGCCCTACTCCGGGCCGGCCTCGCCGTACTGGGCCAGCAAGGGGTTCGTCGGACTCCTCCTGCCCCCGGACCACCCGGTGTGGACCGCGCCCGAGGAGGCCGCGCCGGTCGAGCGCGCCGACGCCGTCCACCCGCTGCCGCAGCCGGGCTGGCTGATCCAGTCCACCGCCGCCGACGGCCTGGTCCGCCTGCACAACCACGGCAGCGACGACCAGCCCGCCGACCAGGTGCTGGACGACGACCCGCTGTACGCCCGGCTCGGCTACTCCACCGCCACCGGGCCGCTGCCCGCCGGACGGCCCGACAACCACTTCGGCGTGGTCGTCGACGGGGAGCTCAGCGAGCGCGGCCGGATCCGGCCGCTCGGCGCCGGGCCGGGCTGGGCCGCCTCGGCCCACCACCCGCGGATCGCCGGCGCGGAGCTGCCCGGCGTGAGCGTCACCTCGCTGGTCCTCGCCCACGGCGCCGACGAGGTCCACGCCCACCTGGTCACCGGTGCCGCACCCGGCACCGAGGTCCGGCACAGCGGCTGGGCCGTGGCGGGCACCGCGGCCGAGACCTGGACCGACGGCCCGCTCGCCGGGGCGATGACGTGGACGGACGGCCCGCTCTCCGGGGCCGAGGCCGGCCGGCTCACCTCCGTCCTGCACCAGGTCGAGGGGTACACCGCCGCGGCGACCGTCCGCGTGCCGGCCGGCACCGCGTTCGGCCCGATCGGCGCACTGCCCGTGCTCACGGGCCGCACCGGCGTCGGACCGTCGCTGTTCCTCTCCGTCGCCCGCCTCTCCCGCTCGGCCGCCCACCCCTTCGACGGCCCCTCCGTGTCCACCGAGGGAACGCTGATCCGGGTGGTCTGGCCCGACGGCAGCACGCACGAGGCCTCGCTCGACCCGGACGGTCCCACCGTCCGCCGGAAGGACTGATCGTGCGACTCGCCTTTTCCACGCTCGGACTGCCCGGCCGCCCGCTCGCCGAGGTGATCCGGCTCGCCGACGAGCACGGCTGGACCGGACTCGAACTGCGCTGCGCCCCCGGCGAACCGGTCCACCCGGAGCTCAGCACCGCCGCCCGCGAACGGGCCCGCCGGACCCTCGACCGGGCAGGCCTCACCCCGCTCGCCGTGGCCGGCTACGTCGGGGTCGCCGCCCCCGGCGAGGACGGCCCGGTGGTCGCCGCCCTGCTCGACCAGCTCCAGCTGGCCGCCGACCTCGGCGCCGGCCACGTCCGGGTGTTCCCGAAGGGCGGCGAGGGGCTGCCCGCCGACGCCGACCAGCGCGCGGCCCGCCGCCTCGCCGCCGTCGCCGACCGCGCCGCGGCGCTGGGCGTGCGCGTCCTGGTGGAGACCCACGACTCCCACCGCGGCGGGCGCGACGTCGCCCGGCTGCTCGACCTCGTCGCCCACCCGGCGGTCGGCGCGCTGTGGGACCTGCTGCACACCCGGCTGGCCGGCGAGACCCCGTCCGCGACATGGGGCGCGCTGCGGCCCCACCTCGGCTACGTCCAGGTCAAGGACGTCCTCGGCCGCTCCGACCTCACGCCGGTGCCGCTCGGCGCGGGCAGCCTCCCGATCGGCGACTGCGTCCGGCTGCTGCCGTCCGACTGCTGGGTGTCCTGGGAGTACGAGGCGCCGTGGTACCCGGACGCCGCGCCGCTCGGCGGCCTGCTCGGCCCCGGGGCCGGGTACCTGCGGGCCCTGCGGAGCTGACCGCCGCGCCTCAGCGGGCGGCGCCGCTCCCGGCGGCGCCGCCGCAGGAGGTGCGGACCTTCAGCTCCGGCAGCAGGTCGACGTGGTGGACCGGCAGCTCGGGGCCGCTGTCCAGCCGGTGCAGCAGCAGGTCCAACGCCGCCGAGCCCACCGTCCGCTTCGGCGGGGCCACCGCCGTCAGCGGCGGTGCGGCGAGCGCCGCGAACACGTCGTCGTAGGAGACCACCGCCAGGTCGTCGGGCACCCGCAGGCCGCGCCCGCGCAGCAGCGGCACCAGCTGGATGGCGTCCTGGTCGTTGTGGACCAGCACCGCCCGCGCGCCGTCGGCCACGCCCTCGGCGATCCGGGCGGCGACCTGCTCCATGTCGCCGCCGGGCTGGCGGATGTCGACCACCGGGCGCGGCTCCAGGCCCAGCAGTTCCACCGCCTCCCGGTACCCGCTCCGGACGTGGTGGGCGGTCCAGGTGTCCGCCCGCGCGGCCAGCTGCACCGCGCGGTGGCCGAGCGAGGACAGGTGCCGCAGCGCCAGCAGCACGCCGTGGTGGTGGTCGGAGCCGACCGAGTCCAGCTCGGCGAAGGGGCTGTCGGGTGCCGCCCGGCGCTCCACCAGCACGGCGGGCACCCGCAGCTCCGACAGCCACGCGCTGTTCTCCGGCCGGCCCGCGGACGTCCAGTTCGGGGTGAGCAGCAGACCGTCGACGCCCGCGTCGAGCAGTTGCTCCACCTGGGCGGGGTCGTCCGAGGACTCGTAGGCGGAGATGCCGAGCACCAGCCGGGCGCCCGCCGCCGCCGCGGCGGAGCGGGCGCCGTCGATGATCTCGTCGAAGTACGAGCCGACGGTGGGCACCAGCATGCCCACCACCCGGCCGTGTCCGGCCGCCCGGCCCGGCGCGGCCTCCGTACGCGGGAGCGACACCGCACCGTGCGTGCGGCGCAGCAGCCCGGCGTCGGCCAGGGCCGCCACGTCCCGGCGGACGGTGACGGCGGCCAGGCCGATGCGGTCGGCCAGCTCCGCGACCCGCACCGTGCCGAGCTCGCGGACCACGTCCAGGATGCGCGCCCGGCGCTGCTCGGCCGTGATGGTCATGGCGTCACTCCCGTGGCTGGACCTGCGCTCTCGATTCGGATCAATTTGTATCATTCGATCCGCCGGAAGCCCAGGGCTCCGCATCGACCCGGCGGTCCTCAGCCGGTGACCACCTCCAGCCGGGGCGGGTTCGCGGAGTTCAGGCGGGTGTTGAGGACGGCCGCCAGACCCACCGCGCCGAGCGGCTGGAAGACCGCGAGCGAGGCGGTGCCGGTGCCGCCCGCGGAGGTCTGGGCGGCCGCGACCGCGGCGGTGACGTCGAGGGCGATCCAGTCGTAGCCGGTGGAGACCGGACCGCTGCCCTGCGCCGCGCCCAGCGCGGGTGCGGTGTTCCAGGTGACGCCGGTCTCGGTCCAGCCGTCCGAGGCGGTGGCGAAGGCCTGCAGGGTGGACAGGGCCCCGCCCGAGTCCTGCACGTTGCCGTACACCCACAGCACCGCCCGGGACACCGTGCCGCTGACGCCGGAGACGTCGAACTTGAGCAGCGACCGGCGGTTGTAGCCGTTGTTCGCGGCGTTGGTGTTCTTGACCACCATGGTGGTGGCGTTGCCGAAGTTGGTGTTGCCGTACGAGCCGTCCCGGACGTAGCTGCTCGCGGTGGCGCTCAGCTGGGCGGCGGTGGTGGAGGCCGGCGCGGTGCCCGAGGAGGAGACGGTGGCGGTGCGGCTCGCGCCCTGGGTGCCGCCGGTCTCGGCGAGCAACACGACCTGCCCGGCGGTGGTGAGCACCTGGACACCCGAGGCGGCGGTGACCGACTTGTAGGTGGAACGCGCGACGGTGACCTGGACGGTGGTGGCGGCCCGGGTCGGGTCGGAGATCGCGACGGTCATCGCACCCCCCTGCTCGCGGACCAGCACCGAGCACGGGCCCGAGGCGGTGAGCGGCCCGGCGCTGCCCGCGGCGAAGAAGTTGGCCATGGTCAGGCCGAGCGAGGGCACGCTGATCGCCTGCACCGTGGCGGTGTTGGCGAGGACGGTGACGTTCGGGTTCGCGGCGCGGGCGGCCGCGGTGGCCGCGGTGGCGCCGGGCATCAGCTGGTAGCTGTAGCTCGCGCCGGTCGGGTTGGTGCCGTGGTCGAACCACATCGAGAGGTAGTTGCGGGTGATCGCGGTCGTGGCGCTGCCGGTGTTGACGTCGGACCACGCGCCGGTGCGGGCCTCGCGCTTGACGTTGACGGTCCCGCCGCCCGGGAAGACCCAGGCGCCCATGCCGCCGATCGCCATGTACCCGGGATTGGTGAAGGTCTGGCTCCAGCCGAGGGTGGCCGGCTGGACCGTGCCGTCGACGGTGAACACCTGGTTGTTGTTCGGGCCGAGGTTGCGGCTGTCGACGGTGGTGCGGACGGCGGCCGCGTCGGTGCAGGTGATGCCGGCGCCCAGGCAGTGCACGGAGTCGTCCAGCAGGAACCAGGACTTCCTCCCGGTCAGGGTGGACTGCAGCCCCCGGACGTCCTGGCCGACCACGGAGTAGGTGCCGTCGGTGGCGCCGCCCGCCCAGGCGCTGTTCGGGTGGGAGGCGCCCCAGGCGCCGCCCGCGGCATCGGCGAGCGCGAGGGTGGAGACCGTGGTGCCGGGCAGCATGTACGGGTCGACGGTGGGCCAGAAGGCGTCCGAGTACTGGCCGTTGCCGTAGGTGTCGCCGTACCAGTAGAGCATCCCGCTGTTCTGGTGCCAGCCCTTGAGGTTCTCGCCGTTGCCGGTCTCGTAGAAGGTGGTGCGCGCGGAGCAGATGCTCAACTGGGCCGCCCAGGCGGGGCGGCGGTGGACCGCGCGGTCCATGCCGAACACCCGGCTGTTCACCGGCTCCGCGGCGGCGGTGACCGAGGAGTCGTTCAACAGGGCCTGGGCGCGGGCGAGTTCGGGGATCTCCACACCGGGGTTGTTCAGCAGCGGCTCGTAGTAGTCGCGCTGCAGCCAGCCCTTGACCGTCGACTTCCAGGCGGCGGACTGCGCGGGCGAGGCGAGCCCCGAGGTGGCCAGCCGCAGGATGTCGGAGACCACGCCGTGGCCGCGGGTGTGGTCGTCCTGCTGGAGCTGCAGCGGGTCGCTCTTCGAGATGCCGCGGCTGATCGCCCGGCCGCAGACGCCGTCCATCACCAGGCTGTTGAAGACGAAGGGCGCGAAGGCGGTGGTCACCGCCGTGTAGACGTTCTGCACACCGGGGTCGGTGATCGCCCAGGAGGTCCCCGCGAACAGGGTGAACAGCTTGCTCAGGCCGTTCAGCAGCACGTCGCCGTAGGTCCCGGCGTAGGGGATGTACGTGTGCTGGAGGAAGCTGCCGTCGGCGTAGAAGCCGTCGCCGGACAGCACGTACGGGAAGACCGGGGAGAGTGCCTGCTGGGCGGTGGTGAGCGAGGCCGAGCTCCTGCCGAGCACGCCGCGCAGCGCGATCGTCCGGCACAGGTCGACGCGGTTGGCGCCGGTGCTGGTGCCGGTGTAGGCGGCGACGGCGGAGGCGGGGACGAAGTGGTCGACCGCCGAGCAGTAGTTGGTGATCTGCGCGGCGGTGAGCTGCGGGTACATCAGCAGGCAGGTGTCCAGCAGGCGCTGCGGCGCGCCGATCTGCCAGTCCCACCAGTTGTTGTAGGTGGTCGTGGTGGGCGTGTACGCGTTGGCGTGCAACCAGTCCAGGCCGGTGGTGATCGCGGTGGCGAGTGCGGCGTTGCCGGTCAGCCCGGTGTTCGGCTGGGTGTGGGCCAACGCCATGGTGCGCAGCCGGACGTAACAGCTCGTCACATTGGCGGAGACGGTGCCGATCGGGAGGTCGGGCCAGAGCGAGCCGGTGGTGGGCGCCATCGAGCTCTGGAACGAGCCCGCCTGCGAGCCGAGCGTGGTCAGCGCGGCGGCGTACGGTGCGGCCGCCGGGTCGAAGCCGGTCCCGGTGAGCAGCTGGACCCAGGTGGCGCGCATCGCGTCGAAGGCGTCGGCGGCCCGGGCGAGGGAAGGGCGGAGCAGTTGGGAGCCCGCGGCCAGCGCGGCGGCCGCGACTCCGAGCTGGAGCACACGGCGCCTGCTCGGTGCGACAGGGGTGCTCCCGAGGCCAGAGGTGGGGTGGCCGATGTCCATAGGGCGTCCTCCTTGACGAGCCCCCCCGGGCGGAATAGCCAGGAGGGTAAGCGCTTTCCAGAGAGGGCGTCAACGCTTTCGACCGGGCTTGGTAAGCGCTTGCCGTCCGGTACGGTACGCAGATGGCGAGCAGTGGAGGATCGAGGAACGTCCCGCACCGCCCCGGCCGGGCCGTCACCCTGCAGCGGGTCGCCGACCACGCGGGCGTCTCGATCGCCACGGCGTCCCGGGTGCTCCACGGCGGAGGCGGACGCGCGGTGGGGGAGGAACTGCGCGCGCGGGTGCTGGCGGCCGCCGCCGAGCTGAACTACACCCCCAACGCGCCCGCCCAGGCGCTGGCCCGGGCGCGGACCTCGGTGGTCGGCCTGATCGTGCACGACATCGGCGACCCGTACTTCGCCGCGATCGCCACCGGTGTGATGAAGGCGGCGCGGGAGCACGACCTGATGGTGATGGTGGCGGCCACCTTCCGCGATCCGCGGCTGGAGCTGGAGTACCTGCGCCGGCTGCACGACCAGCGCGCCCGGGCGGTCCTGCTCTGCGGCAGCGGCTTCGCCGACCGGGAGTTCACCGGACGACTCGCCGAGAGCCTGGCCCGGTTCACCGGCGACGGCGGGCGGGTCGCCTGCATCGGCGACCACGGCGTCGAGGCGGACACCGTCGCGCCGGACAACCGCGGCGGCGCCGAGCGGGCGATCGCGCACCTGTGGGAGCTGGGGCACCGGCGGATCGGCGTGGTGGCGGGCCCGTCCGAACTGATCACCGTGCGACAGAGGTTGGCGGGAGTGCGGCGGGCGCTGGAGCAGCGGGGCCAGGTGCCGGACGCCGACTGCACCGTCGAGGCCGACTTCACCCGGGCGGGCGGCGGGGCGGCCGCGCGCGAACTGTTCGGCCGCCGACCGGACCTGACCGCCGTCCTCGCGCTCAACGACGGCATGGCGGTCGGTGCGCTGGCCGCGCTCCGGGACGATCTCGGCCGGTCCGTACCCGAGGAGGTGTCGGTGATCGGCTTCGACGACCTGCCGTGCGCGCTCGACGTCCGTCCGGCGCTCACCACGGTGCGGGTGCCGCTGGAACGGACGGGGGCGCGCGCCATGGACCTGATCCTGGCGGACGTCGCCGACGGCACGCCGCCGCGCACCGTCGACGTCGAGGTGGACCTGGTGGTGCGGGAGAGCACGGGCCCGGTACGGGGCTGACGGCGGACCGGGGATATCGCATGTGTTCATTTCGACCAAGTGATGAGCAAATGACCAGGATGCGTTGACTCGATCGTTCGGTCGACCTAGCGTGGGGACATGTCATAGCGCCGAGGAGTCCCCATGACCAGCATTGAGCAGGCATTCTCCCCCGCCCTTCCGCCCCGGGGATGCGGGTGCCGGGCCCGGGTCCGAGTGATCGGTTGCGTCATGGCGGCGGAGGCCTCCTCGGTCCCCGTCCTTCGGCGCTTCGCCGGCCGGGTGGTCCGGCAGTGGGGTCTGGCCGAGGCGGTCGAGGAGGCGGTCCGGCTCATCGTGACCGAGCTGGCCTCGAACGCGGTGCGGCACAGCGGCAGCGCCGACCTGGTCCTGCGGATCTCCGCGGGGAGCGGCCGACTCGTGCTGAACGTCCAGGACTTCGGCTGCTGGCGCCCCCCGCGGCCCGCCGGGCCCGAGGCCGCGGCGGAGCGCTGCTCGGGCCGGGGACTGGACCTGGTGAACGCCTTCGCGGCGCACTGCGAGGTCACGGCGACCGCCGCGGGGACCCTGGTCGCCGCCGAGCTCCCGCTCCCCGACCCGGACGGGCCGTGGTGCGGCGTCTGCCGCTGGGTGGTCGGCGGAGTGGCTGCTTAATTGATCGATACTGGATCGAATGGTAGACATTGATCCGGTCTCCGTTCGTACCAGTAGGGGAGGACTCGATGGCCATACCGTCGTCGGAGCGGCACACCCTGATCCTCGGGGTGGTCCGCGAGCTCGGGACGGTACGGGTCGTCGACCTGGCCGACCGGCTCCGCATACCCGCGGTCACGGTCCGCCGGGACGTCGCCGCGCTGGCGGCGGCCGGCCGGCTGCACCGTTCGCACGGCGCGGTCACCGCCGCGGCCGCGGCCGACCCGGCCGAGACCGCCCGGCTCCCGGTGGTGGGGATGCTCGTCCCCACCGTCGGCTCGTACTTCGACGAGGTCATCGCGGGCGCCAGGGCCGCGGCCCGCGGCGCCCGACTGGTCCTCGGCATCGCCTCCTACGACGCCAGGGACGACCGTGCCCAGACCGACCACCTGCTCGCCTCCCGGGTCGACGGGCTGCTGCTCAGCCCCAACTGGCGGCCGGGAGAGCGCGAGGGCTACGAGTGGCTCGACGAGCTGCCCGTCCCCGCCGTCCTGATCGAGCGCCGTCCGGCCCCCGGCAGTCCCGGCGCGGCGCTCGACGCGGTCGGCTCCGACCACGGCCACGGCGTCCTGCTCGCGCTGCGCCACCTCGCCTCCCTCGGGCACCGCTCGGTGCTGCTCGCCGCCCGCGACGACACCTGCACCGCGCACCGGATCCGGGCCGGCTACCAGGACGCCGTCCGGTGCCTCGGCCTCGACCCGCGGCCGGTCCTCGACGTCCGGGACCCCGCCGTCCCCGAGGCCCGCACGGCCGCCCTCGAACGGCTGGCCGACCGGATCGCCGAGGCGGTCGCCGGAGGCGTCACGGCCGCCCTCGTCCACAACGACCGCGAGGCCATCCAGCTGCCGATGCTGCTGCGGGCCCGCGGTCTGCTGGTGCCCGACGACCTCGCACTGATCTCGTACGACGACGTGTTCGCCGCCCTCGCCGCCCCGCCGCTGACCGCGGTGGCCCCGCCGCGCCAGGCGGTCGGCACCACCGCGATGGACCTCCTGCTGCGCCGGATCAACGGCGCGCCCTCGCTGCCCGCGCACCGCATCGACCTCCTCCCGCGCCTCACCGTCCGCGGCTCCTGCCGCAAGCCCTGACCGCACCGCACACCGGCCGGCGCCGGACCGGGAAACGCCCGGGGCCCGTACGCGGTGGCGTGCGGGCCCCGGGTTCTCGGTCGGGGCCCGTACGCGGTGGCGTGCGGGCCCCGGGTCTCGGGCGGGTCAGCCGATCGTCAGGCTGAGGTCGTCGCAGGTGGAGGTGGCCGACGAGTACGGCAGGTAGCAGAAGACCGTGGCCGAGGTGCTGCTCGGGCCGGTGGTGAAGGTCTCGGACTGCGCGGTCCAGCCGGTGGCGGCGGTGTGGGCGGTGAGCTGGGCGCCGCCGTAGTTCTTCACCCCGAAGCTGGTGGTGTTGCCGGAGTCGGCGCGGACCCAGCCGGCGTAGGTGTAGGTGGTGTTGGGCGCCAGCCCGGTGACGGTGTACTCCATCGTCGCGTAGTCGCCCGCCCCGGACTGCAGGCGCAGGTCGTGGCCGGGGCTGTGGGCCGCGGCGTCGGTGACGACGGCGGCGTTGTGGACGCTCCACCCGGCCAGGTCGCCGGACTCGAGGTTGCCGGCCGGCAGGAGGTCGAGCACCGGGAAGGCGAGCGTCTGGGCGGCGACCGCGTGGGTGTCGCCGGAGGTTCCGGGGTTGGCCCAGTCGCGCTGCGGGGCGGTGGTGGCGCCGCCGGTGCCCGCGGTCAGGCTGAGCGCCTGGCCGCTGTAGCGGTTGACCAGGCGGTAGCTGCCGGCCGGCAGCCCGGCGTCCTTGATGCTCTGCACGAACCACTGCGCGCCGGTGCCACTGCCGGTGCCCAGGGTGAGCGGGGCGCCCCAGGCCCGCCCGGAGTCGGCGGTGTCGTTGACGCCGAGGTTCTGCCCGGAGGCGGCGTTGGCGATGGTGAAGAAGCCGTCACCGGTGGCCGTGAACTTCCAGCCCTGCGACGGGGCGGCGCCGCCGACCGTCGTGGTGAGGCCGGACCCGGACTGGGCGAGGTACTGGCCGTTGCCCGCGGCGATCCGGTACGCGGTACCCGGGCGCACCGGCGGCGTGGGCAGGTTGGTCGGGTCGGTGTCGATCGTGGTGCTGACCCACTGGGCGCCGCTGCTGGTCGGGGTGCAGCTGTACATGCAGTAGTTGCGGAAGGTCTTGCCGATCAGGTAGTTGGACGTCTTGCCGGTCGCGTCCAGCACCGAGCGGTACCAGGCGCCGCCGCTGGGGCTGGTGACCGTGCCGATGTCGGTCCACTTCTGGGTGGCGAGGTCGGTGGTCGCGTAGATGTGCAGCGGGGTCGAGGTGGTGGGGTTCTCCGGCCGCGGCATGCCGAGGTACTGGCCGAGGTACGCGTCGTAGGTGACGTTCATCCGGGCCAGCGGCGGGGCGCCGGGCAGCTGACCGGTGCTCAACTGCTGCGCGGTGGTGCCGGTGTTGAACGGGTTGTAGGCGTCGTCGAGGTAGCCGGCGCTGGTCCCGTCCGAGGGGACCAGGTCGGTCTCCTTGCCGCCGACGCCGGGCTGGGTCCAGCTGCCGCCGTACCACTTCTTCCACGAGGACGGCGCGAACTTGGCGGAGATCGGGGCGCGGGCGACGTGTCCGAGGTCGACCCGGCCGCCGCCGGCGGTGTTCAGGATCTGGGTGTCGTAGTAGAGGTAGAAGTACCCGGAGGCGGTGTCGACGAACAGCTTCGGGTCGCCGTCGCCGTAGTAGTAGGTCTGGTTCGGGAACTGGTCCCGGCCGTCCTTGGTCGGGTCGTTGCAGACGGCCAGCTTGACCGTGGCGGTGGAGTCGACGCAGCTCGCGGGCGTCCCGGCCAGGCTGAGCTGTCCCTTGGCCCCGGCGGCGGGCGTGGTGAAGCGCTGCGTCGCCGCGCCGGAGCAGGCCTGGATCGTGAAGGCGGCGCCCGGGCCGGTGCCGGCGGCGGTCAGGCACAGGGCGGAGGCGGGGTTGACCAGGGTGCCGCCGGTGACGGTCCACTTCTGGTTGGCGTTGCCGGTGCAGCCGTACCGGCCGACCGCGGTGCCGGCGGTGGTGCCGCCGCCGCTGATGTCCAGGCACTGTCCGCCGCCGGTGCGGACGCTGCCGTCGGAGGCCAGGGTGAACAGCTGGTCGTTGGCCCGCCAGGTGGTGAACGGCGAGGTGATGATGTGGTCCTTGATCGTCCAGGTGGCGCCGTGGTCGGTGGACTGCGCGTAGTCGATCGAGTCGTAGTGCAGGCCGTCGCCGAACGGGGACGGGGTGAACTCGTTGTGCACGGCCCCGTACCAGTCGCCGGTGTCCGGGTCGATCCAGGTGCCGACCAGATCGCAGTAGTTCCGCTCGGCGTACCCGGCGGTCTGGGAGCCGCGCGGGTCGTAGCTCGACATCAGGCCGGTCGGGCTGGTGTTGCAGCGCACGGTGGTGTCGGCGTTGTCCGGGGTGGAGGAGACCGGGGCCTTGGTGACGCCCGTGTCGATGTCCGTCCCGGTCCAGAACTGCCAGGCGCGGCTGTCCTTGCCCGCGTACAGGGAGTGCGAGGACTGGAAGTAGAACTTCCCGTCGCTGTCGACGAACGGCCACGCCGCGGTGTCGTCGGCGTATGCGTAGGTACCGGTCGCACCGGTGGTGACCGTGTACGTCGGCGTCGCCGCGAGAGCGGACGACGCCGCCTCGGGGCCGAGGGTGGCGACCGCGAGAGCGAGCGGCACCAGGGCCGCGAGGACGGTACGGGACCGCCGTGTGGTTCGAGATGGCATGTGCGTCCTCTTCGTGGGGGCGAGGGAGCCCGATCGGCGGGAGGCATGGGGGGCCGCTGCGCAGGGCGGCCGACGAGGGGTCCCGGTGGGTGCGTCCCTCGACGGACTGCGGGTCGGACCGACTCCAGCCGACCCGCCCGACGTGCAGAAACCTAGGATCGGCGGCGCGCCCGGACAACCAGCAGGCAGCACATGAATTGCAGATGATTGCCCGCTCCAGCCGGGAGTGGCCGATCCGGAGCTGGAGCACGGCGACGAGCCGACCCGCCCAGCCGGGTCCGGCGCCCGCCGGGTTGCCCCCGCCCCGGCCCGGCGTCCTCGCCCCACCCCGTCGTCCCGAATGGGTATCCGCATACCGGCGAACCGCCATGGTTTCGGCGGCGCCGGGCGCGCACCGTTGAGTCAGGAGCCGTCCAGCAGCCCAGGAGCCCCGGATGTTCACCGCCGACCACCACCAGACCGCCACCCTCGAACGCCCCGCGCCGAGCGCGATCCGCGGCGGGACGGCCGTCCGCGTCCTGCCCGCGGTGTCGGACTCGGTGCCCGCGCTCCGGCGGTTCGCCCGCGACGTCGTCCGGCAGTGGGCGCTTCCGGGCAGCGTCGACGAGGCGGTGGCGCTGATCGTGACCGAGCTGGCGGCCAACGCCGTCCGGCACAGCGGTAGTTCGGACGTGACCGTGCGACTCGGTGTCGACCGCCGCGGGCTGACCGTCGAGGTGCGGGACCGGGGGCAGTGGCGTTCGGCCTGCGCGGCGGCTGCGGCCGACCGGCCGGGCGGGTGGGCCGAGAGCTGCGGAGGGCGCGGCCTGAGCCTGGTGCGCGCGTACGCGTCCGCCTGCATCGTGTGGTTCGAGCGCACCGGGACGCGGGTGGTCGCGACGATCCCGCTGGCGAGCGCCGCCGCCGGTCACTGAGAGCGACGCCGCGGATTCCCCACGGGACGCGGGCCCGCTGGATCCGCCGGGCCCGCACCGGATTCATCGGCCATTCATGCGCCCCGGGCGAACGGGGTTACCGCAGCCATCCGGCACAATCCTGGCAGGAGCGGCGACCGCGGTCGGAACACGCTCCGTCAGGCGATGGACCAGGGAGTGCCCATGACCGGCTCGGCTCGCCGACCGTCGGAGGCCGCGGCCCCCGAGGTCCGAGGGCTGAAGTTCCGCACCCTGGCGGACCGCCTGCGCCGCGAGATCGGCGAGGGCCGCTGGCCGGCGGGAAGCCGGCTGCCGACCGAGCCGGAGCTCGCCCGGGCCCACCGGGCCTCGGTGAGCACCGTCCGCCGCGCCGTCGCCGAACTGGTCGCCGAGGAGCTGGTGGTCCGCCGCCAGGGCTCGGGCACCTACGTCCTCGCGCCGAGACCGGCCGGTGGCCGCGCCGCGCTGATCGGCGTCGTCGTGCCCAACACCGCCTTCTACTACCCCCGCGTCCTGCAGGGCATCGAGGAGGAGCTCGCGGCGGCGGGGGCGCGCACCGTGCTCGCCTGTTCCGGCTACGACCAGGCCCGGGAGATCGCGGCCGTCACCGAGATGGTCGCCGCGGGCGCGGACGGGCTGCTGCTCGCGCCCACCCTGACCGGTCCGCAGACCCCCGAGGCGTACCTGGCCCGGCTCGCCGCGTTCCCGGCGCCGGCCGTCCTGGTCGAGCGCCGGGGAGCGGGCCTCGGCGACCCCACCGAGAGCGTCTGCACCCACCACGAGGCCGGCGGCTACGACGCCGTCCGGCACCTGGCGGGGCTCGGCCACCGGATCATCGGGCTGGTGCTGCGCATCCCGAGCCCGACCGCGCAGCCGGTGGCCAGCGGCTTCCACCAGGCCATCCGCGAACTCGGGCTTCCCACCACCGAGTTCCAGGCCGCGCTGGAGGAGTGGAGCCCGGCCGCGGCCGACCGCTGCCTGGCCGGGCTGCGCCGCGTCGGTGCCACCGCCGCGGTCTGCTTCGGCGACCGGCAGGCGGCCCTGGTGGCCGCCGCCGCCCGGCGGGTCGGGCTGCGCGTCCCGGACGACCTCGCGCTGGTCGCCTACGACGACGAGATCGCCGACACCGCCGAGATCCCGCTGACCGCCGTGGCCCCGCCCAAGCACCTGCTCGGCCGTACCGCGGCCGCGCTGCTCCTGAACCGCCTGGCCCACCCGGGCGACTCCCCGCGGCAGGTCCTGCTGCGCCCGGCGATCACCGTCCGGGACTCCTGCGGCGCCGGCCGCCCGCAGACCGCGCCGACGCCGGACTGACGGAGCCCTCGGGACGGCCTTGCCGGGTGCCGGCGTCCGCCGGTTCGTGCGCGACATCATGTTTGCGCAACCATCGGCGAGGTGCGCCCAGTGTCACCACCGGGCGGCCGGAGGTCAAGCCCCGGCCTTGCGTCGCTGCGCGGAAGTGCCGGGTCCGAGGCGGCGCCGCAGCCGGTCGGGTGGTCGACTCCGCTGCCCAACTTCGTCCATGAGCTGCGGTGTTGTCCGCATCGGCAGCTCGCCGCGGCCGTGCCGGGCACCTTGTGCGGGCCGGGAGGCCGGCGGAAACATCCTCGTCATCTGCTCTTGACGTGGCCGGGTCCGCCCTCCAACAATCTGCCTCCTGAGGTCGTGATTGCGCCAACATGCGGAGGAGTCTCACGGCCGGCGGGGGCCCCACCCTGTTCCACTCACGCAAGGTGAACGACCATGCCCGGTAAGAAGAAGACTCTCCTGCTCACGTCCCTGCTGGCCGTCGCGACCGTCGCACTCGGAGTCGGCGACCCCGCCGTCGCGGCAGGTGTCGACGTGACGGTGGCGAACGCGAGCCAGTTCACGGACGCCTCCGGAAAGGCCGTCCAGGCCCACGGCGGCGGTGTCATCAAGGTCGGCGGGTACTACTACCTGTTCGGTGAGGACCGGAACGCCGACAACACCTTCCACTACGTCTCGGTCTACCGGTCGAAGGACCTCAAGACCTGGCAGTTCCGCCGGCACGTGCTGACCCAGGCCACCAACCCGGAGCTGGCCTCGGCCAACATCGAGCGCCCCAAGGTGATCTTCAACAGCACCACCGGCGAGTTCGTGATGTGGATGCACAAGGAGAACAGCACCGACTACGGCGAGGCCCGGGCCGCCGTCGCCACCTCCAAGACCGTCGACGGCGACTACGCGTGGCAGGGCAGCTTCCGTCCGCTCGGCGACCAGATGTCCCGCGACATCACGCTCTTCAAGGACGACGACGGCACGGCGTACATGATCTCGGCCTCCAACGAGAACCGCGACCTGCACGTCTACCGCCTGAGCGCCGACTACAAGAGCATCGACGCCCAGGTGCAGAACCTGTGGGTGGGTCAGTCCCGCGAGGCGCCCGCGATGTTCAAGCGGAACGGCGTGTACTTCCTGCTCACTTCCGGGGCCACCGGCTGGTCGCCGAACCAGCAGAAGTACGGCACCGCCACCAGCGTCACCGGCCACTGGAGCGACCTGAAGGACGTCGGCGACTCCACCACCTTCGGCTCCCAGACGGCCTACGTGCTGCCGGTGCAGGGCACCGCCTCCACCGACTACCTCTACCTGGGCGACCGTTGGGGCAACTCCTTCGGCGGCATGGTCAACGACTCCCGGTACGTGTGGCTGCCGCTGGCCTTCCCCACCGCGACCACGCTGAGCATGGAGTACTTCCCGGAGGTCGCGATCAACGCGGCCAGGGGCACCGTCTCCGGCGTGGGCGGCCCCTGGGAGACGCTGTCGGCGGGACACAGCGGCAAGTGCGTGGACCTCGCGGACTGGTCCACCGCCGACGGCGCGAAGGTGGACCAGTGGGGCTGCAACTGGGGCCTCAACCAGCAGTACTGGTTCAAGGACACGGGCGGCGGGGCGGTGCAGCTGGTCAACCGCTACAGCGGCAAGTGCGCCTCGGTGGACGGGGCGTCCACCGAGGACGGCGCGAAGGTCGTCCAGAACACCTGCGACGCCGCCTCGCTCGGACAGCTCTGGAAGCCGCAGAGCACCGGCACCGCCTTCACCCTCGTCGCGTCGGTCAGCGGCAAGTGCCTGGACGTCGCCGACAAGTCGACCGGCGACGGCGCGGCGCTGATCCAGTGGGCGTGCAACGGCGGCGCCAACCAGACCTGGACCCGCACCACCGCCTGAGAACGAACGGACCGGAGCGGGTGCCCCGCGGGGCACCCGCTCCGGCTCAAGGGGCTTGTCAGTTACCGAGGTTGAGCGCGGTGTCGTCGATCAGGAAGGTGGTCCGGGCGGCGAGGTCCTCCTTGCCGACGAACTGCAGGTTGACGTACTGCCCGGCGTACGCGGACAGGTCGACGGTCTTCTGGACGTAGCCGTTGGTCGCGTTCAGGTTGGACCAGGTGGCCAGCACGTTGCCCTGGGCCTGGACGGTGAGCTTGTCGTACGCGACGGTCGTGGTGCCCTCCTGGGTGGTGATGTTCACCCAGAAGCTGAGCGTCGCCTTGCAGCCCCAGGGGATGTAGACGGTCTGGGACAGCGTGTCGGTGTGGGTGTCGCCCCAGCCGTCGAGGAAGGCCTTCCACGAGCCGGTGCGCGGAGCGGTGTACGGGTTGGTGGAGTCGATCACCCGGGAGGTGGACCCGAACGTCCAGGCCACCTGGCCGGATTCGAAGCCGGGGTTGGCGAGCACCTGCGCCGGCGTGCACTGGCCGATGGTGTAGGTGGTCCACAGGAACGAGACCGTGTCCAGGGCGCCGGTGGTGTCCTTGGCGGTGAAGGTGACGGTGCTCAGGGCCTGGACGGTGGGGGTGCCGGTGATCTTCCCGGTGGCGGAGTTGAGCGTCAGGCCGGCGGGCAGGCCGGTGGCGGTGTAGGTCAGCGCCCCGGGGTTGCTGCTGACGGCCTTCAGCTGCAGGCTCACCGCGGTGCCGGTCCTGGTGACCTGGTCGCCGGGGTTGGTCACGGTCACGCCCTGGGTGATCCGGGCTCCGACGTTGACCGCCGCCCAGGCGTTGGCGGTGTTCTTGTAGGTCGGGCTCGACGCGCCGTACAGGTCGGCGGCGGCCTGGAGGGTCGCGGTGCGGGCGCCCGCGTAGTCGGTGGTCGAGGTCATGTAGGTGCTGAGCGCCCGGAACCAGATCCGGGAGGCGGCGTCCCGCCCGATCGGGTTGACCGGAAGGCCGTCGTAGGTGGGGGAGTTGTAGTCGACGCCGTTGACCCGCTTGGCGCCGCTGCCTTCTGACGCCAGGTAGAACCAGTGGTTGGCCACGCCCGAGGAGAAGTGGACGTCGTTGGAGCCCACGCCGGAGGACCAGTAGTCCTGGGACCAGCCGTCCTTGGAGGGCTTGTCCATGTAGCGCAGCGGCGTGCCGTCGCCGTTGATGTTGATCTTCTCGCCGATCAGGTAGTCGCCCGGATCGGTGGCGTTGTCGGCCCAGAACTCCACGGCGGTGGCCATGATGTCGGAGGTCGCCTCGTTCAGCCCGCCGGACTCGCCGCTGTAGTTCAGGTTGGCCGTGGCGGAGGTGACGCCGTGCGTCATCTCGTGGGCGGCGACGTCGATGGAGGTGAGCGGGTTGGTGTTGCCGTCCCCGTCGCCGTAGGTCATGCAGAAGCAGCCGTCCCACCAGTACGCGTTCACGTACGAGTCGCCGTAGTGCACCCGGCTGTGGGCGCCGACGCCGTCGTTCCGGATGCCGTTGCGGCCCATCACGTTCTTGTAGAAGTCCCAGGTGAGCTGGGCGCCGTACTGGGCGTCCACGCCGGCGGTCTGGGCGTTGCTCGTCTGGCTGTTGCCCCAGACGTCGTCCGCGTCGGTGAACAGCGTGCCCGGTACGTCGTCGGTCTCGACGTGCTGCAGGTCGTAGGTCTTGTGCCCGCCGCGGGAGTTGTCCGTCATGGTGTACGACCCGGCGGACCCGGCGGTGCCGATGGTGACCTGGCCCGAGTACTGGCTGTTGCCGACGCCGGTCTCGACGCCCTGGTACTCGAACAGTTCGGCGCCGGTCTTCGCGTCGGTGATCACGTGCAGCTCGGACGGGGTGCCGTCGTCCTGCAGGCCGCCGACGGTGTTCTCCCAGGCCAGCACCGGAGTGCCGGACCCGGCCCAGACGACCTTGCGGGTCGAGGGTGTCTTCGCGTCCTTCCCGCCCTTCGCCTTGGCCCGGCCCAGGGCGAAGGCCCGGGCGGAGTCGGCGGAGGTGACGGCGACGGTCGAGGGCACCGCGACGGTGGCGGAGCTCGCCCGGTCGACGCCCTTGGTGGAGCCGTCCGGCGCGGTGTGGACGACCAGGTCGCCGCCGAGCACGGGCAGTCCGGCGAAGGTGCGCTCGTAGCGGGTGTGCAGCGTTCCGTCGGCGTCCTGGGTGACGGACTTCGCGACCAACTCCTCCTGCGCGCCCAGGCCCAGGGCCCGGGCGGTGGTCGCGCGGCGGGTGTGCGCGTCGGCCAGCAGTTCCTGCTGCCGGCTCGGGCTCAGCGCGACCTGCGCCGCGCCCGCTCGGGGGGTGGGGTCGGCGGCGCGGTTCTGTGCGGGCAGCCGCAGGCTGCCGAGCTGGTCGGCGCCGGCGGCCGCGCCGGCGGGCAGGACGACGGCGACCATGGCCGCGGTGGCGGTGAGCGCGGCTGCGCTGACCGCCCTTCTGGGGACGTGACTCAACGGGACTCCTCGTGGGGACGGCCGGCGTCGGAGCCGGCCGGCGGAGTGGGGCGACAGGCTGACTGGGCCTCAACTCCGGTTGGAGCCAGGTGAGTCGGGCCAGCCGAGCCAGCCCGAAGCGTTCCATGTTTGCGCGGCCATGTCAGCTGACGGAAGGTGAGTTGTCCGAAAGGCGGCCCCGGGGGTGCCCGGCCCGAAGTCCCGCGCCCCACCGGGGCCGCGGGTGCGCCGGCCCCGACCGGTACCCGCCCGGGCCGCCCGCGCCCTGCCGGGCCGGCGGCGGCACTACCGGAGCAAGACCTGGTGGCAGGGGTTCGGTGGGTCGGTCGCGAGGGCGCCGACCGGCGGGCGGCGCCCGGCGTGGCGGCGGCGGCCTACCGGATCGTCACGTCGTTTCGAGCCGCCGCCGGGCCGGTCCGCGGGAAGGGGCGGCCCGGCGGCCGGGCGTCGCGCCCAAGTGGCCGGAATTCAGCGCATGTTCACGCGGACATCAGCCGTGCGACAGCGGAACGGACGGCCGCCCCGGTCACTTCGGCACGGCGGCGGGCCAGTTGGCCTTCACCACCGCCAGCGCGGAGGTCAGCTGCTTCTGGGTGGGGAAGGTGGTCGTGCCCTCGACCGTCGGCAGCTTCGAGGACAGCGAGGTGTCCAGCGTGCCCTCGGCGGCCATGACGTCCATCAGGACGGGACGCGCGAAGTCCACCAGCCGCAGGTTCTGGCCCTCCGGGGAGATCAGGTACTCCTCCCACAACCGGGCCGCGGCCGGGTGCGGGGCGTCCTTGTTGACGGCCTGCGCGTAGTACTGCGCGAAGCTGCCGTCGAACGGGATGGACACCTTCCAGTCCACGCCCGCCGCCCGGAGCCCGTCGACGTGCTGGAGGTTGAGGTAGTCCCACTCCACGCTGATCGGCGTCTGGCCGCTGGCGATCGCGTCCACGCTGGAGTTGGCGTGGTTGAAGTTGCCGATCCGGTTCAGCTGGGCGAAGTAGTCGATGCCGGGCTGGATGTTGTCGTACGAACCGCCGTTGGCGAGGGCGACCGCGTACACCGCCGCGAAGGCCGACCCGGCGGTGGTGGGCTCGCCGGTGAGCGCGACCATGCCCTTGTACTGCGGGTCGAGCAGCTCGGCGAACGACTCCGGGCAGGTCCTGACCCGCGCGGCGTCGCAGCCGATCGCGACGAAGCCGCCGTAGTTGTTGGACCAGCGGGCCAGGTGGTCCTTCTGGTTGGTCGGGATCCGGTCGTACCTGGCGGTGCGGTACGGGGCCAGCAGGCCCTGGTCCGCCGCGGACTGGGCGAAGGAGTCGCCGAGGTCGAGGACGTCCGGCGCCTGCGGCTGGCCGTGGAAGCGCTTCATGTCGTCGATCTCCTGCTGGCTGGAGCCCTCCGGGTTGTCGTTGACGACCTTGATCCCGTACTTCTTCGCGAACCCGTCCATCAGGCCGCCGTAGTTCGCCCAACGGGGCAGCAGGGTGGTGGTGTTGAGCTGGCCCTCCGCCTGCGCCTGCCTGATCAGCGCGTCCATCCCGCCCACCGCCTGGGCCGAGGCGGCCTGCGCCGCGGGGACGGGGCCGGTGTCCCCCTGCCCGCAGGCGCCCAGCCCGGCGGCCACGAAGCACAGACAGGCGGCCAGCACGGCTGCTCGGCCTCGGCGGGGAGTGACCATGACGCCTCCACGGCGCGATCGGCGGACCTTCGGCCGCCGCACGGTCTCCCGATCGTCACGGTGCGTAGCGGAATCCCGTGCGCGGTGACACTGCGTTCAGTGTACTCAGCGGCCTCAGAGCTCGAGGTCGTCCCAGTCGCCGAGCAGGTCCGCCCCCAGCGCCTCGTCGCCCGGGGCTCCGCTGCCGTCGAGCGCCTGCGAGGACCAGATGGTCTTGCCCCTGGCGGAGTAGCGGGTCCCCCAGTGCTGGGCGTAGCGGGCGACCAGGAAGAGGCCGCGGCCGCCCTCGTCGGTGTCCTTGGCCCGGCGGATGTGCGGAGCGGTGCTGCTCCCGTCGGAGACCTCGCAGATCAGGGTGCGGGTGTGGAGCAGCCGCACGCGGATCGGCTCCTTGCCGTAGCGGACGGCGTTGGTGATCAGCTCGCTGAGGATGAGCTCGCTGCCGAAGGAGATGTCGTCCAGGCCCCAGTCCGCCAGCTTGCGCGCACAGGCGTTGCGGACCGGGCCCACCGCCACCGGGTCGCTCGGCACCTCCCACTCGGCCACCCGTTCCTGGTCGAGCAGCCGGGTCTGCGCGACCAGCAGGGCGATGTCGTCCTCGGGCCGGTCCGGTGGCAGGCCGTCCATCACGGCGGCGCAGACGGCCTCCGGCGAGCGGCCCGGCCCGCCCACGGTCCGGCCCAGGGACTCCAGGGCGGCGTCCAGGTCGCGGTGGCGGTTGCCCAGCAGCCCGTCCGTGTAGAGCACCAGCCGGGAGCCCGCGGGCAGCGTCGTCACGGCCGTTTCCACGGGCAGGCCGGCGCCGAGGCCCAGCGGCGGGGAGACCGGCGGACGCAGGAAGGCCACCGTCCCGTCGGGGTGCACCACCGCCGGCGGGGGGTGGCCCGCGGTCGCCGCGGTGACCTGCCCGGAGACCGCGTCGTAGACCAGGTAGAGGCAGGTGGCCCCGGTGATCGCCGGGACGTCGGCGTCGGCGCCGACCGCGGAGCCGGACGGGTCCGCCGCGCCGCCGACCGGGCGGCCGGTCCGGTCCTCGGTGTCGTCGGCCGAGGGCCCGGCCTCGTCCTGGACGTCGATGCGGGCGACCAACTCGTCCAGGTGGCTGAGCAGTTCGTCCGGCGGCAGGTCCAGGGCGGAGAAGTTGTGGACGGCGACGCGCAGGCGGCCCATGGTGGACGCGGCGTGAATGCCGTGTCCCACCACGTCGCCGACCACCAGTGCGACCCGCGCCCCGGGCAGCGGGATCACGTCGAACCAGTCACCGCCGACGCCCGCCCGTGCGGGCAGGTAGCGGTGGGCCACCTCCAGCTCCTCCTGCTCGGGAAGACCCCGGGGCATCAGGCTGCGCTGCAGGCCCACCGCCATGGCGTGCTCGCGGGTGTAGCGCCGCGCGTTGTCGATGCACGACGCGGCCCGGCCGGCGACCTCCTCGGCGAAGGACACGTCGTCCCCGTCGAAGGCGGGGGAGTCTCCGGCCCGCCAGAAGTTCACCAGGCCCAGGACCGTGCCGCGGGCCTGGAGGGGCACCACCAGCAGGGAGTGCAGGCCGTACTCGAGGATCTGCGCGGCCCGCTCGGGGTCCCGGGCCCGCCAGCCGTCGGCAGCGGCGAGGTCCGGCTCCAGCACGGACTGTCCCTCGGCGATGCCGGCCGCCATCGGCGTGGTGCCCACGAAGTCGATCAGCCGGCCGACCGGGTAGAGCGGGTGGTCCTCGGTGAGCCCGGCGATGGCGGTGCGGCGCAGCCCGGCACTCCGCCCGTCGGGCTCCTCGCCGCGCAGCACCGGGTCGCGCAGTTCGACGGTGACGACGTCGGCGAAGCCCGGGACGGCCACCTGGGCGAGCTCCTCCGCGGTGCGCGCCACGTCCAGCGTCGAACCGATCCGCATCCCGGCCTCGTAGAGCAGCCGCAGCCGCTCCCGGGCCACCTCCACCCGCCCGGTCAGGGCCCGCAGTTCGGTGGTGTCGCGCAGGGTCACCACGTTGGCGCGGTGCACGCCGAAGGGGGTGGTGGACCGCTTGTTCAGGGCCAGCAGCCGGTCGGCCGCCTGATGCACCTCGTCGTTGGCGATCCGGTCCGAGTGCAGGAGTTCGGCGGTTCGGGGGTCGAGGCCCAGGTCGTCGACGTGGCGTCCCTCCGCGTCCGCCGGCAGGTCCAGCAGCCGCCGGGCCTCGTCGTTGGCGAGCAGCAACCGGCCGTCGCCGCCGGTGATCAGCACGCCCTCGCGGACCGCGTGCAGCACCGCGTCGTGGTGCTCGTACAGGCGGGTCATCTCGGTCGGGCCCAGGCCGTGGGTCTGGCGGCGCAGCCGACGGCTCATCAGAGCCGTGCCGCCCGCGGCCAGTGCGACGGCCAGACCGGCGGTGGCCAGGAAGAGCGGCAGCTGGCGGTTGACCGCGTGCTGGACCGACTCCACGGTCACCGGTGCCGACACGATGCCGACGACCTTGCCGGTGGCGTCCTTGACCGGCACCGCCGAGACCACCGAGGGGCCCAGTGCTCCCCGGAAGGTCCTGGTGAAGGCGTTGCCCTGGGCGGCCTGGGCGTACGGGCCGATGACGTGTTTGCCGATCTGCGCCGGGTCGCTGTGGGTGAGGGTGATGCCGTTCAGCTTGTACACGATGATCGCGTCGACGCCGGCGGCCTTCCGGGCGTCCTCGGCGAGCGGCTGCAGGGTCGCGGTGGGATCCGCACTGTCCAGGACCGCGGGCAGTCCCGGGGCGTGCGCGAAGGCCTCGGCGGCGGCGATCGAGCGGTGCCGGGCGTCGGCGGTGGTCTCCCGACGGGTCTGCACCACGACCGCCGCCAGCGCCCCGGCGATCAGCACCAGCACCAGCAGCAGTTGGAGGAGGAACACCTCCCGGGCGAAGCTCCGCGAGGCCCTGGGCCGGCCACCACCCGGCCCGGAGGCCCCGGCCGGGTGGTCCGTCGAACCGGCCGGGGCCGGATCGACGGGCTCGGCTGCACCGGATCGGCGGGACAGCCGATCCCACGGCTTGACCGAATTCGGCCTCATGTACCCATTAATCACGCTCCGTCTCGGCCTGGCAAGGAACGTCACCCACCGTGGCCGACCATGCCGCCGGGGCACGCGCCTCGACGGCAGCTCGTCAGTCGCCGACGGGCCCCCGCCCTTCCCGTGAGCCGGGGGAGACGCCCGCCGATCCGACGTGATCCGAAGCCAACCCCTAGCCGACGGTCCAGTGCTGGAGCGCCGAGCCGGTGTCGGTCTGCTGGGTCACCTGGGCGCCGTTGGCGGTGGAGGCGGTGGTGAGCAGCAGGCCGCTCTTGACCGAGGCGACGGTGTATCCGCCGCCGGTGAGCGCGGTGACGCGCCAGCGCTGGTTGGTGTTGCCGGTGCAGGTCCACTGGATGATCGCGGCACCCGGCGAGGTCGAGCCCGCGTCGACGTCGGCGCAGAGCCCCGAGGTGCCGTTGACGAGGGTGTACGAGCCGTCGGACTGCTGGGTGAAGGTCCACTTCTGGTTGCCGTTGCCGAGCGGGGTCCAGGTGTCGAGGTGGGTGCCGGGGGTGGTCGAGCTGCCGGGGACCTCCAGGGCCTGGCCGCCGGTGGTGAGGGTGTGCACGCCGTTCAGGCCGCCGGAGGGCGCGGGCCAGGGGACGTCCGGGGCGGCGTAGTAGCCGATGCCGGCGGCGTCCCAGCGCGGGCCCTGCGCGGCGAGGCGCTGCTGGAAGCCGGTCCAGTCGTGGGTGGCCTGCGGCGACCAGCCGATCTCGGCGACGGCGGGCAGGCGCGGGTAGCTCATGTAGTCCGCGTACACCGAGGGCTGCGGGAACTGGCTGGTGGAGGTCGGCAGGCTGGTGCTGCCGGCGTAGGCGCGGTCGGCCCACAGCGCGGCTTCCACGCCCGCGATCTGGCCGGCCGGGACGACGGATCCGGTGCCGCTCGTCTTGGCGGTGCTGGTGGTCGGGTCCCAGTCGTACGCCTTCTGGACCGGGACGTAGCCCTCCCAGCTCAGCCCGTACGGCGTGGCGGAGTCGTACTTCATGTCGAGGTACGCGTGGTCGGACGGCGACATCACGAACCTGGCGCCCTGGGCGACGGCGTTGCGGACCGCGCTGATGCTCTTGGTCTCGCTCTTGGTGCCGACCGAGGCCCGGTCGGCGGCGTCGCCCCAGAACTGCATCACGCTGTTCGCGGGGACGGCGGCCTGGCCCAACTGGTGCCAGCCCATCACCGTCTTGCCGTTCGCGCCGACCGCGGCGGTGGCCGCCGAGACGTACGAGGCGTACTGGGAGGTGGTGGCCTGCGGGGTCTCGTCACCGCCGACGTGGAGGTACGGGCCCGGGGTGAGCGCCGCCAACGCGCCGATCACCGTGGTGAGGAAGGTGCTGACGTTGGCGGTGTGCTGGGCGTCGCTCAGGCAGTACAGGCTGATGCCCACGTCGAAGCCCGAGTACGGCTGCGGCGCGGTGTCGTTGCAGTTGAGGTTCGGCACCGAGGCCAGCGCGGCCCAGCTGTGGCCGGGGCCGTCGATCTCGGGGACCACCGTCATGTACCGGGACTTGGCGTACGCCACGATGTCCTGGTAGTCGGCCGCCGTGTAGTACCAGGAGGTGCCGCCGGTGAAGCCGCTCTGGGTGCTCGCGCCGACGGTGGTCAGGCTCGGGATCGCGCCGACGGCGATCCGCCAGCCCTGGTCGTCGGTCAGGTGCAGGTGGAGCATGTTGACCTTGTACGCGGCGGCCTCGTCGATGTACCGCTTGACCTGCGCGACGGGGAAGAACCGGCGGGCCACGTCCAGCATCACGCCGCGGTAGCCGTACCGGGGCGAGTCCGAGATCTGCACCGGCGCGACCGTCCACGGGCCCGGCTTGACGGTGGGCGACTCCGCGGCGGCGGGCAGGAGTTGACGCAGGGTCTGGACGCCGCGGAACAGGCCCTCCGCGCCGTGCGCGGTCACGGTGACGCCCCCGCTGCCGGAGGTCAGCGTGTAGCCCTCGGACCCCAGGCCGACCGGGCCGGTGGGGTCCAGCACGATCGCCTGGGCCTGCGGCTGCGCCGAGTTGACGACCGGAAGGGTGAAACCGGTGGCGGGTGCGAGCAGCCCGGCCAGGTAGCCGCCGACGGCGGTGGCGTCGGCGTCGGTGCCCACCACGTCGACGGGGGTCTGCGCGGTGAGGGTGAAGCCGCTGCCGGTGACGGCGGTTTCGGAGACCGGCTGCGGGACGACCGCGGGTGCCGTGGTGACCGCCGCGGCGGTCGGTGCGTACAACAGGGGCAGGGCGAGGGCGAGGCTGCCGAGGAAGGCGAGACAGCGCCCCGATCGGAGGGATCTCATCGGGAAGGGAACTCCTTGAGCGTCGGGACAGCCGCCCGGGCGGGCGGAAGCGGGAGGGGAGCGCGGCGCCGGATCACGGGGAGACGGTGACCTGGTCGACCGTCCAGAAGGAGCTGTTGGTGCCGGTGTAGCGGAACCGGAGCCGGGCGGTGGAGGCACCGGCGGGCACGGCGACGGGCAGCGACTCGACGCCGTTCAGGTCCGCGCCGTAGGACTTCAGCAGCTGCGGGGCGCCGCCGTCGAAGGAGACCGACACCTCGCCGGTCTGCGGGCCGTCCACCCGGTAGTCGGTCACGTACGAGACCGTCGCGGGCGCCCCGCCGGTCACCGGGAACGCCGGGCTGATCAGCGTGGAGTCGAACGGCCCGGCGCCGTGCGCCTTGTCGTCCCACTCGTCGGAGTCCGCGACGGCGAAGACGTCACGGGCGCGCACGTTGCCCTCCCGCCCCTGGCCGAGGTCGGTGTTGCTCCAGAACTCGTCGGTCGCGAACGCCCAGCCCCGCCACTCGCTCACCCCGCCGGACGGCATCGCCGAGTTGTCGATGCTCCAGCCGGTCGGCGCCGTGTGCGTCCACCCCTTCAGCGTGGACGGCAGCGCGGTCTCGTCGACGGCGCTCTGCAGCGAGCCGCGCAGCGGGCCGGACAGCGTGGGCGCCATCGGAGCCGCGTACAGGTTGCTGGTCGCGGTCATGCCGTCCGCCATCAGGCCCTTGACGACGGGCATCCGCGCCTTGTCGAACTTCGCGAAGGTGGCACCGTCGATGCCGATCACCAGCGTCTTGTGGCGCTTCACGGAGACGGCGGCGGAACCGGCGGCGGGCGCGGCCTCGGCCTGCGCCGCCACCACGAGGGGCAGCGCGGAGGCCGCGGCCACCGCGACCGCCAGCGGGGTGCGAAGGGAACGGGGAAGGTGCACAGGAGTCTCCCTGGGGAAGGCGATTCGAGGTGCGGCTCAGATGTTTGCGCAAACCTACGGGCGCCTGAGGCGTGCGAGGCCGTTCGGTCCAGGTTGTTGCGAGGTCGTGATCTTCCCGTCGACAGTCGAGCCCAAAGTCCCATCGTGGCACGGGTTTTGGATGCGCCCGCAGCGCTTTCGGTCGTCGACACCATGAAGTGCGACATAGCACCGGGCGCGAATTCCGTGTTCGCGCAATCAACAATCGAGTGCGTCCGGCCCGGTGTCGACGGCTCGGTGGACAGGTGCCATCCTCCGCCATGCCGATGTTTGACTATGTTTGTTCATGTGGATTTACGTGCAGTTAAGATGCGCGACCACTTGTCCATACAACTTGCCGATTGACTACCGGACAGTCCGAGCCGCCCGGCCCGGCCCCACTCCGGAGGACCCCCCTTGCGCCAGAACGTCTCCCCGCCGCGCCACCGCGCGCTGCGGTCACTCGCCTGCGCCGCGCTCGCCGCGACGGCGGTGATCGTCGGACTCCCGGCGACCGCCCACGCCACCACCAGCGCCAACCTGCTGCTCAACGGCGACGCCGAGACCTCCCAGTGCAGCCCCGGCGGCTGGGAGGAGACCACCGTCCCCG
The DNA here is from genome assembly GCF_053595195.1 of Kitasatospora sp. NPDC002522. Lineage (NCBI taxonomy): Bacteria > Bacillati > Actinomycetota > Actinomycetes > Kitasatosporales > Streptomycetaceae > Kitasatospora > Kitasatospora sp. NPDC002522. The sequence continues at coordinate 94,252 of NZ_JBSFXE010000026.1, forward strand.
CGTGGCAGATCACCCTCGCCGACCCGGTGATCAACTGCTACGGCGTCCCCATCGGCGCCGCGACCGGCACCCCCGGCTCGCCGACCAAGGGCGGCGCCTACTTCCAGGGCGGTGCGCGCGGCACCTCCCGGATGACCCAGAGCACCGACGTCTCCTCGGCAGCGGCCGCCATCGACGCCGGCGGCGTGCACTCCACCCTCTCCGGCTGGCTCGGCGGCCTCACCACCTCCGCCGACGCGGCCACCGTCACCCTCACCTACCGGAACGCCTCCGGCGCGACCCTCGGCACCTCCGCCATCGGACCGGTCACCGCCGCCGACCGCGCCAACACCACCAAGTTCCTCCAGCGCACCGCCACCGCCTCGCTCCCGGCGGGCACCAGGTCCGTCCTCACCACGGTCGACCTCACCCTGACCAGCGGTCAGAACAGCGGCGCGATGGCCGACGACCTCTCCCTCACCCTCGACACGGCGGTCACCGCACCCACCCTCGCCGTCCCGGCGAGCACCGTGCCCGCCTACGACCACGTCTTCGTCGTGATGATGGAGAACAACAACTACTCCGCCACCTCGAACACCCTCGACGGCGGCGCCGGCATCATCGGCAACAGCGCGGCCCCGTACGTCAACGGCACCCTGCTGCCCAAGGGCGCGCTGATGACCAACTACTACGCCGGCACCCACAACTCGGACCCGAACTACGAGCAGATCGCCTTCGGCAACTCCTACGGCCGCAGCTTCAAGACCGGCAACGCCAACTGCATCACCGACCCGGCGTGCACCGCGACCAACAACGGGCTGGGCGACAACCTCGACGCCGCCGGCAAGAGCTGGAAGCAGTACACCCAGACCCAGACCGCCAACTGCCAGACCACCAGCAGCGGCGAGTACGCCCCCGACGACGTGCCGTTCTACTACGCGGCCAGGATGAAGAACGACACCACCTACTGCCAGGCCCACTGGCAGCCGCTGCCGCAACTGCTCACCACCGACCTCGCCGCCACCGCCACCACCCCCGCCTTCGTCTGGTTCGACCCCGACTCCTGCTACGACATGGAGGACTGCGGCATCGGCGCGGGTGACACCTGGCTCAGCCAGACCCTGCCCACCCTGTTCAACTCGCCGGCCTGGACCCAGCAGAAGTCCCTGCTGCTGCTCACCTTCGACGAGGACGGCGCGGGCGGCTACGGCACCTTCGGCCCCGGCCAGACCAACCAGGTGCTGACCCTGGCCATCGGCTCCCAAGGCACCGTCAAAGCCGGCTACCAGGACGGCAACCGTTACGACCACTACAGCACCGCGCGGACCGTCGAGGGCGCCCTCGGCCTGACCGCCACCATGACCAACAACGACAAGTGGGCCACCCCGTACAACGAGATCTTCACCAGCGGCCAGGCACCCGCCAACGACTTCTCGCTCACCGACAGCCCGTTCGCCGGGACGGTCAACCGGAGCGCCACCACCACCGCGACCGTCTCCACCACGCTGCTCACCGGCAGCGCCGAGACCGTGACCCTGTCCGCGACCGGCCTGCCGGCCGGGGTCACCGCCTCCTTCAGCCCGGCGACCGTCACCGCGGGCGGCAGCTCGACGATGACCCTGCAGGCGGCGTCCACCGCGACGCTCGGCACCGCCACCGCGACGGTCACCGGGACGAGCGCGTCCGCCGCCCACAGCGTGCCGTTCACCCTCACCGTGAACCCCGCGGGCAGCGGCGGAGGCGTCGTCTCCGGCGGCGTCTACCAGATCCTCCAGGGCGGCGTGGCGGTGGACGACCCCGGGTCCTCCACCACCCCCGGCACCCAGTTGATCGTCTGGGGCACCCACACCGGCACCAACCAGCGCTGGACCTTCACGCAGTCCGGCGACGGCTCCTTCGAGATCAGGAACCTGCTCTCCGGCCTGTGCGCCGACGACTCCGGCGGCTCCACCGCTCCCGGCTCGAAGATCGTCCAGTGGACCTGCACCGGAAACGCCAACCAGCACTGGTCGATCGTCCCGAGCGGCTCGTCCTACGCCCTGGTCAACAAGGCGAGCGGACTCGTCCTCACCTCCTCCGGCACCGCCAACGGGTCGACCCTGACCCAGCAGACCAACACCGGAACCTCCCTCCAGACCTGGTCCTTCACCAGGGTCGGCTGACCTCTCCCAGCCCGGCGTCCCCCCGTGGTTCAGCAGGCGATCGGCGAGGAACCCAGGGCCACGTCGTCGTACCAGAGCGTGTCGGCGCCGTTGCCGTAGGCCTCCCAGCCGAGGTCCAGGGTGACCGGCCGCGGAGCGGTGGTGCGGCTGAGCCACTGCTGGTCGATGTCCGCGGTGGGGACGCCGTCGTCGTGCAGTCCGGGCACCTGCTGGTCGTTCAACCAGGTGTCCATGGACTGCTTGGTGGTGTCCACGGCGAAGCGGACGCAGACCCACTGGTTCACCGGCAGCGGCACGCTCTGCGCGACGCCGACCGGACTCTGCGCGGGCAGCGTGGCGTCGTCGGACTCGCGGTTCCACTGCAGGGCGCCGTTCTGCCCGCCCAGCCGCAGGTGCTTGTGGCCGTCGTTCGCGTCCTCCATCGTGACCATGGCGACGTGGTCGGGCGGCAGCGCGGTGGTGTGGCGGACCCAGTACCGGACGTGGACCACGGGGCCGACGGCGGAGATGCTCCTGGTCGTCGCCGCGAACACGTGATTGCAGTAGCCGGCCTGGCCGTTGACCCGCAGCGAGCGGCCGCCGCCGTGGGCGACCGAGGTGTCGACGGTCACCGCCCCGGCGCCCGAGCAGTCGGGCGCGGCGACGGCCCAGTCACCGGTCAGGCTGCTGCCGCTCTGGTCCTCGAAGCCCGAGCACACCACGGCCCCGGCGCAGCCGGTGCCCCCAGTGCCGGTGGGGGTGGGCGTGGGCGTGGGTGAGGGCGTGGGTGTCGGTGTCGGTGTCGGTGTCGGTGTCGGTGTCGGGGTGGGCGTCGGGGACGTGGTGCCCGAACCGCCCTGGCAGGACGCGCCGTTGAAGGCGAAGTCGGTGGGGACGGGGTCGCTGCCCGACCAGGTGCCCTGCAGCCCGAAGGCCACCGAACCTCCGCCGGCCACGGTCCCGTTGTAGCTCAGGCTGCTCGCCGTCACGCTCGTGCCGCTCTGGCTCACCTGCGCGTTCCAGGCCGAGGTCACCTGCTGGCCCGCGGCGAACGTCCAGGTCAGCTTCCAACTACTCACGGCAGGGCCTGAGTTGGTGACCGATGCCTGCGCTGTGAACCCGCCGCTCCATTCGTTGGTCGTCCACGCCACCTGGCAGGCCGCAGCCGCGCTGCCCGTGCCCCAGGCCGGACGCTGACCGAACCCGGCCAGCAAGCCGAGGACCACCGCGAGCACGGCGAGCACGGCGAACACCATCCGTCGGCCGCCGTGCGCTCCCGCGTCACTTCGCACCATGCCGAACCTCCTTACGTCATCGGGTGCGTGTCTGTGGGTGGTACGGGCCCCGGGCCGGGGGTGCCGCCGCGTGCGGCGCTCCCGGCCCGCGGCGCGAGGGTCACGAGGCGGTGCAGGAGAGGGAGCCGGTCGGGAAGTTGTTGCCGGTGGAGTTGGCGGTGAAGCCGAGGGTGGTGCTGGAGTTCGCGGCGATGGTGCCGTTGTAGGCCGCGTTCTTCACTGTCACGTCGCTGCCGGCGGCGGTCAGCGTGCCGTTCCAGAGGTTGGTGATCGTGGTGCCGGGTCCCGTCTGCCACTTCAGCGTCCAGGAGCTGATCGGCGAGGAGTTGTGGTTCATCACCTCGACCGAGGCCTGGAAGCCCCCGCTCCAGGTGCCGACGACGCTGTACGTCGCCATGCAGCCGCTGCTCGGCATCGTGCTGGTCGGCGTCGGCGTTGCCGTCGGGGTGGCGGTGGGCCTTGTCGTCGGGGTGGCGGTGGGCGTCGCCGTCGGAGTGGCGGTCGGGGAGGACGAGGAGGTCGGCAGGTGGATGCCGGTCACCTCGCCCTTGCCACCGTCGAAGACGAGGTCGGAGCAGGAGAAGAAGTTCTCCTGGCTGTCCGAGCGCACCCACTGGATGAGCATCTCGGCGGCGCCGCTCCGGCCCGACGGGAGGCTCAGGTTCCAGTAGTAGTGACCGCCGTCGACCCCGGGGGTGCCCACCTGCGGCGGGTTGGCGACGGTGGTGAGCAGGCTCAGGTCGGCCCAGGCCAGCGGAGTCGTGGGGGACCAGCCCTGCTTGGTCAGGTAGACCCGGAACTCACCGGGGTGCGCAGCCCAGTTGGAGTAGTCGACCTCGATCGCGGCACCGGAGGTGAGGTGCGTCTTGGGCCAGTCGTCCCGCGCCGCGTTGTACGCGGAGAAGTCGTACGGCGACTTGTTGCCGGCGCTGCACAGGGTGCCGTCCGGGACGTAGCCCTGGCCCCGCCCGTTCGCGTTGGAGTCCAGCACGGCGAACCAGTTGTAGAGCGGGGTCGTCCCGCTCTGCGCAACGGCAGCCTGGCAGGCCGGGTTGGTCGGCGTCAGCGCACCGGTCCCGGTGAGCGCGTCCTGGTAGCACAGGTACGTCCGCGAACCCGGCACCATCGCCACACCGTGCGCGTGCGCCGGGGACAGTCCGAGCAGCAGCGCGAAGATCGTCGCGGCCGCGGTCGCGAGGGCCGCGACGACCGAGGAGAACTTGCGTCGTGACACGAAACTTTCACCACCTTGGTGGAGGGGGCCCGCCCGTCCCGTCCCGGCCGGGCAGGCCGTCTGACTGGGGAAAAGCCATGCTCATGCCATGTGTGAGCACCAATTTGGGAGCGCTCCCACGCCTCAAAGTAACGGGCCGTCAAGTGCGTGTAAACGGGGAGGTCTCCGGGGGCTGAATGGATCAATCCGATTGACCGGAAGGCGAGTTGAGCGGACGCCGCGCTGCTGCTCCTGCCTGGTGCCGGTTCGAGTGCGGTGATCTCGGGTCGGGCCGCCGTGAAGGCAGGTGGCCGTGAGGTGGGCGTGCGGCGTCATGGGCCTCTGGGGCGAGCGAGAGTTCCGCGATGCGCCTGGGCTTGGCTGCCGTTCCGGGACCGGGAGTGCCGGCACCTCGGCGCAGCTGCCGTCCGCACTCGCCTGCGCGGCGTGCGATGCCCGCGTTGCGCACGACCGGGCCCTCTCCTGCCCGGCTCTGATCGGGCGTCAGTGCTGTTCGCCCGTCACACCGCTGCCGCGCGCGGGCCGAGCTAGGGGCCTGCGCGGCCGGAGACACCTCCCCGCGGGACAGAACCACGAAAACCCGGCCCGCTCCGGCCTGACGAAGCGCAGAGGTCCCCCGAGTTCCCCCGGTGATGCAGCAGTTGACGGTGCTCGGCACCGCCATCCCCGCAAAGCCGGGGGGTGACCACTCCGGTCGTTTCGAAGTATTCGGCCCCTTCCACAGTTTTGACAGGCGAACCGCCGCACGCCTGTGAAACAGCCTTCTCATCAGGGCGTTGAGCCTCGACGCTGCCCTTACCCCCACGGCGGCGCCCGCGAAGCGCCCCGCGATGAAGCCAGCGAACAGGAGTTCTTAGTGCGACGCATCCTCCCCATCGGCGCGGTGGTCATCGTCCTGACCGCGGCCGGAGCGGCGGCCCAAACCGGGTCGGCCGCGGCCGCGCCCGCGCCCCGACTGGTCCCGGCCTCCTGTGCGACGGTGCAGGCCGGGCACGCCCACTGCAACGCGTTACAGCTGGTCGGCGCTGCGGCGTCCGGTACCGCCCAGCCCGCCGTGCCCAACGGCTACGGCCCCGCCGACATACAGTCCGCGTACGGCCTCGGCACCAACCCCGGCAGCGGCCAGACCGTCGCCATCGTCGACGCCTACGACGATCCGAACGCCGAGTCGGACCTGGCCACTTACCGGTCCCAGTACGGGCTGTCGGCGTGTACCACCGCCAACGGCTGCTTCAAGAAGGTCGACCAGCGGGGCGGGACCGCCTACCCCAAGGGCGACACCGGGTGGGGCACCGAGATCACCCTCGACCTCGACGCGGTCAGCGCGGCCTGCCCCGGCTGCCACATCCTGCTGGTCGAGGCCGACAGCAACCTCGACACCAACCTCGGCGCGGCCGTCGACGAGGCCGTGCAACTCGGTGCCAAGTTCGTCTCCAACAGCTACTCCGACTCCGAGTCTGACCTCCCGTCGGGCATCGACGCCCACTACAACCACCCCGGCGTGGTGATCGCCGCGGCGACCGGCGACTACGGCAGCAAGTCGGGCGCCAACACCCAGTACCCGGCGAGCTCGCCCACCGTCGTCGCCATCGGCGACACCTCGCTGCGGAAGGCGAACAGCACCCGCGGCTGGACCGAGACGGTGTGGGGCAGCAGTACGGCCGGCGCGCTCGGCACCGGCAGCGGCTGCTCGGGCAGCTTCGCCAAGCCCGCCTACCAGCAGGGCGTGAACACCTCCTGCGCCAAGCGCGCGACCTCGGACGTGTCGGCGGTCGCCGACCCGAACACGGGTCTGGCGATCTACGACAGCTACGGCCAGTCCGGCTGGCTCCAGTACGGCGGCACCAGCCTCGCGACGCCGGTGATCTCGTCGATCTGGGCCCTCGCCGGCGTCCCGGGCGCGAGCGACAACCCGGTCGCCTACCCCTACTCGCACACCGACAAGTTCAACGACGTCACCTCCGGCACCAACGGGCCCTGTGGCGCACCGATATGCACCGCAGGCACCGGCTGGGACGGCCCGACCGGGCTCGGCACCCCGACCGGCACCGACGCCTTCAAGGCCGGGAGCCCCCCCGCCGCCGCCGGCCGACGACTTCTCGGTGTCGCTCACTCCGGCCTCCGGCAGCGCCGCCCAGGGCAAGTCGGTCACGTCCGCGGTCTCCACCGCGGTCACCTCGGGCTCCGCGGTCAGCGTCCAACTGTCCGTCAGCGGTCTGCCCTCCGGCGCGAACGCGACCTTCAACCCGGCCTCGGTCACCGCCGGCAGCAGTTCCACCCTGACCATCGGCACCGGCGCGACGACGCCGGCCGGCAGCTACTCGGTGACGGTCACCGGCACCGCCGGGAGCACCGCCCACTCGACGACCTACACCCTGACCGTCACCGGGACCGGCGGGGGCGGCACCGTCACCGTGAACAACCCCGGTACCCAGTACGCCTCCAGGTACTACGGCCCCGTCATCCAGATCAGCGCCGGCGACAGCGCCGGGCTGCCGCTGACGTTCACCGCCACCGGCCTGCCGCCCGGCGTCTCGATCACCCCGGGCGGCCGCATCTCCGGCACCCCGACCGCGGGCGGCGCCTTCCAGGTGGCTGTCACCGCGACCGACAGCGGGGGTGGCACGGGCACGACGACCTTCACCTACCAGGTGTTCTGACCGGTCCGGGCTCAGCGCGCCGGTCGGGCTGAACGCGTCACGGACACCGGAACGTGCCGCCGGGCCCCGGATCCGTCCCGGGCCCGGCGGCCTCCGCGCTCCATCCCGGTCCGGTCCGGTCCGGTCGGCTCAGTCCCACTCCCAACGCATTCCCAGCACGCTCGGCGACACGTCCAGGGCGACCACATGGGCCAACTGGGTCCCGCCGACCCACACCTCCCGTACCCGCTGGTCCGGCGCGCGGACCACGCTGCGCTCATAGCGCCAGCAGCGGGCCGGAACCGCCGCGGGGTCGAACTGTACCTGCAGCACGTACTCGCCCACCGGCGCCGGGAACACGCGGTAGTAGTAGTCCACCTCGCCGAAGGCCATGTCCGAGGCCTCGTATTCGACGACCGCCGTGTCGCCGCGGTCCAGCACCCGGTCCAGCACCAGTTCGGCGACCAGGAAGCCGGCCGTGGCGTCGGCCCGGACCCGCCCGACCCTGCAGCCGCGAACAGCGCGCAGCCGAGGCGCCCGAGCGGCGGGATCCTCCTGCCGGTAGGTGACCGTGAACCGGGAGATCCGGTTCGCATGCGCGCGCAGCACCGCGCGCGTCGTCAGACCGACCTCTTCGCGGGTCGGCCCGACGGAGTAGAGGTCGTGGACACTCAGGCGGGTCAGGCCGTTGTGGACGGGGGTCTCGACGTCGTTCAGCAGCGCGTCGAACTCGGGACCGCCGCCGTAGGCCGCCGACAGGTCCAGTCCGCCGGCGGGATGGGTCAGCCAGCGGCCGCGAGGGCGCTGCGGTCCGAGCTGAGCCGTCAGGGCGTACTCGGGCAAGTCGAGTATCTTCTCCAGCAGATGGACGGCGCGCAGCGATTCGGGCCGCTCCGGACGGCTCCGCCCCCTGCGCCAGTAACTGAGGGTCGAGACCGATACGCGGGCTCCGTGGGCCGTCAGCCGGTACTGCAACTCATCCAGAGTCAGGGCGCTGGCCTCGATCGCGAGGTGCAGCAGCGCCGAGAACGGCCCGGTCCGCATCGCGTGCGCCAGTTCCCGGTCGAGCGTCTGCCGCCTCACCGAGTCCACGAGTGTCGAGTATGGTCGCTACCCACAACCGGGGGAAGGACGCCACGGGGACCGGGGCCCGCAGGTGGCTCGGACACGGTCGACGATCCGTCATGATGACGGCATACTGCGGGATCGCCACGCTGCTCAGGGCTCGCGGCAGCCGAGGACGCACTCGACGAACTCGCCAACGCGCTGGTCGAGCGCTCCCACAACCACCACTGCGGCTGGGGTCACATCGTCCGCTTCGCCGGCTGCGCCGCCGCCCGCATCGGCGATGTCTCCGGCGTCCGCGTCAAGGACATCAATCGCTGCCCGTACGGGCGGTGACCAGGCCGGACTCGTAGGCCGCGATGACCGCCTGGGCGCGGTCCCGGACGTCGAGCTTGCCGAAGATGCTGGTGATGTGGTTCTTCACCGTGGAGCTGCTGATGTCCATCGCCCGGGCGATCCCGGAGTTGTCCAGGCCGGTCGCCATCAGCCGCCACACTTCCACCTCGCGCGGCGTGAGATCCCCCGTCGCGACGGCGGGCGGCGGGGGGCTGTCGAGGGGCGCCCGGACGTAGGTGGAGATCAGTCGGGTGAGCAGGCGCGGGGCGACCGCCGCCTCCCCGGCGTGCACGGTGCGGATCGCCGTGGCGAGGTCCTCCGGTGAGACGTCCTTGGGCAGGAACCCGTGGGCACCGGCCCGCAGCGCGGCCACCACGTACTCGTCCATGTCGAAGGTGCTGAGCGCGAGGACCTTGCATGAGGGCACGGTGCGGGCCAGCACCTCGGTCGCGTCGACACCGTCCAGGACCGGCATCCGGATGTCCATCACCACGACGTCGGGTCGTAGCCGGTGGGCGAGCGCGACGGCCTGCTCGCCGTCCTCGGCCTCGCCCACCACCTCGAAGGACGGGTCCGGCGAGAGGATCAGGAACAGCCCGCGCCGGACCAGCGGCTGGTCGTCCACCAGCAGGACCCGGATCGTCGTCGGCGTCTCGGTGGTCGTTGCGGTCATCGGGCCACCCTCCCGTGCTGGACGGCCGCCTCGGCGGTCTCGTCCGCGGCCAGTGGCAGGTCGGCCAGCACGGCGAAGCCGCCGTCCGGCCGGGGCCCGGTGGCCAGCGTGCCGCCGTGCAGGGCGACGCGTTCGCGCATGCCGATCAGGCCGTACCCGCCGCGGTCCCCGGCCGACGGCCCGGCGTCCTGGGGCGTGACGCCCAGGCCGTCGTCCCGCACCTCGACGGTGATCCCGTCCGCCCGGTACGTCAGCCGGACCGTCGCGCTGGCCGGCCCCGCGTACTTGCGGGCGTTGGTGAGGGCCTCCTGGACGATGCGGAACACGGTCAGGCCGACGGTCGGCGGCAGCGGCACCCGGGGGCCGCGGATGTCGAGGTCGGTGGGCAGCCCGGCCCGGCGGGAATCCTCCACCAGCCGTTCGAGGTCCTCCGTCCCGGGCTGCGGCGACGGCGGGACGGTGTCCGGTTCGTCGCCGGCCCGCAGGACGTTCAGCAGCTGGCGCATCTCGCGCAGTGCAAGCCGTCCGGAGGACTCCAGGGTGACCAGGGCGTCCCGGACCACCTCCTGGTTGCCGAGGTTGGCCCGGGCGCCACCGGCCATCAGCTGCATGGTGGTGATGTGGTGGGCCACGATGTCGTGCAACTCCCGGGCGATGCGGCGGCGTTCCTCGGCGACCGCGCGGTCGGCCAGCAGTTGGCGATTGGCGGCCACCTGCCGTTGCCAGCGGGAGACCGCGGCGCCGGCGCCGGCCACGAGCGCGGTGGAGAGGACGGGGGCGAGGACCTCCTCCCAGGACAGCGCGCCGAACCGGCTCTGGCTCAGCATCGTGGTCACCGCCGTCACCACGCCGGCGGCCGCCGTGACGGGCGCGGAGCAGCGCCGGGCGGCCGAGTAGACGGCCACCGTCAGGACGGCCCCGTAGTGGATGCCCATCGGAGCCACCACGTTGATCAGCGCTTCGAGGACCAGGACGGCGTAGAGCACCAGCGCCGGACGATGCCGCCGGGCGAGCAGGGGCAGGCTCGACAGGACGATGAGGACGAAGCCCGACGCGGTGACGCCGCGGCTGCCGTCCACCTGGTTGACGAGCAGGTAGGCGACCAGGTCGAGCACGCCGGCGGTGACGGCCACCAAGGCGTCGGGTTGACTCCACGGGCTGCCGTCCGTCCGTCCCGGCGCGCCGCCGTCCGTCCGGCTCGGCGTGCCGTCGTCCGTCCGGCTCGGCGGCGCTGCCGCGTCCGCTCCGGGGCGCTGACGCCCGTTCATCTCGGTCCTCCCGGGCTGATCAGCCATGATGCCCCCATTCTGGCATCGCCCCGCCGGGCCGGGCGTGGTCCCCGCGGCCGAGAGCGACCGGCCCGGAACCAGGACCACGGTCCTGGTTCCGGGCCGGCCGGGGGAGCGGGGCCCCGACCCCGGATCGTCCGCTGCCCGGACGCCCGGCACCCCTCTCACCTGATGGTCTGGAAACCGGCCGGGAACCCCCGGTACCGAAGCCGACGTTCGCGTCCATCAGCCGGAGGACACCGTGATCCGCGCACTGACCCGATTTTCCACCAGACACGCCTGGAAGGTGATCGCCCTCTGGGTGGTGCTGGGCATCGGGCTGGGCGTGCTGAGCCCGATGCTGATCTCCCGCGTCACCCAGTCGCAGAGTGGCGACTTCCTGCCCAGCAGCTACGACTCGGCCGCGGCGCTGCGGATCGCCGAGGAGCAGTTCGGGGTGAAGCCCGACGCCAGCACGGTGACGGTGCTGGTCGCCCGCACCGACGGCAAGGCCCTCACCCCCGCCGACCAGCAGCGGATCGAGGCGGAGGCGGCGAAGCTCGGGCAGCGCCGGGTGGTCATGCCCCGGAAGGAGGACGAGCCGGAGTTCCTGGTGCCCGACCACTCCCAGACCCCCCGGGTCGCGCCGGCGATGGTCGCCCCCGACCGGAGCTTCGAACTGCTCTCCGCCGAGCTGACCGGGAACGCCACGGACCAAGGCGTCCAGAGCGTCTACCGCGCCTTCCGGGACGGTGCCCGCGCGCAGTTCGGCGAGGCCGGGATGCGCACCGGCTTCACCGGCGGCCTGGCCGAGGCCGCCGACACCGCCGACGCCAACCGGACCGCCACGACGATCGGCGGCGCCCTGGTGATGGGCCTGATCGTGCTGCTCAACGTCCTGGTGTTCCGCAGCGTGCTCGCCGCGCTGCTGCCGTTGCTCGCCGTCGCCATGATCAGCGGCGCGGCCAACGGGGCCGTGGCCGGCGCCGCGGCGCTCACCCGACTCAAGCTGGACGCCTCCACCCCGGGTCTGATCGCCGTGGTGCTGCTCGGCATCGGGATCGACTACCTGCTGTTCCTGCTCTTCCGGTTCCGCGAGCAGCTGCGGGCCCGGCCCGACCAGCCCGCCCGCGAGGCCGCCGCCGAGGTGTCCGGCCGGGTCGGCACGGCGATCACCTCGGCGGCGCTGACCATCGTGGCCGCCTTCGCGACGCTGGGCGTCGCGAGCTTCGGCCAGTTCCGGTCGCTCGGCCCGGCCATCGCCGTCGCCGTCCTGGTCATGCTGCTGGGCAGCCTCACCCTGATGCCGGCCCTGCTCGCCGCCTGCGGCCGCCGGATGTTCTGGCCCTCCCGCAGCCTGCGCCGGGAACCGCGCGAAGGCGTCGCCGCCCGCTACGGCGCCCTGGTCGCCCGCCGTCCGCTGGCGATGCTCGGCGCCTCCGTCGTGCTGCTCGGCGCCCTGGCCGCGGGGATGGCCGGGATCCGGATGGACTACGGGCAGGGCGGCGGCTCCGGGACGCCGGCGGCCGTGACCGCCACGGAGATCTCCCGCGCGCTGCCGGCCGGCGTGTCCGACCCGACCAGCGTCTACGTCACCGCCACCGACGGCGCCACCCTGGACGCCCGCCGGCTCGAGGGCCTCTCCCGTGCGCTCGGCCAGGTCGAGGGCGTCGGCCAGGTGGGCGGCACCGTCCTGAACGCGGACCACCGGGCCGCCCGGATCGACCTCTTCCTGACCGCCGAGCCGCAGAGCCAGCGGGCCCGCGACCTGGCCTCCGGCCCGGTCCGCGCCGCGGTGACCGCGCACACCCCGGCCGGGACGAGCGCCCACGTGGGCGGCACGGCGGCGATCTTCGCCGACATCTCCCGCGCCGTCGACCACGACCTGACCATCGTCTTCCCGGTCGCGGCCGCCCTGATCGCCCTGATCCTGCTGCTGCTCCTGCGCAGCCTGCTCGCCCCGGTGGTGCTGATGCTCTCCGTCGGGCTCGGCTTCGCCGCCACCCTCGGCGCCTCGACCCTGGTGTTCCAGCACCTGCTGGACAAGCCCGGTGTCAGCTTCACCCTCCCGCTGGTGCTGTTCCTGTTCGTCGTGGCCCTGGGCACCGACTACAACATCCTCATCACCGACCGGATCCGCGAGGAGACGCAGCACCCCGGGCCGGTCCGCGGCGCGGTGGCCCGAGCCGTCCGCCACACCGCCCCGGCGATCGCCACGGCGGGCCTGGTGCTGGCCGGCTCCTTCGCCACCCTCGCGACCACCCCGGGCAGCGAGCAGGTCGCCTTCGCGCTGACGCTCGGCATCCTGCTCTCCGCCGTCGTCCTCTCGCTGGTCCTGGTCCCCGCCGTGGCCGCCCTCCTGGGCCGCACCCTCTGGTGGCCGCTGCGGCCCACCCCGCGCCACGGCCCCACCACCTCGGTCCAGGCCCCGGCCCCGGACCGGATCCCCGTTCCCTGACCAGCCCCCGACCGCCACGGTGCTAGACGTCCTGGTCAAGGAGCACGGCGCCTGGCGCGTCGGCGCCGCGCAGGACACCGTCGCGGTCGACTGACCACCCCGCCGGCGATCGGCGCTCCGACCTGACGCCGCCTCGCCGACCGGGGTGTTGACCGACCGTCAGCCCTGCAGCCGGTCAGCCCTGCCGCCCGACCCGCGCGGAGGTGTCGGAGCGGTTGACGACGATCTTTCCGAACGGACCGCCCGTCATGTAGTAGCGGTAGGCGTCCACGGCCGCGTCGAACGGGAAGACACGGTCGATCACCGGCCGCAGCCCGTGCGTTGCGATGAAGGCATTCATCGCGGTGAACTGCGCACGGCTTCCGACGGCGACGGTCCGGACGGTCGCGTTGGAGGCGAACAGGGCGCTGGGATCGAGGGGCACGGCGGCTCCGCCGACGAAACCGACGCACGCGATCGTGCCCGTCATGGCGATGGCCCGGACCGACTCGCGGAGCAGGCCCGCGGCGTCGACGATGTGGTCGGCGCCCCGCCCGCTGGTGAGCGTGCGGACCTCGGCGGCCCAGTCGGGCGTGGCTGAGTAGTCGACGACCTCGTCCGCGCCGAGGTCGCGCAGCCGCGCGGCCTTGGCGGGACTGCTGGTCGTCGCGATCACGCGCGCGCCCAGCGCCTTGGCGAACTGGAGCGCGAAGAGGGAGACACCGCCGGAGCCCTGTACGACGACGGTGTGGCCGGGCCCAAGGCCCGCTCCGCCGCCGGTGAGCGCGTTCCACGCCGTGACCGCCGCACACGGCAGGGTCGCCGCCTCCTCGTACGACAGGTGCGCCGGGACGGCCACCAGGGAGTCCGCGTCGAGCAGCGCGAACTCCGTGAGCAGGCCGTCCAGGGAGCCGCCGCGCTGTGCGAGGTGCTCGACCGCGAAGGGGCCGTCCTGCCAGGACGGGAAGAGCGTGGAGGCGACACGGTCGCCGACGCGTACCCGGTCGGCGCCCGGGCCGACCGCGACGACCTCCGGCCCTCGGTCGGACGTCCCCTCGAACACCAGGAGACCCCGGCCCCGCCGGGGTCTCCTGGTGGTGTGTCAGGAGGCGGTGCCGGTGACCGTGGTGCCGGACTTGGTGAGGTGGTAGGTGACGGTGGCACCGGTCCAGAAGCGGAAGGTGAGCGTCACGGGGGCGTCGTCCTTGAGCGACTTGAGGAAGTCGGCCTTGACGGTGGTGGTGTCGGCGACGTAGTCGGCGCGGTAGTTGTCGAAGGACTGGTAGGTGGTCCAGGAGGCCGGGCCGGCGGCGGTGCCGTCGGCGTACGTGGACTCGACGTTGGCCATCAGGGAACCGTTGAACCGGGTCGGGATGGTGAGCCCGTCGATGGTGCCGGTGGCATCGGACAGCACTGCCTGGCCGTAGGAGCGCACGAAGAGCTTCCACGGGACGCCGTTGGAGTAGCGGACCTCGAGGGTGGCGTTGACGCCGGTGGCGCGGTCGCCCGCCAACCGGGTGAGGGCGTCGGCGGTCAGGGTGAGCCGGTCGCCGCTGAGGGTGTAGTCGAGGGACGGGGTCAGCGGGGTGTCGCCCTGCCACAACCCCGCGAACGAGAGCCCGTTGGGGTTCAGGGTGATGGTCTGCGCCGGGATGGCACCGGAGGCCGGCACGAAGACGTTGTCGGAGGAGGCGGTGCCCGAGCGGGTCCGCCAGGAGGTCTGGATCAGGGCCTTCATCTCGGGGACCATCCACTGCATGGTGGAGCGGTTCAGGAAGTCGTTGGCGGCATCCCAGACGGCGGTGGTCATGCCGTTGGCCCGCGCCTCGTAGCTGACGTGCTCGAAGTACTTCAGCATCTCCCCGCGCTCGACCACGCCGGAGTAGGGCGAGGTGAGCAGGCCGAACTCGCCGAGGTAGACGGGGACGCCCTTGGCGACGAAGGTGTTGTGCACCCGGGCGAAGCCGTCGTGCAAATCGGCCTGGGCCGTGGCGTCGTAGGTCGGGCCGTTGGCGATGTTCACGCTGAACGGGTACCAGCTGTAGTAGTGCACGGTGGCGACCAGGTTGCGGTCGTGCAGCGTGTTCATCGTGGTCGACAGGTCGTCGAGCCAGTGCTGGGCGTTGTTGGTCTCCTCCGAGGGCAGGACGAGCAGGCGGTCCTTGTTCTGGCCGCCGCTGCCCCGGACGATGCGGTGGAACGAGGTGTTGAGCTCCCGCAGGTACTGGGTCTTCTGGGCGTCGGTCGCGTTGGAGAACTGCGGCTCGTTGATGCTTTCCATCAGCAGCGCACGCGGCTCGTCCTTGAAGGCGGCGGCGATCTGCTGCCAGGTCGCGTCGAACCGCGCCAGCACGTTGTCGTGGTCGGCGGACATGTTCGCGATCCACTGCCAGGAGTCGTGGTGGACGTTGATCTCGACGTAGAGGCCGTCCGCCAGGGCCCAGTCGACGACCTGCTTGACCCGCGCCATCCACGCCGCGTCGATGGTGTAGGGGGCGGTGGCGGACTGGTGCGGGTACCAGGAGACGGGGATGCGGACGCTGCGGAAGCCCTGCGCCTTGAGGCCGTCGAAGGTGGCCTTGGTGGTGAGCGGGTTGCCCCAGGAGGTCTCGTCGGGGAGGGCGTCGAAGGTGTTGCCGAGGTTCCAGCTGGGCTGCATCTGGGCCACGGCGGCCATCGGGTCGGTCGGGACCCGGACCGGCCGGGGCCGGTCCTTGGCGTGGTCGGCCGGTGCGGCGACCGCGGTGCCGCCGGCGAGGCTGCCCGCGGTGACCAGGGCCACCACGAGGCCGGCCGTCCACCGGAGTCGGCGGCTGCGCGGGTGTGCGGTCTGCTGTGCGTCGTTCACGAGTAGTCCCTTTCGCGCGGAGTGATGAAGAGCTGACGGGTGGTCAGGGAAGCGGAATGGCTTCGTAGTCGAACCGGTCGAAGTGGACCGTCCCGGCCGCGGCGTACATGCCGATGACCCGGCCGGTGAAGCCGCCGGCGACCTCGGTGGACAGGTAGCGGCCGCCGAGCGAGGCGAGCACGGTGAAGGTGCCGTCCGGCTCCTCGATGCCGAAGGAGAGGGTGTCCGGTCCGGTCCGTGCGCCGCGCGGGGGCTCCGGGGCGATCTCCAGGCCGAGCACCACCGCTCCGGTGGGCACCGGCACGGAGGCGACCTCGCTCCGCAGCGAGCCGACCCGGGCGAGGACCTTCACCTCGCCGCCGCCTGCTTCGATCTCGTAGTGGTGCTCCTCGTCCAGCCGGACGGCCAGGCCGCCGCGGCCGTCGGTGGGGTCGATCAGGGTGCGGGCGCGGCAGGCGAGGTGCTGCTGGCGGCGGCCGACGAACACCGCGTCGGGCTCGTCGAGGGAGGCGCCGGCGGCGCGGAGGGTCAGCCAGCCGGAACGTTCCTTCGTGGTGCACAGCTGCTCCGGGCGCTCGCGCACCGAGATCCACTGCCGGTCCAGCTCGGCCTGGTCGAAGTCGTCCCGGGCCGGCACCTCCGGCACTGGGTGCAACGGCCAAGAGGGGGTGGGCAGTTCGAGGGTGACCTCGCCGACCACCGGCCAGCCGTCCACCCACTCGACCGGGGTGAGGAAGGTCTCCCGGCCGAGCACGTGCCAGCCAGGGGTGCCGCCGCGCGGCCGCACGGCGAGCAGCACCATCCACCAGGAGCCGTCGGGCGCCTGGACGAGGTCGGCGTGGCCGGTGTTCTGGACGGGGCGGGCGGTGCTGCGGTGGGTCAGGACCGGGTTGTGCGGGCAGGGCTCGAACGGCCCGGACGGGGTTCGGCCGCGGGCGACGGAGACGCCGTGGCCGCGTTCGGTGCCGCCCTCGGCGATCATCAGGTACCAGTACTCGCCGATCCGGTACAGGTGCGGGGCCTCGGGGGCGAGGGTGCCGGGAGTGCCGGACCAGATCCGCTGCGGCTCGCCGAGGACCTCGCCGGTCGTCGGGTCGAGCCGGACCTGCGAGACGCCGGCCACGGTGACCCAGCAGGTGCCGTCCTCGTCCCAGGCGAGGTCCGGGTCGATCCCGGGGACTCCGGGCATGTGGACCGGGTCGGACCACGGACCGGCCGGGTCGGTGGCGGTGAGGAGCATGTTGCCGCGGTCGCTGACGTTGGTGACGATCAGGTGGAACCGGCCGTCGTGGTGGCGCAGCGTGGGGGCGTAGATCCCGCCGGAGGAGGGCTTGTCGAGCGGGAGCCGCAGCTGGCTCGGGCGGTCCAGGGCGTTGCCGATCTGCCGCCAGTGGACCAGGTCGCGGCTGTGGAAGACGGGGATGCCGGGGAAGTACTCGAAGCTGGAGCAGGCGAGGTAGTAGTCGTCGCCCACGCGGCAGACGCTGGGGTCGGGGTGGAAGCCGGGGATCACCGGGTTGGGGACGGTGCCGGTCGGCTGGGGCTGGTCTGACACGCGGTCGGTTCCTTTCGGGGCTTCGGTGCAGGGTTGGGCGTGATCTGGGCATGACAGATGAGCACCCGGTCCGGTCGGTCGGACGCCGGCGGTCCGGACGCGCGATCCCCTGATGGATCGTCAACTCCTGCCGGACGGGTCCTCGGTGAGGCGCAGCAGGACGGCGGACGGGGCGGCCGGCAGGGTCAGGGTGAGGTCACCGGTCTCGGCGCGCCAGGCGGTGGAGGCCTTGCCGCCCGCCGGGTAGAGCACCTCGACCCGGACATCGGCGCCGGCCAGGTGCGGCAGGGGGAGATCCCTGGCGGCCTCCTCGCCGGAGCGCCGCCAGGCGGTGACGTAGGTGGTGGCGGGGGTGTGGAGCGCCAGGGCGATCCACGCGTCCTCCCAGCCCGGGAGCCCGAGCGGCCAGGCGGGCAGCGCCGTCGGCAGGTCGGCCCGGATCGACTTGTGGACGGCGACCGCCTCATGTACCAAGTCCCGTGCTTCCGGGGCGAGTTCGGTGAGCCGACCGGACAGGTGGATGCGGCCGAGCAGCGCGTTCGCCATGGTCAACGCCACCTCGTCGAGCGAGTCCTCGGGCAGCGGGTACGCCCAGCAAGCGCTCTGCTCGGGAGTGACCGCGGTCGGGGCGGCAGCAGCGATCGGGGCGTAGCGCAGCAGGTCCTGCTGGTCGCTGGTGGACTGCACCTGCATCCGGGACAGCAGCGCGTGGTCGAGCCGCATGCCGCCGGACGCGCAGTTCTCCAGCACCAGCTCGGGGTGCCGGTCCAACAGGCCGTCCAGCCAGTCGAGTTGGGCCCGGTTGTGGCCGAGCAGACCGGCCGCCGGGGCCTCCCCGGGGTGGGCGCTGGTGCCGGAGCCGGGGTCGGTGTTGTGGTCCAGTTTCAGGTAGCCGACGCCCCAGTCGCCGACCAGGCGGTCCACCACCGCGTCCAGGTGCGCCCGGGCCGCGGGGTGACGCAGGTCGAGGTGGTGGCGGCCGCCGCCCTCCTCGATCCGCTGCCCGTCGCGCCGGAAGAACGCCTCCTCGGGCAGTGACTTCGCCAGCGGGCTGGACACCCCGACCGCCTCCGGCTCCAGCCACAGGCCGGGCACCATGCCGCGCTCGCGGATGCGGTCCAGCACCTGGTGGATCCCGCCCGGCCCGGGGAAGCGGGAGACCGAGGGTTGCCACGCCCCGACGCTCTCCCACCAGTTGTCGTCCTGCTCGGCGTACCAGCCGGCGTCGATGACGAAGTACTCCGCGCCGGCGTCGGCGGCGGCGTCCACCAGCGGCAGCAGCTTGTCCGACGTGGGGTCGCCCATCAGGCAGTTCATGTAGTCGTTGAAGATCACCGGCAGCTCGGTGTGGTCCCGGTGCGGGCGGCGGGTGGCGCGGCGGTAGCGGGTCAGGGCGGCGAAGGCGCCGTCCGGACCACCGTCCGAGGAGAGCGCGAGAGCCACCGGCACGGTGCGGAACTCCGCGCCGGGCTCCAGCGGGTGGCGCCAGCCGTGGTCGGCGTCGTTCGGGCCGTACAGTGCGGCGTACGCGGTGTCGTCGCGCACCCCGCACTCCCAGCGCCAGCCACCGCCGTTGTGCTCGATCTGCCACAGCCAGGTCCGCCCGGACCGACGGTCCGTCAGTCCGCCCATCGGCAGCCGGCCGCAGCTGGACCACACGCCCTGCCCGGCCACGACACGGGTGCTGCGGCCGGCGGTCGTGTGGAAGCGGCCGCTGCGCTCCGGCGAGGACGCCCGTAGCGGCTCGCGCTGCCAGCGGAATTCGGCGAACCACTCGTTCTCCGCCCACAGCAGCTCGGCATCGTCCAGGGCAGTCGGAGCGCCTCCGGTCAGACCACCCGTCACGAGCGAGCCGACCGACTCCAGGTGCAGCGTCCGCGACCCTTCGTTGCGCAGCAGGACTTCGCTGCGCAGCACCGGCAGGCCGTCCGTCGACCGGTAGACCGCCACGGCGGTCAAGCCGGTCTCCGGCTCGTGGAGTTCGACGGTGAGCACGTGCTGGTCGCCGTCCCGGGCAGCGTGGTGCGAGCGGTGGCGCAGGCGCGCGCCGAGGACGGTGTTGACGAGGTGTCGGCCCGACCAGTAGCGGCCGAGGCCGGCGGTCGTCACCTCCACCAGCGGCAGCGGTGCGCCGGGGCGCGGGGCGGTGCTCCCCTCTCCCGGTGCGCCGAGCCGGACCAGGCGAGCGGCCCCCTGGTCGTCCAGGGCGATCTCCAGCTCCAGGGCGTCGTGGCCCCAGCGGATCGTCTCGTGCGGGTCGGTCATGATGCCCTCCTTCGGCGGAGAGACACGTCGGGGGCGGCTCGCGCGTTGCCGGCCGCGGCCGGTGTGTCAGGTGCGGCGCGGGGCCGGGGCGGTGCTTTCGCGGACCACCAGTTCCGGTGGCATCAGGAGGAGTCGGTCCTCCGGGTCGCGGGCCTCGGCGTGCGCGTCGATCCTGGCCATGACCTGGTCGACGGCGAGTTGGCCGAGTTCCTTCTTCGGGCTGGAGACGGAGGTGAGGCGGGGGGAGTGCTGTTCGGCCAGGACGTCGGGGCAGATCGCGATCACCGAGGCGTCCTCCGGGACAGTCCGCCCGCCGGCCCGGAGCAGGGAGAGCAGCGGGCCGATGGCGCGTTCGTTCTGGACCACGAAGGCGGTGGTGTCGGGGCGGTCGGCGAGGATCCTGGCCAGGGTGCCGGCGGTGGACTCGTAGGTGCCCTCGCAGGGGCGGTGCAAGGACCGCAGGCCGCGGGCCTCGGCGCGTTCCCGGAAGCCGGTCAGGGTGCGTTCGGCGTAGCCGGCGTGGCGCTGGTAGACGGCGCTGCCGTAGCCGATGAAGGCGACGTCGCGGTGGCCGAGGTCGGCGAGGTGGTCGGCGCACAGGGCGCCCGCGGTGGCGAAGTCGTGGTCGACGCAGGACAGTCCGGCCGGGTCGGCGGGCAGGCCGATCAGCGCGGCGGGCACGCCCCGTGCGTGCAGCACGGGGACGCGCTCGTCGTCCAGGCGGACGTCCATCAGGATGACGCCGTCGGCCAGGCCGCTGGCGGCGACCCGCTGGACGCCGTCGGGGCCCTCGTCGTTGGTGAGCAGCAGCACGTCGTAGCCGTGCTCGCGGGCCGCCACGGTGACCGCGATGGCGATCTCCATCATGGTCGGCACGTGCACCTCGGTGTGCAGCGGCACCATCAGGGCGATGATGTGCGACCGCTTCCCGGCCAGCGCCCGCGCACCCGCGTTGGGGTGGTAGTCGAGCGTGGCGATCGCCTGCTCGATGCGGTCGCGGGTCTTCCGCGAGATCGATCGCTTCCCGCTCAGCGCATAGCTCACGGTACTGGCGGACACGCCCGCATACCTGGCCACATCGACGAGGGTCACCATCGGTCCACTTCCTTCGGTGTGTGTCGGCTCAGCCCTTGATCGCGCCGGTGAGCACACCGGCCCGGAAGTGCTTCTGCATGAACGGGTAGACCAGCAGCAGCGGGACCAGGGTCAGGACCACGACGGCCATCTGCAGGGACAGCGGCGCGGTCTGCGCATGGGTGCTGCCGAAGCCGGAGTTCACGGATCCGGGCAGGCCGTTGCCACGGTTGACGTAGGTCAGCAGTACGTACTGCAGCGGCCACTTCTGGGCGTCGGTGGGCATGTAGAGCATCACGTTGAAGAAGGAGTTCCAGTAGCCGACGCCGTAGAACAGGGCGATCACCGCGGTGACGGCCCGGGAGGTGGGCAGCACGACGGACCACAGGATCCGCCAGTCGCCCGCGCCGTCGATCCGGGCGGCGTCGATCAGGTCGCTGGAGGTGGTGGAGTAGAAGGCGCGCAGCACCAGGATGTTGAACACCGACACCGCGCTGGGCAGGATCAGCGACCACCACTGGCCGTAGCCGCCGAGGCCGGTGACCACCAGGAAGCTGGGGATCAGGCCGCCGCTGACGAACATCGTGACGATCAGCAGGCTGAGGATCGTGCGGTGCCCGAGCGAGCGCGAGCGCGACAGCCCGTACGCGCAGAGCACCGAGACCACCATCGACACGGCGGTGCCGACCAGGGTGATGCCCAGGCTGACCATCAGCGCGGTGCGCACCGTGCCGTCGCCGAGCATCTGCCGGTAGGCCTCCGTGCTGAGGCCGTCGGGCCAGATCACCAGCCCGCCGGCCCGGTTGACGGCGCCGGGGGTGGAGAAGCTGGTCAGCACGATGATCCAGAGCGGCACGACGACCACCGCGAGGACGCCGGTCAGGGTGATGCCCTTGGCGGTCTGGCCGATGACCGTGGGCGGTTCCTCCCAAGGGGCCCGCCCGGCCCGGGCCCGGGCGCGGCGGCCGGTCCGCACCGGCCGGGAGGCGGCGTGGGCGGCGCCGGAGCGGAGTGTGGGGTGAGCGTTCGTCATTTCCGGTACAACCCGTCCTCGCCGAAGGCGTGCGCCAGTTTGTTGGCGCCCCAGATCAGCAGTAGCGAGATGACGCTCTTGAAGAGGCCGGCCGCCGCGCCGAAGCTGTAGTTGCCGTTGGTGATGCCGTAGTAGAAGGAGAAGGTGTCCAGCACGTCGGCGGTCTCGTGGCCGACCGCCTCGCGCTGGATCAGGAACTGCTCGAAGCCGACCGACAGCGCGTTGCCCAGGCGCAGCACCAGCATCAGCACGATCACGCCGCGCAGGCCGGGCAGCGTGATGTGCCACATCCGGCGCCAGCGTCCGGCGCCGTCCGCCGCGGCGGCCTCGTACAGTTCGCTGTTGATCGCGGCGAGGGCGGCGAGGAAGACGATGATCCCCCAGCCGGCTTCCTTCCACACCGCCTGGGAGGTGACCAGCAGCGCGAAGGTGTGCGGGTTGGTCGTGATGTCCCAGGGCTGCATGTCGTGCTGGCGCAGGAAGTGGTTGAGGATCCCGGCGCCGCCGAGCATCTGCTGGAAGATGGTGATGGCCAGCACCCAGGAGAAGAAGTGCGGCAGGTAGACCACGGACTGGATGAAGTTCCGCAGTCGTTCGCTGAGCACCGTGTTGAGCAGCAGGGCCAGCGCGACCGGGACGGGGAAGAACAGCACCAGTTGGACGAAGCTGAGCCACAGGGTGTTCCTCAACGCCCCCCAGAACAGGGGGTCGTTGAACAGCTGCTGGAACTGCGCGAGGCCGGCCCATTCGCTGTCGCGCACGCCTACCAGCGGGTCGTAGTACTGGAACGCGGTGACCAGGCCGAACAGCGGCGCGTAGTTGAAGACCAGCAGGAGGACCACGGCGGGCACGGTCATCAGCAGCAGCGACTTGTCGCGCCGCAGTCTCGTCCGCCAGTTCAGCAGCTTGCCGGTTCCGCCCCGCTCCGACCGCGCGGCGCTCACTGCCCGGTTCCGTACTTGTTCAGGACGTTGTCGGTCATCCACTCCTTCAGCCGGTCACCGCCGTTGGACTTCCAGGTGGAGATGGCGGCCTGCACGTCCGAGACCTTCTTCTTGCCGTGGTAGCAGTCCTTGATGGTGTCCTCGACGGCCTGTCCGCTGTCGGCGGTGGCCATCGTCTGCGGCATGCTGAGGTTCATGTTCCAGAACAGCGGCTTGTAGAGGGTCTTGACGTTGGCGGCCTGCCAGGCGGTGAAGTCCTTGGTGACCTGGTCGCCGCCGGGGTTGGAGATCACCGAGGGCGGGGCGGCCAGGAACGGGAAGGTCGTCGCCTGGACGTCCTTCTTGCCCTCCTCGGTAGCGGTGGGCACACCGTTCACCCGGTTGTAGTGGACCCCCTCGACGCCGAAGTTGACCAGCGTGTACTCGGCCGAACCGTACGGCGCGGCCAGGTAGTTGGCGACGGCGAGCAGCTCCTCGATCTGCTCCGGCCTCAGCTTCGCGTTGAGGTAGCTCAGCATGCTGGACGAGGAGCCCATGAAGATCTGCGGGGTGCCGGTGCCGGAGGCGGTCATGATGTTGAACGCGCCGCGCCGGTAGGCCGGGTTGGCGGCGATGCCGGACTGGTGGTCGGCGAGGTTCCAGGCGCCGAGGCCGCCGCCGCCGATCAGGGTCTTGCCGGCGTAGAAGCGGGTGCCGCCGTCGGCGTTGTTGCCGGCGATCGCGTCGGGGTGCAGGTAGCCGGAGGTGGCCAGCTTGTAGTGCCAGTCCAGCGCCTCCAGAAACTCCGGCATCTCGTACTTGTGGACCAGCTTGCCGTCCTTGAGGATCCACTTGGCGGGGATGCCCCAGGCGATCGACAGGTAGGTCCAGACGTCGTCGAAGGCCCACACGCCGCCCTTGGCGTCGGTGAGCTCCTTGCCGAGGTTCATCAGGTCGTCGGCGGACTTGACCTGGTCGGCGGTGATGCCCTTGGCCTCCAGCAGGTCGCGGCGGTAGAAGACCGCGCCCGGGAGCGGCATGGCGGTGGAGAAGCAGGGGATGCCGTAGAGCTTGTCGCCCCACACGCCCGTCTGCCAGGCGCCGGTGGGCAGGGCGGCGAGGTTCGGGTACTTCTTGATCTTGTCGCCGGCCAGGTAGGGCGTCAGGTCGGCGAGTTGGGAGTCGGCGAGGCCGCCGGTGTTGAAGTTGGAGTTCCACCAGGCCGGTAGGTTGATCCAGTCGGGCAGCTTCTTGGCGGCCGTCATGGTCGGGATGATGGTGTTGTAGTTGTTGCCGTCGGCCGGCTTCATCTCGAAGGAGACGCCCAGCGCCTTGTTCATCGCCGCGTAGAAGGAGTTGCCGGCCGGCGGGACGGTGCCCCACAACGGTGTGACGGCGGTGTAGCTGCCGCCCTTGCCGGGGACGCCCGAGACGGTGGCGACCGGGTTCGCCGGGTAGGTGAGGAACCCGGGGTCGGTCACGGCGCCGTTGCTGCCGCCCGACACTCCGGGGATGTCCGCGGGCACCGCGGTGTTGGGCACGAACGCGGGCAGTGCGGCCTTCAGGCCCTGCTCGGTGTTGGCACCGGCCTTGTGCTTGCCGCCTCCGCCCCCGCAGGCGGACAGCAGGGGCGCCATCGCGGCGGCCCCCGCGACCGTGGCGGCGGAGCTGAGGAAACTTCGGCGGTTCAACCCTTGTCTCATGGCGCGGCCCTTCTCCAGCAAACTGTCGAATCGCTTGGATGTTTCGGTGACACTAACGATGGGTTACCGGTTCGACAAGGGCCTGAACAAATATAAATTCCAGGCACAGCAAGGCTGTTGACACGTACGAGCGCGCCATGTCAGCGTCGATGGGCTTCGACGAACGAGCCTCGACCATCTGCCCGAGGGGTCTACCCACGTGAGTGCCACGCCCACGCCCGCCACCGGCCTGTTCCCGTTCCGGGATCCCGCGCTACCGTTGGACAAGCGCGTCGACGACCTGCTCGACCGGCTCGCTCCCGACGAGCGGCTGGCGATGCTGCACCAGTACGCACCGGCCGTCCCCCGCCTGGGAGTTGCCGCGTTCCGCACCGGCGCCGAGGCCCTGCACGGGGTGTCCTGGCTGGGCGTGGCCACCTCCTTCCCGCAGGCGGTCGGCCTCGGCGCGAGCTGGGACGAGGACCTGGTCCGCCGGGTCGCCGAGGCGGTCTCGACCGAGCTGCGGGCGTTCCACCACCAGCGCCCCCCGGCGGTCGCCCCCGACCGCGGGCCCAACAGCCTGCAGGCCTGGGCGCCGGTGCTGAACCTGCTGCGCGACCCGCGCTGGGGCCGCAACGAGGAGGGCTACTCCGAGGACCCGGTGCACACCGCCCGGGTCGGCGAGGCGTTCTGCCGCGGCCTGGCCGGCGACCACCCCGACTACCTGCGCGCGGCGCCCGTGCTCAAGCACTTCCTCGCCTACAACAACGAGGACGAACGCTGCACCACCTCCTCCGGCCTGCGCCCCCGGGTCCTGCACGAGTACGACCTCGCCGCGTTCCGGCCGGTCGTCGCCTCCGGCGCCGCGACCGGCGTGATGGCCGCCTACAACCTGGTCAACGGCCGCCCCTGCCACGTCTCCCCGCTGCTGGAGACCGAACTGCGCCGCTGGGCCGAGCCGACCGGGCACGAGCTGTTCGTGGTCTCCGACGCGGAGGCCCCGTCCAACCTGGTCGACCCCGAGCACTACTTCGACGACCACGCCGAGTCGCACGCGGCGGCGCTGAAGGCCGGCATCGACTCCTTCACCGACCACGGCGAGGACAGCGAGACGGTGGTCGGCCGGCTGCGCGAAGCCCTGCAGCGCGGCCTGATCACCGCCGAGGACGTCGACCGGGCGGTCCGCCGCCAGCTCGAACTGCGCCTGCGCCTCGGCGAGTTCGACCCCGAGCTGGACCCGTACGCGGGCATCGGCGCCGAGGTGATCGACAGCGCCCCGCACCGCGCCTTGGCCCGCGAGGCGGCCACCGAGTCGATCGTGCTGCTGAAGAACCAGGGCATGCTGCCGCTCGACACCACCGCCGGCCCGCTGCGCGTCGCGGTGCTCGGCCCGCTCGC
>NZ_JBSFXE010000027.1:0-111829 GCF_053595195.1 Kitasatospora sp. NPDC002522
TCCCGGTAGCCGCTGACGGTGGCCGGGAACTCCCGATCGGCGAGATGCCGGCCAAGAAGGTCGATGACCGCCGCATGGTGGGTCAGGCCGTGAGTGTCGACTCCGCCGGTGATCCCCGAACCGTCGTGCGTCATGCTGGTCATGTCCGTCCTAGTCGCTTGTCCGAGCCGAGGGCGGCACGCGCCGGTCGGACGGGTGGACAAGACAGTGACGGGGCCTCTGGCCAGGCTCCTATGAAGTCACAAACGCCCGTCCGGCCGCGTGCATGATGACGTCGCCAACGAGCCGACAAATCGCAAACAGGACAGCCGAGGCGTCAGTCAGTCGATGGGTCAGACTCGCTGGCAACATCACCAGGAACATCATCACTGTCAGTCGGTGACCGGGGCGCCCAGCATGCGCAGCACCAGTTGCCCGTAGTGGCGGCCGAGATCCTCCGGGGACTCGCTGCTGCGCTCGGTGTACCAGCGGGAGACGTCGATGCCGAGCGAGGTCACCGCGCGGGCGGCGATGCGCTGGTCGGGCACCTGGAAAAGGCTTTCCGCCACCCCGCGGGCGATGATCCGCTGCACCGTCTCCTCGATCCGGATCCGCAGTTCGGCGACGGCCGCGAAGTCCTCCTCGGGCAGTGCGTGCAGTTCGAGGTTGACGATCCGTCCGACCGTGTGGCCGCGGGCGTGCCAGGTGGTGAAGGACTCCACCAGGGTGCGCATCTGCTCCACCGGGTCGGTGGTGGAGGCCTCCGCCCGCTCGACCAGGTCCAGGGTGGCCTGGTGGCCGGTGCGGGAGATCTCGGCGAGCAGCGCGGCCTTCGACGGGTAGTGGATGTACAGCGCGGCGGGGCTCATCCCGGCCGCGGTGGCGATGTCGCGGGTGGTGGTGGCGTGGTAGCCGCGGCGGGCGAAGGAGTCCACGGCGGCCAGCAGCAGTCGCCGGGCGGCCTCGGTGCGCTCCCCGGGCCAGAGTGCGGCGGTCGCTGGGTCGGTCATGGTGGCAATCCTCGCAGATGGCTCGGGCGGCGCCGGGGGCGGACGGTTGACAGTGTCGCCCGTCGCCAAGATGCTAAGCAAGCGCTTAGTCATGCGAGCATCCCCCGTGAGCTCATCCAGCGAAACACCCCGAGAGGTACGGCGATGACACTGTCGTTCAAGGGCCAGGTGGCCGTGGTCACCGGAGCGAGCCGCGGCATCGGGCTCGGCATCGCGCGCGAACTGGTCCAGCGCGGAGCCAAGGTCTGCATCACCGCCCGCACACAGGAGACCCTGGACGAGGCGGTGCGCGAACTCGGCGGGCCCGACCACGCCATCGCCGTCGCCGGGAAGTCCGACGACCCCGCGCACCAGGAGGACGCGGTCGCCCGCACCCTGGAGGCCTTCGGCCGGCTCGACCTGCTGGTCAACAACACCGGCATCAACCCGGTCTACGGCCCGGTGCTGGAGACCGACCCGCTCGCCGCCGCCAAGATCCTCGCCGTCAACGTGCTCGCCCCGCTGGCCTGGACCCGCCGCGCGCACGCCGCCTGGATGGGCGAGAACGGCGGCGCCGTGGTCAACGTCGCCTCCATCGCGGGCATCCGCTCCTCCGCGGGCATCGGCATGTACGGCGTCTCCAAGGCCGCGCTGATCCGCCTCACCATGGAGCTCGCCGCCGAGCTCGGCCCCGACATCCGGGTCAACGCGGTCGCCCCCGGCGTGGTCAAGACCCGGTTCGCCGAGGCGCTCTACGAGGGCCGCGAGGAGAAGGTGATCCGCGCCTACCCGCTGGGCCGGCTCGGCCTACCCGAGGACGTGGCCGGCGCGGTCGCCTTCCTGCTCTCCGCGGACGCCGGCTGGATGACCGGCCAGACCCTGGTGGTGGACGGCGGCGTCACCCTCGGCGGCGGGCTGTGACCGACCGTCGACTCACCGATCCGGCCGCACTGTTCGCCGGCAAGGGCGTGGTGGTCACCGGAGCCGGCGCGGGCATCGGCGAGGCGCTCGCCCGGGCGCTGGCCGAGGCCGGCGCCCGGGTGGTGGTCAACGACGTGGACGCCGACGCCGCCCGCCGGGTCGCCGCCGAGATCGGCGGCACCGCCGCCCCCGGCGACGCCGCGAGCGCCGAGGGCGTCGCCGCCCTGATCGACACCGCCCGCACCGCGCTCGGCGCGATCGACCTGTACTGCGCCAACGCC
The DNA here is from genome assembly GCF_053595195.1 of Kitasatospora sp. NPDC002522. Classification (NCBI taxonomy): domain Bacteria; kingdom Bacillati; phylum Actinomycetota; class Actinomycetes; order Kitasatosporales; family Streptomycetaceae; genus Kitasatospora; species Kitasatospora sp. NPDC002522. Next base: position 2,171 of record NZ_JBSFXE010000027.1, read on the forward strand.
GGCGTGGCCACCACCGGCGGAGCCGACGCCGGCCCCGCGGCCTGGGACCAGGCCTGGCAGGTCAATGTGCTCGGCCACGTCCGGGCCGCCGAACTGCTGCTCCCCGACTGGCTGGAGCGCGGCGAGGGCCGCTTCCTGGCCACCGTCTCCGCGGCCGGCCTGCTCACCATGCTCGGCTCCGCCCCGTACGCCGTCACCAAGCACGGCGCCCTGGCCTTCGCCGAATGGCTGTCCGCCACCTACCGGCACCGCGGCGTCCAGGTGCACGCGCTCTGCCCGCAGGGCGTGCGCACCCGGATGCTGGAGGGCACCGGCGAGTACGGGCGACTGCTGCTCGCCCCGGCCGCCATCGAGGCCGCGCAGGTCGCGGACGCCGCGCTGCGCGCCGTCGCCGCAGGGGAGTTCCTGATCCTGCCGCACCCCGAGGTCGCCGAGTACTATGCGGCCCGCGCCACCACCCCGGACCGCTGGCTGCACGGGATGAACCGGCTCCAGCAGCAGATCGAGGCACGACAGGAGACCCGATGATTGCCTGGCAGGTCGCCGAACTCGGCCGTCCACTCGACGCCATGACGCTCCGTCAGAACCTTGAGCAGCCCGTCCCCGGCGAGGGACAACTGCTGGTGAAGGTCCGCGCCGCCGCGGTCAACTTCCCCGACGCGCTGATGGCGGCGGGCCTCTACCAGGTCCGCCCGCCGCTGCCGTTCACCCCCGGCCTGGAGCTCTGCGGCGAGGTGGTCGACGGTCCGCGCGCGGGGGAGCGGGTGATCGGCACCGCGGTGCTGCCCGCCGGCGCCTTCGCCGAGTACGCGCTGGTGGACGCCGCCGCCGCGCTGCCCGCCCCCGACAGCCTGGACGACGCCGAGGCCGCCACGCTGCTGATCGCCTACCAGACCGCCTGGTTCGCGCTGCACCGGCGGGCCCGGATCGCCCCCGGCGAGACCCTGCTGGTGCACGCCGCGGCCGGTGGCGTCGGCAGCGCCGCCGTGCAACTCGGCAAGGCCGCCGGGGCGACGGTGATCGCCGTCGTCGGCGGGGCCGCGAAGGCCGAGGTGGCACGGCAGTTGGGCGCCGACGTGGTGATCGACCGGAAGGTCGAGGACTTCGTCGCCGCGGTCAAGGACGCCACCGGCGGGCGCGGCGCGGACGTGGTCTACGACCCGGTCGGCGGCTCCGCCTACACCGGCTCCACCAAGTGCATCGCCTTCGAGGGGCGGATCGTGGTGGTCGGCTTCGCGTCCGGCGAGATCCCCGCGCCGCCGCTGGGCCACGCCCTGGTGAAGAACTACTCGGTCCTCGGCCTGCACTGGAACCTGTACAACGTCCAGGACCCGGCGGCCGTGGTCGCCTGCCACCGGGAGCTGACCGACCTCGCCGCCAAGGGCGTCGTCCGCCCGCTGATCTCCGAGCGGCTCCCGCTCGACGCGGCCGCCGACGCCGTGCACCGGGTCGCCGGCGGCTCCACCACCGGCCGGATCGCGATCCTGCCGTAGCACCGAACACGCAACCGGGGGCGGCCCGAACGGGCCGCCCCCGGCTACGTCTCGCGCGGCGAGGGCCGTACGCATGAGCGCGCGTACGGCCGGCACCGGTCACCGGTACTGCTTGAGCTCCCGGCGGGCCAGCGAGCGCTTGTGCACCTCGTCCGGCCCGTCGGCCAGCCGCAGGGTCCGGTTCCCGGCCCAGAGTTGGGCCAGCACGGTGTCCTGGCTGACGCCGGCCGCGCCGTGCGCCTGGACCGCCTTGTCGAGGATCCACTCCACGGTGGACGGCACCGCGATCTTGATGGCCTGGATCTCGGTGTGCGCGCCGCGGTTGCCGACGGTGTCCATCAGCCAGGCGGTCTTCAGCACCAGCAGCCGGGCCTGCTCGATCCGCACCCGCGCCTCGGCGATCCAGTCCTGCACCACGCCCTGGTCGGCCAGCGGACGGCCGAACGCGATCCGCGAGTTGACCCGGCGACAGGTCAACTCCAGGGCCCGCTCGGCGATTCCGATCGCCCGCATGCAGTGGTGGATCCGGCCCGGCCCCAACCGGGCCTGGGCGATGGCGAATCCGGACCCCTCCGCGCCGATCAGGTTGGCCGCCGGCACCCGCACGTCCTCGAACAGGATCTCCGCGTGCCCGCCGTGGTCCGCGTCGTCGTAGCCGAACACCCGCATCCCGCGCAGCACCCGGACGCCCGGGGTGTCCCGGGGCACCAGGATCATCGACTGCTGCTGGTGGACGGGGGCCTGCGGATCGGTCTTCCCCATCACGATGAAGACCCGGCAGTCCGGGTTCATCGCGCCGGTGATGTACCACTTGCGGCCGTTGACCACGTACTCGTCGCCGTCCCGCTCGATCCGGGTGGTGATGTTGGTGGCGTCCGAGGAGGCCACCTCAGGCTCGGTCATCGCGAACGCGGACCGGATCTCCCCGGCCAGCAGCGGCGCCAGCCAGCGCTCGCGCTGCTCCGCCGAGCCGAACTGGGCCAGCAGCTCCATGTTCCCGGTGTCCGGCGCCGCGCAGTTCACCGCGGCGGGCGCCAACAGGATGGAGCGGCCGGTGAGTTCGGCCAGCGGCGCGTACTGCAGATTGGTCAGCCCGGCCCCCAGCCCGCCCGGCAGGAACAGGTTCCACAGGCCGCGGGCCTTCGCCGCGGCCCGCAACTCGCCGACCACCGGCGGGATCGACCACGGCTCGCGCTTCGGATCGGCCAACTGCTCGGCCAGCACCGGCTCCGCCGGATAGACGAACTCGTCCATGAAGGAACCGAGTTCGCCGAGCAGCTCGACCGTCCGGGCGTCGTAGGCGAAATCCATGTCAGCTCTCCTTGACCGCGTCGAGTCCGAACTCCACGAAAGCGGGCACCAGTTCACCGACCCGGTCGAACCCGGCGCCCACCGTGCCGCCCTGGGTGTACCGGAAGTGGATGCCCTCCAGCACCACCGCGAGCTTGAACGAGGCGAAGCCCACGTACCAGCCCAGCCCCGAGACGTCCCGCCCCGAGGCCGCGGCGTAGTGGCCGACCAGTTCGGCGGTGGACGGGAACCCGGGTGCCAGCGCCGCGCCCGGCAGCACGCCGTCGAAGCGGCGGGCCAGCTCGGTGTACATCACCAGCAGCCCGAGGTCGGTCAGCGGGTCGCCGACGGTGGACATCTCCCAGTCGAGCACCGCGGTGATCTCGTCGGCCGGGCCGACCAGCACGTTGTCCAGCCGGTAGTCGCCGTGAACCAGCGCCGGGGCGGGGGAGTCCGGCAGGGTGCGCGCCAGCCGCTCGTGCAACTCGTCCACGCCCGCCACCTCGCGGCTCCGCGAGGCGTCCAACTGCTTGCCCCAGCGCCGCAGTTGGCGCTCCAGGAAACCCTCGGGGCGGCCGAACCCGGCCAGCCCGACCGCGTCCGGGTCCAGGGCGTGCAGCGCCACCAGGGTGTCGGTGAGGCGCAGGCCCAGCGCGTGCACCCGCGACTCGCCGAGGGCCGCCAGCGTCTTCGCGTCCCGGTGGGCCGTCCCCTCGACGTACTCCATCAGGTAGAACGGCGCGCCGACCACCGACGCGTCCTCGACCAGCAGCACCGGCCGCGGCACCGGCACCGCGGTGGGCGCGAGCGCCGACAGCACCCGGTGCTCACGCGCCATGTCGTGCGCCGTCGCCAGGACGTGCCCGAGCGGCGGGCGGCGCAGCACCCAGCGCGACACCCCGTCGTCCAGCAGGTACGTGAGGTTCGACCGGCCGCCCTCGAACAGCCGGGCCCGCAGCGGTCCGGCGGTCGGCGTGGGCAGGGCCTCGTCCAGGTGGGCACGCAGCCGTTCGAGGTCGAGGCCGGGCGGAGCGGTGGTCATCGGGGACACCTCGCAGGGGATCTGTGGGGGTGACTAAGCGCTTGCTTAGGATCATCCGCGCGACCGCCGTTGTCAACGAGCAGCCGCACCGGACGAGTAGCCGCACCGGACGAGTAGCCGCACTGAACGAGTAGCCGCACTGAACGAGCAGCCGCACCGACGCCCGACGACGGCGCCGCCCGCTCGGGGAACGAGTCCCGGGCGGGCGGCGCCGTCAGCAGGGGCCGGGCGCGCGGCGGGCGCCCGGGCGGCGGGGTCAGAGTCCGGGGGCCGAGTAGCCGTTCAGGAACCAGAGCGCCCCCGTGTACCAGAGCACGCCGATCGCGCAGAACAGCGCGCCGCCCGCGACCGGAAGGACCCAGCGCGGCAGCCCGCCGTGGCGGACCAGCAGGACCTTGGCGGCGAACGCGCCGTACAGGAAGCAGCCCGCCAAGGAATGCAGCCCCACCCGGAAATCGGTGAACTGCACGCCGTACGCCAGCAGACAGTGCTGGGCGATCGGCAGCGACACCAGGAACGCCAGCCCGCCGCCCACCCGGTGGGCGGTCCGCACCCGCGCCACCGCCCGGCGGCCGTGGTACATCCACAGCGCCAGCAGCACCTGGATCAGCGCCAACCCGAAGAGCGCGCAGCCCAGTTGGGACTTCAGACGATAGGCGTCCGGGCCGGTCTCGCCGAACAGGCCCCGGGCCGGGTCCGGCACGTGCACCCGACCGAACCACAGCAGACCGAGCGCGATCGCCACCGGGGCGAGCAACGCCAGTACGGACACCGCGCGCAGCCGTGCCACCTCAGCCCTCCTGCGACCCGTCGTCACCGGACGCGCCGGTGCCGGTGTCCGCGCCGCCGGTGTCGGCGGTACCGGTGTCGCCCGTACCGGAGCCGCCGGTACCCGACCCGGAGCCTCCGCCATTCGAGCCACCCGCGTTCGCCGCAGGAGCGCCGCCGGTGCCACCGGCAGCGCCCGCGCCACCGGAGTTCCCGGCGCTGCCGTCGCCACTGCCGCTGCCACTGCTTCCGCCGCTCGTACCGCCCCCGGCTGCCGGGCTCGCCGCGCCGCCGGCCACCACCGGGTTGCCCGCCCCGGCGCCCGCGCCCGCTCCCGCCGACGGGCTGGCCGGGGCACCGCTCGGCGACGCGCCGGCTGCGGGCGCGGGGCTCGCGCTGGTGCTCGCGTTCGGGCTCGCCGAGGCCCCGGCGGCGCGCAGGGCGGCCATGTCGACGCCGACCGGGTCGCCGAGGGCGGTGACGGCGTAGAAGGTGCCCGTGAAGTCGGCCTTCTCGTGGCCGGTGGTCTCGCCGGGTCCGTGGTCGCCCGTGTAGCGGTACAGCGGGTGGCCCTTGTAGAGCACCTGGGCGGTGCCGTCCGGGAGGGCGGCGGCGCCGAGCAGGCCGTCGTCGATGCCGGGACCGGCCACCGGGAACCCGGGCGTGGTGACCGGCGGCCAGGACCGGGCGCAGTCGCCCAGGCAGCCGGCGTGCACCGTGGTGTCGGCGCCGAACAGGTACAGGGTGCGGCCCGTGGCGTCCACCAGGATCGGGCCGAGCCGGCCCACGCTGGCCAGCGAGATCTGCACGCCGACCGAGGTGGCGAACGCGGAGGCGGCCGACGGGGCGCTGCTCGCCGCGCCCGCGGGCTGCGCGGCCGCGGACGCCGCCGGGGCGGGCGGCGTGGAGCCGGCGGCGGGCGGGGCACTCGGCCCGGGACCGGCCGCGCAGCCCGCCGCCGACAGGGCGGCGAGGGACAGCACGGCGGCGGCGGTCACACGGCGGGCTCGGGGCATCACGGCTCCTGGGAACGGACGTCACGGCGGTGGGCTGGCAGACACCATCCACTCCCGCCGTCCGCCGCCCGGCCACTCCAGAGCGCACTCGCTCCGCGCCACGGAGTACGCCGTTGCCCTGGACGGCCCACCGTCCGGGCCCGCGGGCGACACTGGAGGGGAACGACCTGGCCCGAGGGGGCGCCGATGACTTCCCACCAGCAGAACCACCCGCCCGCGTACCGTCCGCCGGCGAACGACCGCCCGGCGATCGAGGTCAACGGACTCGGCAAGGACTTCGGCGGGCTCCGCGCGCTGGACGGCGTGGACTTCGCCGTCCCGCCCGGCACCGTCTTCGGCCTGCTCGGCCCGAACGGGGCGGGCAAGACGACCGCGATCCGGATCCTCACCACCATCATCCGGCCCACCGCCGGCCGGGCCTCGGTGCTCGGGGTCGACGTGGTCGCCCACCCCGGCGCGGTACGCCGACTGATCGGCCTGGCCGGCCAGTACGCCGCCGTCGACCCCAACCTGACGGCCCGTGAGAACCTCCGCCTGATCGGCCGGCTCACCCAGCAGCCCCGCTCCCGGCTCGCCCCGCGCGCCGCGGAGCTGCTGGAACGCTTCGACCTGACCGGCGCCGCCGACCGTCCCGTACGCACCTTCTCCGGCGGGATGCGCCGCCGGCTCGACGTCGCCGCCGCCCTGGTGCCCGGGCCGCCGGTGCTCTTCCTCGACGAGCCGACCACCGGCCTCGACCCGCAGAGCCGCACCGCGCTGTGGGAGCTGATCCGCGAACTGGTCGGCGAGGGCACGACCGTGCTGCTCACCACCCAGTACCTGGAGGAGGCCGACCGGCTGGCCCAGCGGATCGCCGTCCTCGCCGAGGGCCGGGTGGTCGCCGACGACACCCCGCGCGCCCTCAAGGAACGCCTCGGCACCACCGTCCTCGAACTCGGCATGGGCGAGGACCTGCGCGCCACCCGGGCCGCCGGCCTGCTGGCCGACCGGCTGCGCCGCACCGCCGAACAGGACGGCGCGACGCTCCGCCTGACCAGCCCCGACGGCTCGCTGCTGCTGATGGACGTGCTGCACGCCCTGGAGTCCGAGCGGCTCACCCCGCACACCATCGCCGTCCGCGAGTCCAGCCTGGACGACGTCTACCTCGCCCTCACCGGCCACCGCACCGGAGGTCGACCGTGACCGCCACCGTCACCCTCGAACAGCCGCTCTCCGCCCGCCTGCTCGCCCCCGTCCGGGACGGCCTCGCGGTCAGCTGGCGCAACCTGATCGCGCTGCGCCGGGTACCCCGGCTGCTGATCTTCTCCACCGTGCAGCCGATCGTCTTCGTGCTGATGTTCCGCTACGTCTTCGGCGGGGTGGTCGGCGCCGCGCTGCACGGCGTGTCGTACGTGGACTACCTGATGCCCGGCGTCTTCGTGCAGGTGGTCACCTTCGGCGCGGTGAACACCGCGATCGGACTGGCCACCGACCTGCAGACCGGGCTGATGGAGCGCTTCCGGTCGCTGCCGATGGCCCGCTCCGCGGTGCTCTCCGGACGGTCCACCGCAGACCTGGTGCGGAACGTCTTCGTGGTCCTGCTGATCACCGGCGTCGGCTTCCTGGTCGGCTTCCGGGTGCACACCGGGGTGTGGGGCTACCTCGGCGGTGCGCTGCTGGTGCTGGCCTTCGGCTTCGCGATGTCCTGGGTGTTCGCGGTGGTCGGGCTGGCCGTCGGCGACCCGGAGACCGCCACCGCCGCGGCCTTCCCGGTCCTGGCCCCGCTGGTCTTCGCCTCCTCGGCCTTCGTGCCCGTCGCCACCATGCCCGGGTGGCTGCAGGTGTTCGCCGAGCACCAGCCGGTCACCATCACCGCCGGCGCGGTCCGCGCCCTGATGATCGGCGGACCGGTCGGCAGCCAGGTCTGGCAGGCACTGGCCTGGGACGCGGGCATCGTCGCCGCGTTCGCCCCGCTCGGCGTGTGGCTGTACCGCCGCGCGGTGTGAGCACGGCGGGTGCCGGTACGAGTGGGTATTCGGCCGAGCGGGCGTCGCGCGGCGGCGCGCGCCTACGAGGCGGCTTCCTCGGTGGGCGTCCACACCGTGCGGTCGCCGCCGCGCCAGGCGACCAGGTCCGGATCGTCCAGGTCGGGTTCGGCCACGCCGGCGCGGCGAATGAACTCCGCGACGTCCTCCGGCGCGGTCGCCCGCCCCACCGTCCGACCGTAGATCTCCACCCGGCGGTACGGCCGCGTCCCGTGGGTCGGCGGACGGACCACGACCGGCGGATGGAAGATGTCTCCGGACTCGCTCATACCTCCAGTGTCCCGCGCGTCGCAGCTAGCGGCATCGGTGCAGGTCAGCGGCCATGAGGGGGCCGGTGGGACGGCTCAGCGGGCCAGCAGGCCGACGGCGGTGCGGAAGACCGGGGGCAGGGCGGCGGCGAGCGGGACCAGGTGCGGCACCAGCCAGGGGCGGTGCCGGGCGGCGAGCAGGGCGCTGGTGAGCAGGCGGTAGTCGCGGGACGCGCGGCGCCAGGCGTGTTCGTAGGCGGCGGGGCGGTCGGCGGCCAGGCACCGGACGGCGGCCTCCGCGGAGGCGAGGGCCACGGCGATGCCCTCGCCGGTCAGTGCGTCCAGGTAGCCCGCCGCGTCGCCGACCAGCAGCACCCGCCCGCTGACCCGCGCGCCGGCCGTCTGCCGCAGCGGACCCGCACCCCGCACCGGCCCGCCCACCGCTGCGCCGAGCCGCTCCAGCAGGGCGGGGAAGCGGGACAGCTGCCGGTCGAACGGCAGCCGCTCGCTGCTCAGCACCGCCACCCCGACCGACTCCTCGCCCACCGGCGTCACGTACGCCTCCGCCCGGGCCGACCAGTACACCTCGACCAGGTCGGTCCACGGCCGCACCGGGTAGTGTCGCCGCTGCCCGTACCGGGCCGGGCGGTCGCCGTCGGCGGGGCGGTGCAGCCCGAGCGCCCGCCGGACGGGGGAGTGCAGCCCGTCCGCGGCCACCGCGTACCGGGCCGTCCACCCGCCCGCCGTCACGGCCCGTTCGGTGACCCGCAGGTCGTCCACCCGGTGCGGCAGCCGTCGGACGCCCAGCTCCTCGGCGCGGGCCGCGAGCGCCGCGTGCAGGGCGGTGCGCCGGACGCCCAGGCCGTGGCCGGTGCGGAAGCGGGCCTCGGCGGTGCGCGGGCCGGCGGCCTCCAGGTAGCGGATGCCGTGGAACGGACGGCCGTCGGGGTCGACGCCGAGCCGCTGCAGCGCCCGTACGGCGCCCGGCATCAGGCCCTCGCCGCAGGCCTTGTCGACCGGGGTGGGCCGGGGCTCGGCGACCACCGTCTCCAGCCCGGCCCGAGCGGCGTGGATGGCGGTGGCCAGTCCGGCCGGTCCGCCGCCGATCACCAGCAGGTCGATCACGCCGCCGCCGCGACCTGACAGAGCGTCAACGCCCGTTCCTCGCAGCGCAGTCGGGTGACCAGCAGGGCTGCGTTCAGCAGCGTGAAGGCGAGCGCGGTGACCCAGGCGGTGTGCACCAGCGGCAGCGCGAAGCCCTCCACCACCACGGCCAGGTAGTTGGGGTGCCGCAGCCACCGGTACGGGCCGCCGGAGACCAGCGGCAGGCCGGGAACCACGATCACCCGGGTGTTCCATCGCGGCCCGAGGGTCCGGATGCACCACCAACGCAGGCCCTGCGCAAGGACGGTGAGCACCAGCATCGGCCAGCCCAGGACCGGCAGGAACGGGCGGCCGGCCCACCAGGTCTCCAGCAGGCAGCCCGCCAGCAGCGCGGTGTGCAGCACCACCATCGGCGGGTAGTGCCCCCGCCCGTACTCGACGCCGCCGCGGGCCAGGCTCCAGGCCGCGTTGCGACGGGCGACGGCCAGCTCGGCCAGGCGCTCCACGCCGACCAGCAGGACCAGCAGGATGTACGGCAGCAATCGGCACCTACCAGCGCAGCAGGACGAGTTCGGAGGCGAAGCCCGGGCCGAGCGCCAGCATCAGGCCGTGGCTGCCCGGCGCGGGTGGGGCCGAGCGGACGATGTCGCGCAGGATGTGCAGCACCGAGGCGGACGAGAGGTTGCCGCAGCGCGCCAGTGAACGGCGGCTCGGCAGCAACGCGCTGTCGGGCAGGCCGAGTTCCTCGCCGAGCACGTCCAGCACCTTGGGCCCGCCGGGGTGGCAGATCCAGGCGCTCACGTCGGCCGGCTTCAGGTCGTGCTCGGCCAGGAAGGAGGAGACCTCCTCGCCGACGTGCAGCCTTACCAGCTCCGGGAGTTCGGCACCGAGCAGGATCCGGAACCCGCGGTCGCCGACCTCCCAGCCGAGCAACTGCTCCGTCCCGGGGTAGAGCCGGCTGCGGGACGCCACCACGGTCGGCCCGCCGACGGGGGCGGCGTGCGCGGGGACGGTCGAGCCGGTCGAGCCGGGCGGCGGGGTGGTCGGCGGGGTGGCCAGCGGGAAGGCGTCGCCGACCGCGAGCAGGGCGCCGGCGCCGTCGCCGAACAGGGCGGTGGCCAGCAGGTTGGCGGTCGAGCCGTCGCCGCGCTGCAGCGTCAGCGAGCAGAGTTCGGTGGCCAGCAGCAGCGCCACCCCGGCCGGACGGCCGGCCAGCAGGTCGTGCACCCGGCCCAGGCCCGCAGCGCCGCCCGCGCAACCGAGTCCGAACAGCGGCACCCGCGACACGTCCTCGCGCAGCCCCAGCCGCCCGGCCAGCCGGGCCTCCAGCGACGGTGCGGCGACCCCCGTGACGGTGGTGGAGACCACCACGTCCACCTGCTCCGGGGCGATCCCCGCCGAGGCCAGCGCTATCCGGGCAGCCGACTCGGCCAGCTCCACCCCGGCGGACAGGTACGCGTCGTTGGCCCGCCCGAAGCCGTCGAACTCCCGGTACGACTCCAACGGGTGCGCCAGATAGCGGAATTCCACCCCGGCCCCGGCCGAGAAGCGGTCCAACAGCGCCCGGTCCGCACCCGGGTCGGGACGCAGCGCCGCGACCGCATCGGCCAACTCCCGCTGCCCGTACCGGTACGGCGGGAGCACCCCGCTGACAGCCGCGATCCGCGTCATCGGCCCAGGATAGGGAAGAACCGGTCGACGGCAGGCAATTCGGTACCCATCGGCGCGTCCCGGGCATGCAACCGAAGGTCACCCAGCTGCCCCAAGGTTGGTTCGCCACCGAACGTCACCTGCGGAAGGCCCGGAGGCAATGGCCTGCGGCCGGGTGTCGAGAAGCTGATGGTCGCAGGCGCGGAGCGGGCCGCCGAAGGCGTCGGGTGCCGGGAGCGGGTAGCCGGAGGCTTGAGGCCGGCTGCCAACGCCGACGGTTGCCAGCCCACAGCCCGCGGCCCGCGGTCGCGCAGCGCATCGTGGTGTGGCGGTGCCGGGCTGATGGGGTGTCGGCGGGTAGCTTGGGTGGTGTGACCAGCGCCTCCGCGGTGCCGCGTGATCGGGTGGGTGCCCTGTTGCGGGCCTGCCATCCTGCGCCGGCGGCCGCGGTGACGGTGCTGGCCGGGGCGATGGCGCTCGCTGCCGGGCGTGGCCCGCTCGGCGGTCTGCTCACGACGGCCGCGGTCGGTGCCGGGCAGCTCTCGATCGGCTGGAGCAACGACCTCGTCGACCGGGCGCGCGATGCTGCTGCCGGGCGGCGCGACAAGCCGCTGGCGGATGGCGAGTTGACGGTGACTTACACCGTAAGGGCGACCCGCTGGGCGGTGGCCGGCTGTGTGCTGCTGTCGCTGGCCTGCGGGGTGGCCGCGGCGGCCGCGCATCTGGTGGCGGTCGGCGCCGGCTGGGCCTACAACCTGCGGCTCAAGTGGACCGTCTGGTCGTGGCTGCCGTACGCGGTGGCCTTCGCCCTGCTGCCCGCCTTCGTCACCCTCGCCCTGCCCGGCAGCCCCTGGCCGTCCGGGCGGGTGCTCGGCGCGGGTGCGCTGCTCGGCGTGGCCGCGCACTTCGCCAACGTGCTCCCCGACATCGCCGCGGACCGCGCCGCCGGCATCCGCGGCCTGCCGCAGCGGCTCGGCCCGCGGGCGTCCGCGCTGCTCGCCGTGGGCGCCGCAGCCGGCGCGGCGCTGCTGCTCGCGCCCGGCTGGCCGGTGCTCGCGGTGACCGCCCCGACGACGGTCGCGGCGCTGCTCGCGCCACGCGGACGCTGGCCGTTCCTCGGGGTGATGGCGGGTGCGGGCATCGCGTTGGCGGTGCTGTTCGGCAGCGGCGGCGGGCTGCTCGCGGGGTGAGCGGGTTCCTCGCGGGTCCGCACGGCACGACGTACCGTACGCCGTGGCGCACTGGGCATGCGCGCCACCGGCACACGCGCAACCGGCATACCGGGAGGATCACGTGCAGCAACTCGGGTACGACGACATCAAGGCGGCGGGCGACCGGATCGCGGGTGAGGTGCTACCGGTCGGGGTGCAGCCGGCCGAGCCGGGGGCGTTCGGACTGGCGGACGGCGGCGGCGAGTTGTGGCTGGCGCTGGAGTACCTGCAGCACACCGGCAGCTTCAAGGCGCGCGGCGCGGCGAACTTCCTGCGCGCGCACCGGGAGGCGGGCACCCTGCCCGACGCGGGCGTGACCATCGCCTCCGGCGGAAACGCGGGCCTGGCGTGCGCCTGGGCGGCCCGGCGGCAGGACGTCCGGGCGACGGTCTTCCTGCCGGAGACCGCCCCGCCGGTGAAGGTCGCCAAGCTGCGCGGCTACGGCGCCGAGGTGCGGCTGGTCGGCACGGAGTACGCGGAGGCGCTGGCCGCCTGCGAGGAGTTCGCGGCCGAGAGCGGCGCGCTGGCCTCGCACGCCTACGACCATCCGCTGATCGCCGCCGGCGCGGGCACCGTGCTGGAGGAGATCCACCGTCAGCTCCCGGGGCTGGACACGGTCCTGGTCGCCGTCGGCGGCGGTGGGCTGTTCGCCGGGGTGGCCACCGCCGCCCGCGAGCACGGCATCCGCACCGTCGCGGTGGAACCCGAGAACTGCCGGGCGCTGAACGCGGCCCTGGCGGCCGGGCGGCCCGTCGACGTCCCGGTCGAGTCGATCGCCGCCGACTCGCTCGGCGCCCGCCGCGCCACCGCCCTGGCCGTGCAGGCGGCCCGGTCCGGCGGTGCCGCCTCGGTCCTGGTGCCGGACGGCGCGATCCGCGAGGCCCGGCAACTGCTCTGGGACGAACGCCGGATCGCCGTCGAACTCGGCACCGCCGCCGCCCTGGCCGCCCTCACCACCGGCGCGTACCGCCCCGCCGCGGGCGAACGCGTCTGCGTGGTGCTGTGCGGGGCGAACACCGACCCGGAGGACCTCGGCGCAGCGCGCTGACGCACCGCCACCGGCGCCTGGCCAGCCCCGGGCCACGGCTGAGGTCGGCCGACGGGCTGTCACCGGTTCCTGGCCCGGGTCATGACCGCCGTGGCCGGCTGGCGCGCCGTCACCTACTCCTGGGCCCGGGCCATGGCTGAGGTCGGCTGGCGGGCCGTCACCGCCGTGACCCGGGTCATGACCGACGTGATCGGCTGGCGCGCCATCGCCGGCTCCTGGCCTGGGACATGGTTTACCCGCCAGGCTGATACTCCGTCACCGGATCCTGATGCGGGCTATGACTGACGCCGCCAGGCCGGCGCGCCGTCACCGACTCCTGTCCCGGCTCCATGGTCGACGCGGTCGGCCGATGGGCCCGGGCCCTAACCGACGCGGTCCGCTGATGCCCTGTCACCGATTCCGACCCGTCTCACGGCTGACGCTCCAGCAGGAGCAGCCCGGGGACGGCGGCCAGTGAGGCGGCGAGCAGGAACAGCCAGGGCCAGGCCGGGCCGTGGGCGAAGAGCAGGGTGAGCAGCCCGGGGGCGACGGCCTGGCCGAGGGTCCAGGAGAGCTGGTAGACCGCCAGGTACCGGCCGCGGCGGGCGGGGTCGGCGAGCGAGACGCTGAGTTCCTCGGCGCTGGGGGTGGCGACCGTCTCGGCCAGGTTGTAGACCGCCATCGCCACCACCAGCCCCGGCAGGACCGCCCACCCGGGGGCGAGGCCGAGCAGGGCGAAGAGCCCGAAGGCGGCGGCGTTGAGCACCGCACCGGCGGCGACCACCCGGGTCGGGCGGTGGCCCTCCAGGCGGCGGGCGACCAGGTTCTGGGTGAGCACCACCTGCACGCCGTTGAGCACCAGCAGCCCGCCGGCCACCGCGGCGCCCCGGTGCAGCGCGGCGGTGACGTGCACCGCGAGCAGCACGCTCAGCACCATCGAGGCGAGCACGAAGCTCAGGTGGACGGCCACCAGCAGCAGGTACCGGCGGTCCGTCAGCACGGCCCGGTAACCCCCTGCGGCGGGCCCGCGGGTGTCGGGGGCGGTGACCGCCGCTGCCGGGTGCCAGGTGGCGAGCAGGGCGGCGGCGAGCAGGTAGCTGGCCGCGTTCAGCACCACCAGCAGGCGCAGCGCACCGCTGCCGCCGCCGGCCACCAGGGCCGCGCCGAGCGCGCCGCCGAGGCCCAGGCCGGTGTTGCGCAGCGTCTGCACCAGGGCGAACCAGCGGGTGCGTTCGCCGTCCGGGGCGGCCAGCACCACCAGGCCGGTGCTGGAGGTCCAGTAGGCGGCGTGGCCGATCTGCGCGAGCAGGCAGACCGCGGCGATCTGCCACAGCTCGTGGGCGGCCAGGAAGCCCGCGTAGGCGAGCGCGGAGAGCGCGTTGGCGCAGGTCGCGACGGTCTTGGCGCCGTAGCGGTCCAGCAGCGGGCCGACGACCGGTGCGGTGGGCAGTGCCAGCAGCCGGGCGGTCGAGACGGCGGCGCCGATCGCGGCCAGCGGGTGGCCGGTGGTGCGGGTGAAGTACACCAGGACGAAGGCGAGGATCAGGCCGGTGCCCAGGCTGTCGACCAGGTGGGCGCCGATCAGGCGGGTCCGGCCGGTGGTGACGGGCAGGCCGAGGCGGTCCCGGAGCGGGACGGGGGTGGCGGTGGTCATGGTGCGAGCCTGGCTGCGATGATCGTCTCCGGCCAGGAATTCCATCCTGGTCGAATCCTCGACGGGAGCGACCATGCTGACCTGGGAGTTCTCCGCGCAGGACCTGGCCCGCACCCGGTTCGCCCGCTCGCCGCTGTGCGAGGTGACCACCAGCGTCGAGGTGCTCAAGGACCCGGGGCGGCACGCCATCCACCTGCCGTGGGTGCGGCAGGCGCGACGCCGGCTCGCGGGCGTGGAGTGGGAGTCGCTGTCGGCGCTGGTGCGGCTGCCGACGGTCTACGTGCCCGACTTCCTGACGCCGGTGCCGGCCGGGTCGAGCCCGGGCATCGAGGAGGAGCTGACCGCCCTGGTGGCGCTGCCGGCCGCCGCGGTGCGCCGTGACCTGGCCCGGATGGGCGGTGAACTGCCGCCGCCGGCCGAGGAGTTGATGCGTGATCCGGAGGTGGGGCTGGTCCGGCTGGCGGGTGAGATCCGGGCGTACTGGGCGGCGGCGATCGCGCCGCACTGGGCGCGGATGGAGCGGCTGGCGGAGGGGGAGGTGCTGCGCCGCGCCCGGCAGCTGTCGGCGGGCGGGCCGGCCGCGCTCTTCGCCGACCTGCACCCGCAGGTCGCCTGGGAGCACGACACCCTGCGGATCGGGCACCCCCGGGTCGACGCCCACCGCCGGCTCGACGGCGCCCGCGGACTGGTGCTCGTCCCGACCGTCTTCGCCTGGCCGGGCGTCTTCTCCCAGCAGAACCCGCCCTGGCAGCCGGGCCTGGTCTACCCGCCGCGCGGCGTGGCCGCCCTCTGGGAGACCGCGGGCAGCCCGGTGCCGGACGGCCTCGCGCGGGTGCTGGGCGCCACCCGCGCCCGGCTGCTGGCCGAGCTCGACGCGCCCGCCACCACCACCGAACTCGCCGCCCGCACCGGCGTCTCCGCGCCCACCGTCTCCCACCACCTGACCGCCCTGCACGCGGCCGGCCTCACCGCCCGCCACCGCACCGGCCGCCAGGTGCTCTACCTGCGCACGCGGGCCGCGGAACTCCTCTGTGCGCCCGGCTCCGACGGCGAAGGCGGATGACGGCCCGTCACTTCAGCAGTGAGCGCGGCGAAACCGGCTGACAAACCGTCACCCCCGGCCGTCCGGCACGAGGTCCGGGCGGGTGAAGATGCCGTACGAGAAGCCCTCGGCGTGGATGACCGAGTCGGTGATCGTCACCCCGTGGGTGAGCAGCGGGGCGGTGGGCAGCGGGCGGTCGAGGGGGAGGTGGGCGGGGGTGCGGCGGGGGTTGACGACGACCAGGTGGGTGCCCGCGCGGAGGTAGGCGAACGGGTAGCCGGTGTGCAGGAGTTCGACGGTGGCGTCGGGCCCGAGGGCGGGGTGCCGGCGGCGCAGCGCGATCAGGCGGCGCACGTGGTGCAGCAGGGAGGCCGGGTCGGCGCGCTGGGTGGCGACGTCGGGGCGGTCGGGGTCGGGGTCGAGCGGCAGGTAGAGCCGGTCCGCGGGGGCGGTGGAGAAGCCGGCGTCGGGGCCGGCGTCCCACTGCATGGGGGTGCGGCAGCCGGCCCGGTTGTAGTCGGGGCCCAGCACGCTGCCCTCGGTGTCGGGCAGGTCCGGGACGTACCGCATGCCGATCTCGTCGCCGTAGTAGATCGCCGGGACGCTCGGCCAGGTGAGCTGGAAGGCGAAGGCGGGGGCGAGTTGGTCGCGGGTGCGGGGGCCGCAGGCGAGGCGCGAGTAGTCGTGGTTGGCGGTGGGCAGGACGGCGAAGCCGTGGCCGGTGACGGCCTCGGTGGTGCGCTGCCACTCGGTGGTGAACTCGCGCATCGAGCCGCGGCCGGCGGCGTCGAAGTAGCAGGGCTCGGCGGGCCAGTGTTCGTGGACGGTGCCGGTGCGGTTGTCCCACAGCGAGCGCAGCGGCGCGCCGTCGGCGGGGCCGCCGAACTGGAGGAAGAAGTCGCCGTGGAAGCCCATCGGGACGGACCGGGCGGGGTCGCCCCACTCGGCGAGCAGTACCGCGTCGGGGTGGTGCTCGTTCAGCCAGCCGCGGGTCGCGCGCCACAGCCGGCCGGTCTCCACGAACCCCGGGTCGTCCTTGACCAGCGAGGACGCCATGTCGACCCGGAAGCCGGAGATGCCGAGGCCGAACCAGTGCGCCATGATCTCGCGCAGCGCGGCCCGGTTGGCCCGCGGGCCCTCGGCGTCCACCGGCTGGCGCCACGGTTCGGCCGGATCGGTGCGCGCGTAGCCGAAGTTGAGGGCGGGTTGGAAGTCGAAGAAGTTCGGCTTGTACCAGCCGGGGCGGCGGCCGGGGGAGGCGACGAAGCCGGGCGCGGGGCGGTCGGACCAGATGTAGCGGTGGTCGGCCGGGTCGGCGGCGGAGGCCGTGAACCACGGGTGCCGGTCCGAGGTGTGCCCGGCGACCAGGTCCAGCAGCACCCGGATGCCCAGCCGGCGGGCGGCGTCGGCGAACTTGGCGAGGTCCTCGGGGGTGCCGTAGCGCGGCGCGGTGGTCAGGAAGTCCGCGACGTCGTACCCGGCGTCGCCGAACGGCGAGGCGAAGCACGGGTTCAGCCACACCGCGTCGACGCCGAGCCAGGCCAGGTACTCCAGCCGCTCGGTCAGTCCGGCGAAGTCGCCGATCCCGTCGCCGTCGCCGTCCGCGAAGCTCTGCGGGTAGATCTGGTACAGCACCGCGTTGCGCGCCCACTCGGTCCCCACGGTGGTTGCCTCTCGTCCGGTTCGGCTCTCCGCCCTCCTCCCAGCCATGCCCGGTCGGCGCCCGCGGGAACCGGTCGCCGCGCTGATCCGCCGTCAGCGTCCGCCTGGTGGACGGGGGGCAGCGCGGCGGCGGACCGCTCGGCTAGGGTGCGGGCCATGATCCCGTTGGTGAGCCGTCGACACGCCGACCTCGGCCGTGCCACCACCACGGGTTGTCGCCGCGTCGTCTGACGCGGCCCCGATCGCGCTGCCGGTGGACGGCGGCGCACCCCTCCGTACCAGGGCCGTTCACCCCTTTCCGGGCGGCCCGGTACCCGTGCGCGCGGGGGCCGTCCGGTGTCCCCCTCCGCCTACGGAACAGGACCCCGCCATGCCTGCACGCCTCCGTTCAGCCCTGCTCGGCACCGCCCTCGCGGCCGTGGTCGCCGCTAACGCCTGGCCGGCCGCCGCGGCGACCGCCTACGGTCCGCTGCCGCCGCAGAACCCGGCGACCGCGCCGAACGGCACCGCCGGGATGCACGGCGACTCGGCGTCCAGCGACACCACGCCGTACCCGGGCCCGGGCACGGCGCCGGTCGACTGGAGCCGGACGGCGCTCGCCTCCGCCTGCCCCACCGTGGTGGTCGGCGCGGACGGCCTGCCGGTGGCGCTGTGCACCTCGATCTTCGGGCAGAACCCGACGGTGTACCTGCTCGACCCGGGCGACGGGCACAAGCTGGCCGAACTCGGGGTGCCGAAGGGCGCGCTGTTCGGCGGGGTGTACGCCTACCTGGACCAGCACGACGCGCTGGTGCTGGTCGACGGCGCGCACGACCTGCTCCGGATCGGCCACCACCGCACCGCCCAGGGCTGGCAGTTGACGACCGATCAGAGCACCTCGCTGCGGGGCGCGATCCCGGACGGCGACGACGTGGTCGGCCTCAGCCCGGGCTGGGACGGCAAGGTGTGGTTCGCCACCGGCGGTGGCCTGGTCGGCACCGTCGACACCGACACCGGGGCGGTGCGCACGCTCGCCACCGGCGAGGGGGTGGCCAACAGCATCTCCACCGTCCCGGGCCACACCGCGGTCGCCACCGACCATGCGCTCTACCTGTTCGGCCAGGCCGCCGACGGCACCCCGGTGGTGCAGTGGCGGGCCGCCTACGACCGCGGTCCGGGCCGCAAGCCGGGCCAGCTGAGCTGGGGGACGGGCGCCACGCCGAGCTTCTTCGGGCCGGGCGACGGCACCGAGTACGTGACCATCACCGACAACGCGGCGCCGCACGAGAACCTGCTGGTCTACCGGGTGGACGGCGGCCCGGTGCCGGTCTGCGCCGTCCCGGTGCTCACCCGGAAGGCGGCCAGCGGCACCGAGGACGCCGTGATCGCCTCCGGGCGCAGCGTCTTCGTCACCAACACCTACGGCTACCCGTACCCGGCGCTGCCCGCGGGAGCCCCGGCCAGCGTGCCCGCCTCGGCCTCGTTCGAGGGCGGGCTGGCCCGGGTCGACCTGGACGCCTCCGGAACCGGCTGCCACCCGGTGTGGGAGAGCGACGCCAAGTCGGCGGCGCTGCCCCGGCTCTCGGTCGCCGACGGGAAGATCTACACGGTCACGGTGAGCGGCCCGACCGACTCGGTCGGCGCGCAGACCTTCGCCACCTACGCGCACGCCGTCCTCGACCCGGAGACCGGGGCCCGGGTGGCCGGCTCCGCGTTCGGCATCGGGCTGTTGTACAACCCGCTGCAGATGACCGGCACCACCGCCCCCGACGGCACGCTCTACCAGGGCACCGAGACCGGGGTGCTGCGGATCACCCGGCGCTGACCGGCGCCGTCCAACCGTCAGCTGACGCACCGTCAGGGCAGCGTCCCGGGAAGCCGCTTCCCGGGACGCGGCGCATCCGGTGCCGAATTTCCCCCGCCGCCGGGAAGCCGTCCCTACCTGCCGGGAACCCCCGCTCCCTAGGTTGCCAGGCGCAACAACGTCTGTTGACGGAACCCGAGTTGACGAGGGGGAAGTGTGGCTGACCTAGAGGTGGGCGTGCTGGCGATCGGCGCAGGCCCGGCGAACCTGGCGCTGGCGGCGGCGATCGAGGAGAGCGGATCGACCGAACTGGCCGAGCGCACTCTGCTGTTGGAGCAGGCCCCGGACATCAAGTGGCAGCGTGACCTGCTGATGCCCTGGGCACGCAGCCAGGTGTCCTTCCTGAAGGACCTGGTGACCCTGCGGGATCCGCGCAGCCGGTTCTCGTTCCTGAACTTCCTGCACCAGCACGGCAGGTTGGACCAGTTCATCAACCTGGGCACCTTCCACCCGCACCGCTGGGAGTTCTCCGACTACCTGCAGTGGGTGGCCGCGTCGCTGGAGAAGGTGCGGATCCGCTACGACGCCAAGGCGACCGCCACCGAGCCGCTGTACGACGAGGCGGGCCGGCTGACCGGCTGGCAGGTGACCCTGGCCGACGGCGACACCATCCGCTGTCGCGACCTGGTCATCGGCGCGGGCCGGGACGCGCACCTGCCGTCGGTCTTCGCCGAGCTGCCCGCCGAGCGGGTGATCCACAGCGCCCGGTTCCGCAGCCGGATCGCCGCCGTGGACAAGGACGCCCCGCTGCGCGCGGTGGTGGTCGGCGGGGCGCAGAGCGCCGCCGAGATGTTCCTCGCGGTCTACGAGAACCTGCCGAACGCCAGCGTCACCATGCTGGTCCGCTCGATCGGCCTGCAGTCGTACCAGACCAGCAAGTTCGTCAACGAGCTGTTCTTCCCGTCGTTCGTCGACGAGTTCTTCGAGGCCCCGGCCGAGATGCGCGCGCAGGTGCTGGACGAGATGCGGTTGACCAACTACGCGGGCCTGGCCCCGCCGTTCCTGGACGAGCTGTACCTGATGCTCTACCGCGAGAAGATGATCGGCACCGGCCGGGCCGAGGTGCAGGCGATGACCGAGGTGGTCGCCGCCCGCGAGGAGGACGGCGAGGTGGTGCTCGACCTGCGCGACCGGCGCACCGAGAAGATCACCGAGCACCGCTGCGACCTGGTCCTGCTCGGCACCGGCTACGACAGCCGGATGCCCGGGCTGGTCCGCGAGCTGACCGAGAAGGCGGGCCTGCCGGAGGTCGTGGTGAGCCGCAACTACCGGGTCGACCTCGGCGAGACCGCGGGCGGCGCGCTCTACCTGCAGGGCGTCAACGAGGCCACCCACGGCATCGCCGACTCGCTGATCAGCGTGCTCGCGCACCGGGCCCGCGACATCACCGGGGAGCTGGTCGACCGGCACGCGGCCGCCGCGCAGGGCAGCCGGTGATGGGCCGTCTCCTGGTGGTCGCCCCCGGACCCACCGCCAACGGCGACCTGCACCTGGGACACCTCGCCGGGCCGTTCCTCTCCGCCGACGTGTGTGCGCGCTACGCCCGCGCGGCCGGCCGGGACACCCTGTTCGGCACCGGCGTGCACTTCACCCAGAACTACATCGTCACCACGGCCCGCCGCCTCGGCGAGCCGCCCGAGGAACTGCGGCTGCGCGCCGCCGAGCAGGTCGAGGCCACCCTCGGCGCGGCCGGCATCGTCCCCGACGGCTTCGTCCGGTTCGACGACCGGTACGTCAAGACGGTCCTCAACTTCTTCGAACGCCTGCACACCGAAGGCAGGTTGAGGCTCCGTCCGGTGGCCTTCCCGTACCTGCCGGACACCGGGGAGTTCCTCACCGACGCCTACGTGCGCGGCGGCTGCCCGGTCTGCCTGGGCGAGGGCTGCGCCGGGCTGTGCGAGAACTGCGGGCACTGGATCGCCTCCGGCGAGCTGATCGACCCGCGCTCCACCCGCTACCCGGACGCTCCGGTCGAGCTGCGCGAACGCGAGGTGCTGGTGCTGCCGCTGGAGGAGCACCGGGCCGCGCTGACCGCTTACTTCGCCCGGCTGGCGCCCACCATGCGGCCCCGACTGGCCCAGCTGGTCGAGGAGTTGATGGCCGCCCCGCTGCCCGACTACCCGATCACGCTGCCGATCGACTGGGGCATCCCGGCGCCGTTCGCGGAGACCCCCGGCCAGGTGCTGTACTCCGACACCGAGACCATCGCCTGGAGCCTGCACACCATCGCGCTGGCCGCCGAGGCCCGCGGCGAGGTGCCCGGCGACGACGAGCGGCACTGGGCGGCCGACGCCGGACCCGAGGTGGTGTACTTCTTCGGCTCCGACGCCAGCTTCGCCTTCGCGCTGGCCGGCACCGCGATGCTGCTCGCGCTCGGCGGCCTGGCGCTGCCCGCGCACTACGTCACCAACGAGTTCTACGAGCTCGACAGCGACAAGTTCTCCACCAGCCGCGGCCACCTGGTGACGGGCCGTCAGCTCGCCGCCGAGGTCCCGCGGGACCTGATGCGCTACTACCTGGCCGCCACCGGACCGGACTTCCAGCGCACCAACTTCACCCGCGCCGCGATGGACCGGGTCTGCCGGCAGCGCCTGGTCGAGCCCTGGAACCGGGTCGCCGACAAGGCCGAACGGCACCTGGACGCCCGAGAGTTGAAGGTCAGCGACGCCTCCCGGCAGGCCGGCCGGCTGCTGCTGCGGCGGTTCGCCGCCGCGCTGGAGCCGCGCCGGTTCAGCCTGACCGCCGCCGCCTTCACCCTCACCGAGCAGCTCGGCCGGCTCGACCGCTGGGAGGTCACCGCCGAGGACGCCGGCGACTTCTGGCACGAGCTCGACCTGTTCCTGCGCTGCGCCGCCCCACTGCTGGTCGACCTGGCCGCCGAGGGCCTGCCGGAGGCGGCGATCCCCGCCGAGCCGCAGGCCCGCACCGTCCGCCCCCGGCCGCTGCCCAGACTCGCCGGCGGCCGGCGGTGACCAGCGCCGCCGCGCACGTGGTGGTGGTCGGCGCCGGGGTCACCGGGCTGCTCACCGCCGTCGCCTGCGCCCGGGCCGGGCACCGGGTCACCGTGCTGGAACGCGGCCCGGTGCCCAACCCCGACGCCACCTCCTACGACCAGCACCGGGCGATCCGCACCCTGCTGCCCGGCGACCCGGACGGCACCGCCGACCGGCTCGTCGCGCAGCGGCACTGGCGGGAGCTGGAGGCGTTGTTCGGCACCGAGCTGTACCGCCGGGTCGGGGTGCTCAACTCCTGGCCCGCGCACCGGCTGCCGGAGGTCGAGGCGGAGGCCGACAAAGCCGGCGTCGCCGTCGAACGGCTGACCGCGGAGCAGCTGCCCCGGCTCGGCCTGCCCGCCGGCACCGTCGGGGTGCGCGAGCACTCCGGCGGGGTGCTGCTGGCCGACCGGGTGCTGCGGGCCGCGGCCCGCTGGCTGTCCGTCCGGCCCGGGGTGGCGCTGCGCCCGTACAGCGCGGTCACCGCGGTCTTCCCGGACTCCGGGCGGGTCGTGCTCGGCGGCGGCGAGGTGGTCCGCGGACAGTTGGCGCTGGTCTCGGCCGGCCCGTGGACACGTGAACTGACGGACCGACAGGTCCGGTTGTACCGCCAGACCATGCTCTACCTGCGCCCGCCCGAGCCGGACGCCGACTGGTGGCGGCAGGCGCCGGCGGCCGGCGGGCTCGGCCGGGAGGGCCGCGGCTGGGTGCTCCCGCCCGGCGCGGGCGCCCTGCTCAAGCTCAGCTCGGACACCGTCTGCCGGCCCGCCGACAGCACCGACAGCACCGGGGAGGACCAGCGCCCCCACCTCGACCGGCTGGCCGAGGAGGGCGTGCTGCCCGGCCTGGAGCGCTACCCCGTGGCGGCCGTGCGGGTCTGCCACTACACCGCGGACGCCGCCACCGGCGGTCCGCTGCTCGCCCGGGTCGGCCCGGGCGTCTGGGTCCGCGCCGCCTGCGGCGGCAGCGGCTTCTCCACCGCGCCCCTGGTCGCGGAACGCATCGCCACTGCAGCGAAGGAGGCGGCATGACCGACGACGACAAGCCACCGATCGGAGTCCTCGACACGCTCAGGGCCACCCCGACCACGGTCCGGTACCTACTCGGCGGCGTCCTGGTCAACCAGCTCGGCGCGTTCGTCCAGACCTTCCTGGTGCTCTACCTGACGCACCGGGGGATGTCCGACGGCACCGCGGGCTTCGCCCTCGGCGCGTACAGCCTGGGCACCGCGGTCGGCACCGTGCTCGGCGGCGAGGCCACCCAGCGGCTCGGCGCGCGCGCCACCATCGTCATCGCGATGGCCGGCTCCGCACCTCTGGTCGCGCTGCTCCCGCTGCTGGCCCGGCCCGGGCTCATCGCCCCGCTGCTGCTCGCCGTCGCCGGGGCGGGCATGTTCGCCCAGTCGTACCGGCCGGCCGCCTCGGTGCTGCTGAGCGACCTGATGCCCGAGCGGTACCACGTGATGGCGTTCTCGATGATGCGGATCGCCCTCAACGTCGGCGCGGCGCTCGCCCCGCTGATCGCCGCCGGAGTGATCCTCCTCGACTGGGACCTGCTGTTCTGGGTCGACGGCGCCACCACCCTGGTCTACGCGGCGCTCGCCTACCGGCTGCTGCCGCGGCACGCGGTGCCCGAGCACGCCGCCGAGGAGCGCGGCGACGAGCAGCGCACCACCGGCCGGGCGGCCTACGCGGCGATGCTGCGCGACCGCCCCTACCTGGCCTACCTGGTCGCCATCGTGCTGGGGACGATCGCCTACGTGCAGTCCTCGGTCTCGCTGCCGCTGGAGATAGTCCACGACGGCTACCCGACCTGGCTGTACAGCGCGGTGCTGGCCACCTCCTCGGTGGTGCTGATCACCTGCGAACTGAAGATCACCGCGTACATCACCCGGATCCCCACCTACCTGGCGGTCGGCGCGGGCCACGCGCTCAACGCGATCGGGCTGGCGGTGTACGGGCTGGCCGTGCACTCCGGGGTGTTCGTGATGCTCGGCGCGGTGGTCTACGTCGCCGGACTGATGACCGCGGCGCCCAGCATGTTCGCCCACCCGGCGACCTTCCCGTCCGCGCTGAAGGCCCGCTACCTCGCGGCCATGCACACCGTCACCGGCCTGGCCGGCGCCTGCGCGCCGCTGTTC
This sequence comes from Kitasatospora sp. NPDC002522, assembly GCF_053595195.1. Taxonomy (NCBI): domain Bacteria; kingdom Bacillati; phylum Actinomycetota; class Actinomycetes; order Kitasatosporales; family Streptomycetaceae; genus Kitasatospora; species Kitasatospora sp. NPDC002522. Next base: position 26,378 of record NZ_JBSFXE010000027.1, read on the forward strand.
GGCGTCTTCCTGTGGACCCGGCTGCACTCGGGCTTCTGGCTGGTGATCGGCGTGATGACCGCCGTGGCGGGCGTGTTCGCGACGCTCGGCATCAAGGGCACCGCGGAGCAGCGGGCCGCCGCCGAGGCGGCCGAGCCGGAAGTGGTCGGAGGGAAGGCATGAGCCCGCGACCCGCGGCCGCGCGGCCGGTGCTGATCATCGGTTACGTCGCCTTCGCGGTCCCCGGCATCGCCGCGTTCCAGCCCGCCGACTCCGTGGTCTACGTCGAGGAACCGGACGTCGCCCGCAAGCGGCACCTCGACGAGGCGGTCCGCGAGATCGGCTTCGCCCGCGGGCTGATCGAGTGGGAGTACCACCTGCCGGGCCGGGCGGACGCCTTCTTCGCCGCCCACCCCGGGCTCGACCCGGTCGCGGTGATCCCCGCCGTGGAGTACGCGGTGCCGTTCGCGGCCCGGCTCGCAGAGCGCTACGGGCTGCCCGGGGCGAGCCTCGGCGCGGCCCAACTGCTGCGCGACAAGCACCTGCTGCGCACCGTCGCGGCCGCCGCCGGGATCGCCAACCCGGCCTCCGAGCCGGTGCGCAGCGCCGCCGAGCTGGCCGACTTCCTGGCCCGGCACCCGGGCCCGGCGGTGCTGAAGCCCGCCAACCGGCAGGCGTCGGTCGGCACCCGGGTGGTCGGTTCGCCCGAGGAGGCCGAGGAGGCCTGGGCGTTCGGACAGGTGCAGGACGAGGGGGTGTTCGTCCCGGACCGGCCGATCGAGGGCGCGATGCTGGCCGAACGCTTCGTCAGCGGACCGGAGTTCAGCGTCGAGATGCTGGTCGCGGGCGGCCGTCCGGTGTTCGCCAACTCCACCGGCAAGGTGCTCTACCCGGGCCCCTACCCGATCGAGGCGGGTCACACGGTGCCGGCCGACCTGCCCGAGGAGCAGCGCAAGCTGCTGGTCACCGAGACCGAGCGGCTGGCCGCCGCGGTCGGCTTCGGCGACGGGGTGCTGCACTGCGAGTGGATCCTGGAGGACGGCGTCCCGGTCCTGGTGGAGTGCGCGGGGCGGCTGCCCGGCGACTCGATCACCGACCTGATCGAGGCCGCCTACCCCGTCGCACTCGTGCGCGCCTACTTCGCGCTGATGAGCGGCGAGCCGTTCGACCCGCTGCCCGAGCGGGCCGAACGGGCCACCGCCGCCCGCTTCCTGGCCCCCGACGGCCCCGGCACGGTCAGCGCGGTGCACGGCCTGGACGAGGCCGCCGCCGCCGAGGGCGTGCAGCTGGCCGTGGTCGGCGTCGGCGCGGGCCACCGCACCGGCGGGCTGCGCAGCTCCTGGGACCGGGTCGGGATCGTCACCACCCTGGCCGACACCCCCGCCGAGGCCCGCCGCCTCGCCGACGCGGCCGCCGCCCTGGTCCGGATCGCACTGGACACCACCGAGGAGACCTCATGACCCAGCGTCAGGAAGGGGACGCCGTGACAGGCGCCGGCACGCTGCTGGTGATCGGCAGCGGACTGAAGGAGTACCGCGAGTACCTGGTCGGCCCGATGAGCCGCCGCGCCCGCGCCGCCGGGCTGGAGCTGCTGCTGGTGAACAACCTGCGGCCGACCTGGCAGCGCGAGTACTTCGACGAGATCGTGGTCGCCGACGTGTTCGACACCGAGGTGATGAACGCGACCGTCCGCGAGATCGCCGCCCGCACGCACATCGTCGGGCTGCTCTGCTGGGACGAGCCGCTGGTGCTGGACGCCGGACTGCTGGCCGCCGAACTCGGCGTCCCGGGCCTGTCCGAGCGCGGCGTGCGCGGGGTGCGCGACAAGGACCGCACCCGGACCGTGCTCACCGCCGCCGGCCAGCGCCAGCCCGGCTTCGCGCTCACCACCGACCTGGACGAGGCCCGCGCGGCCGCCGAGCGGATCGGCTACCCGGTGGTGCTCAAGCCGCGCGCGATGGGCGCCAGCATCGGCGTGGTGTTCGCCGCCGACGCCGCCGAACTGGACGAGGCGTTCGCCACCGCGCTGTCCGCCAGCGAGGTCGACCCGGGGCCGTACCGGGCCAGCGTGATCGTCGAGGAGTACGCGGGCGGGCCGGAGATCAGCATCGACGGCGCCGTCCACAAGGGCGAGTACCTGCCGCTGTTCCTGGCCCGCAAGTACAGCAGCGACGAGCCGTACTTCGAGGAGGTCGGCCACATCGTCGACGCCGCCGACCCGCTGCTCGCCGACCCCGCCCTGCTGCAGGTGCTGGCCGACGCCCACCGGGCGCTCGGCGTGGAGGACGGCATCACCCACACCGAGCTGCGGCTCACCGACCGCGGCCCGCTGATCATCGAGGTCAACGGGCGGCTCGGCGGCGACCTGATCCCGCTGCTCGGCCGGATCGCCACCGGCCTGGAGCCGGGCGAGGTGCTCTTCGACATCGCGGTCGGCCGCCGCCCGGAGATCGCGCCCACCCGCACGGCGGTCGCCGGGATCCGCTTCGGCTACCCCGAACAGGACTGCCGGCTCGAGGCGCTGACCCTTCCCCAGCCCGGGGACGCCGAGGGCCTGGTGCACGCCGCGCCGATGGCCCCGCCCGGCACCGTGCTGCGGCTGCCCCCCGGCGGTTACCTGGCCCGGCACTCCTTCGTGGTCTGCGAGGCGGACACCCTGGCCGCCTGCGAGCGCCGCCTCGACGACGCCGCCGCGCTGGTCCGCACCGTCACCTCCGAGGTGGACCCCGCCGACCCGCAGGCCCCGTTCGCCATGCCCGCCGGACTCCTGGATGTGGACCGATGACCGCAGACACCCCGCTCGACGCCACCGAGATCCTGCGCCGCGCCCGCGAGCTGGCGCCCGTCCTGCGCAAGCGCGCCCCGGAGGTCGAGGCCAACCGCACCCTGCCCGCCGACGTGGTCGAACTGCTGCGCGCCACCGGCGTGTTCCGCATCGGCCACGGGCCCGGGACGGGCGGCCCCGGCCTCACCTCGGTGGAGCAGCTGGAGGTGATCGAGGCCCTCGCGTACGGCGACGCCTCCGCCGCCTGGTGCGCCGGGATCGGCGCGATGGGCGGCGCGATCACCAACTTCCTCACCCCGGACGCGGTCCGCGCCCTCTACCCGAGCCCCGACCTGATCACCGCGGGCTCGCTGGCCCCGGCCGGCCGGGCCGAGCGCGTCCCCGGCGGCTACCGGCTCAGCGGCCGCTGGTCGTTCGGCTCCGGCGTCCGGCACGCCGACTGGGTGACCTCCGGCGCGTTCGTCTACCAGGACGGCGAGCCCTGGGCCGCCCCCGGCAGCGCGCACGCGCACGACTCGATGCAGTTCTTCGTCCCGGGCTCCGCCGCCGAGCCGGTCGACAACTGGGACACCACCGGCCTGTGCGGCACCGGAAGCAGCGACTACACCCTCACCGACGTGTTCGTCCCCGAGGGGCACACCTTCACCTTCTTCGAACCGCGGGTCGCGCCCAACCCGATGGCCTGGTCCGACTCCTTCATGCGCGCCCTGCCCGGCGTCCCGCTCGGCATCACCCGGGCCGCGCTCGACCACGTCCGCGAGGTCGCCAGCACCCGCTACGACCGGATGGCCGGCCGCAGCTGGGCCGAGAGCTGGCGGGTGCAGACCGAACTAGCCCGCTGCGAGGCCGAGTTCAACGCCAGTCGGGAGGGCGTGTACGGCGCGACCCGCCGCCAGTGGGAGGTGCTCGCGGCCGGCGGCACGCTGGACGACCTCACCCCCACCGAGCGCGGCGCCGTCCCGCTGTCCGGCCTGCAGGCCGTCCACACCGCCCGCTCCGTGGTGAGCCGGCTCTACGACCTGCTGCAGACCTGGTCGATCAACCGGGACTCCCCGATGGACCGCTGGCTGCGCGACACCGCCGTGCTGAGCCAGGGCCAGATCGGCCACGACGTCGTCCTGGAGTCGGTCGGCGCCTACCTGCTCGGCCGCCCGCCGCTGGTCCGGATCGGCCTCGGCATCCACGGCTGACCGCCAACCACCCGACGCAGAAGGAGAAGTGACCAGCATGACATCGGAGATCCTGCGCCGCGCCCGGGAGTTGGCGCCGGTGCTGCGGGAGAGGGCCCCGGAGATCGAGGCCAACCGCACCCTGCCCGCCGAGGTGGTCGAACTGCTGCGCGGCACCGGCGTGTTCGGGATGTGCTTCGGCAACGAGTGGGGCGGCCCCGGGCTCACCTCGATGGAGCAGACCGAGGTGGTGGAGGTGCTCGCCCACGGCGACGCCTCGGCCGCCTGGTGCGCCGTGATCGGCGCCAACACCGGCATCTACGCCAACTTCCTGGACCAGACCGTGGCCAAGGAGGTCTTCTCCCGGCTCGACCTGGTGGTGGCCGGACTGCTCCAGCCCGCCGGCCGGGCCGAGCGGGTGCCCGGCGGTTTCCGGCTGAGCGGCCGCTGGTCGTTCGGCTCCGGGATCAAGCACGCCGACTGGGTGACCTCCGGCGCGTTCATCTTCCAGGACGGCGAGCCCTGGGCCGCTCCCGGCAGCAAGCACCGGCACGACTCCCGGCAGTTCCTGGTGCCCCGCGACCAGGTCGAGGTGATCGACAACTGGGACACCACCGGCCTGTGCGGCAGCGGCAGTTGCGACTACACGATGACCGAGGTGTTCGTGCCGGAGGAGCACACCTACACCTTCGCCACCGTGCACGGCCGCCCCGGCCCGCTGGCCCAGCCCGACTCCTTCACCCGGGCGATGTGCGGCGTCCCGCTCGGCGTGGCCCGCGCCGCCCTCGACCACGCCCGGGAGATCGCCACCACCCGCTACGACCGGATGGCCGGCCGGGCGTGGGCCGACAGCTGGCGCGTGCAGACCGAACTCGCGCGACTGGAGGCCGAGTTCAACGCCACTCGGGCGGGCGTGTACGGCAGCATGCGGCGCCAGTGGGAGGTGCTCGCGGCCGGCGGCACCCTCGACGACCTGACCCCGACCGAGCGCGTCGCCTCGCCGCTGTCCTGGCTGCACGCCTTCCGCAACTCCCGGGCCATCGTCGCCCGCACCTACGACCTGCTGCAGAGCTGGTCGATCAACCGCAGTTCGCCGATGGACCGCTGGCTGCGCGACACCACCGTGATGGCGCAGCACCTGGTCGCCCAGGACCGCATCCTGCAGTCCGCCGGAGCCTACCTGCTCGGCGGCACACCCGAGTTCGGCATCAGCCTCGGCATCGTCTGACCGCCAACCGCGCCGCGCGGCGCGGCCCAGGGGAGGGAACCCATGAGCAGACTCGTCCTTCTGGTCAACCCCAACAAGGTGCATCCGCCGATCGCCCCCTACGCGCTCGACGTGCTGACCACCGCACTGGAGACCGCCGGCTTCGAAGTGGAGGTCCTCGACCTGACCTTCCACCGGGAGGACTGGAAGACCTGCCTGAGCGAGTACTTCGCCCAGCGCAGCCCCATGCTGGTCGGGGTGACCGTCCGCAACACCGACACCGTCTACGCCTTCGAACAGCGCCCGTTCGTCGGCGAGCACCGGGAGATCATCACCGAGATCCGGCGGCTGACCGACGCGCCCGTGGTCGGCGGCGGGATCGGCTTCTCGACCATGCCGTTCGCCCTGGTCGAGTACTTCGGCATCGAGTACGGGGTGAAGGGCCCCGGCGAGAAGATCCTCTGCGAACTGGCCACCGCGCTGGCCGAGGGCCGCGACACCGCGGGCGTCGCCGGACTGATCCGCAACACCGAGCAGGGCGCCCGGCGGGTCCCGCCCGCGGTGCTCACCGTGCGCCACGGCGAGACCCAGGAGGTGGCCGCCACCGGGCAGTTCGAGCCCCGGGTGTGGCAGGTGGACCAGCTGTCGGTGTACCGCAGACGCTCCGGACAGCAGTACCGGGTGGACAACCTGGAGTACTACCGGCGCGGCGGCCTCGGCTCGATCCTCACCAAGAACGGCTGCGCGTACCGCTGTTCGCACTGCGTCGAACCGGACGCCAAGGGCATCCGCTACGGCCAGCGCGACATCCCCGCGGTGGTCGACGAGATGGAGGGACTGGCCGCCCAGGGCATCCTCGACCAGCACACCACCGACAGCGAGTTCAACCTCTCCATCGCCCACGCCAAGTCGCTGCTGCGGGAGATCGTCCGCCGTCGGCACGCCGACCCGGCCAACCCGCTGAACCGGCTGCGCCTGTGGGTCTACTGCCAGCCCAGCCCGTTCGACGAGGAGTTCGCCGACCTGCTGGCGGCGGCCGGCTGCCGCGGCGTCAACGTCGGCAGCGACCACATCCGCGCCGACGTGCTCAGCGGTTGGAAGGTCACCGAGAAGGGCGGCACCTACTACACATTCGCCGACACCGAGCGGCTGGTCCGGCTCTGCCACGAACGCGGCATCCTGACCATGGTGGAGGCGCTGTTCGGGATGCCCGGCGAGACCGTCGAGACCATGAAGGACTGCGTCGACGCCTTCATGGCGCTGGACGCCACCGTCACCGGCTTCTCGCTCGGCCTGCGGCTGTTCCCGTACACCCCGATGGGCATGGACTTCGCCGAGCGCTGCGACGGCGTGCGCACCGTCCCCGGCCTTCAGTCCAACACCGCGAGCGGCCCGATCGTGCTCAAGCCGCTGCGGCAGTGCGCCTCCCCGGCCGAGTACGAGCGGCAGTTCATGTTCGACGAGCACGGCAACTTCCGGCTGGTCTGCTACTTCTCGCCGGACCTGCTGCCCGACCCGGCCCGCGCCGCCGACCCCGAGGAGCGCTGGCACGGCGCGGTCACCGCGCTGTGGGACCTGGTCGACCCGGCCGAGCACTACCGGGTGATGCTGCCCACCGTCGAGGGCATGAGCGAGCACGACAACAACTACGCCGACAACCCGTTCCTCACCAGTCTCAGCGGCCTCGGCTACACCGGCGCGTTCTGGTCGCACTGGCGCAGCCGCGAGGAGATCCTGCGCAAGGCCCGGGAGGCAAGCTACGCCGAATGAAGCAGCCGTCCGCAGCCACCCGTCATACCGCCGGACGAGTGCGGTGAAACGATCAAAATCGGTATGACATTGAACACTTGAGGACGCTGTTTGACCCGACCATGATGACGCCACGGAATCATCACCGCCGGGTCGCCCTGTGTACCCACACATCCGCGCCTGCCCACCGACCACACATGTCACGAGGGGTAGATGAACCAGCACGGGAGTTCCGCGCCGCTGACCGTGCTCCTCGCCGACGTGCAGCCGGCCGTCCGACAGGGCGTGCGCGCGATGGTGGAGGCGTCCGGCGGGGTCGCGGTGGTCGGCGAGGCGAGCACCACCGGTGAGGTGCTCGCCGCCACCACCCGGCACCGTCCGGACGTCCTGGTCCTCGACCCGCTGATGGACGACGCCCCCGGCATGCGGATGATCACCCAGGTGGTCCGGCTCACCCCGGCGACCGGCGTGCTGGTCTTCAGCACCCTCGACGACGACAAGACCGTGGCCACCGCCTTCCACGCCGGCGCCCGCGGCTACCTGGTCAAACGCGCCACCGCCGACCAGATCCTGCGCGGCATCCACGCGGTGGGCGCCGGCGACGCGATCGTCGACCGCACCATCGCCGCCCGGCTCTGCACGCTGATCGGCGCCGCCCCGCGCATCGTGCGCAGCTACCCGTTCCCGCAACTCAGCGACCGTGAGCGCGAAGTGCTGGAACACCTCGCGGCCGGCCGGTCCACCACCGCGATCGCCCGCGAGCTCGAGCTCGCCTCCAAGACCATCAGCAACCGCCTGTCCAGCATCTTCGGCAAGCTCGGCGTCGCCGACCGCGCCCAGGCCATCGTCCTCGCCCGGGACGCCGGACTCGGCCTGCGCCGCGACTGACGCCTCGTCAACTCCGCCGCACGACCCACCGATCGGAGCCGAACCATGCCCGAAAGCACCCCGGGCGGCCTCGTCATCCGCCGCCAGGAACCCGACCAGCTCGAACGCGCCCACGGCCTCGACCTGAAGCTGCTGCACCCGTGGGACGGCCTCACCGCCCCCTTCCACGGCGCCTGGTGCGTGCTGCGCCCCGGCGACGTCACCGACGTCCACCAGCACTCCGAACGCGAGCTCTTCATCTGCATGTCCGGCCGCGGCGAGGTCCGCAACGCCGACGGCAGCCACCCCGTCGCCGCCGGCGACCTGGTGCAACTGCCCGCCGACCGCGACCACTCGGTCGCCAACCCGTACGACGAGGACTTCGCCTACTACGCCATCTGGTGGCAGGAGTGAACCCCCATCACCTGAACCCCCGCCAGATCGACTACGAGGGCCGCCGCTTCCACGCCCCCGACGGCGACCGGCGCACCGTCGCCGTCTACCACCAGCAGGGCGACCTGGTCTGGGGCGAGGTCGCCGGCGGCACCGTGCAGCGCGGCTGGACCGCCGGCACCCGCGAGGCCGACGGCACCCTCGCCATGGGCTACACCATCGTCTTCACCAGCGGCGAGGTGGTCTGCGGCCGCAGCCGCAACACCCCCTCGCTCACCGCCGACGGCCGGATCCGGCTGCACGAGCAGTGGGAGCGCTACGGCCCGCACGCCGCCCACGGCACCTCCACCATCGAGGAGATCACCGGATGACCGCCCCCGACTGGGCGCTGCTCGACAAACACACCACCGGCGCCCTGCTCCGCCCCGGCGAGGCCGGCTTCACCGAGTCCTCCACCCCCTTCAACCGCCGCTGGGCCGACCGCGCCCCCGCCGCCGTGCTGCGGGCGGCCGACCGCGCCGACGTGCTGCGCGCCGTCGACTGGGCCCGCGAGGCCCGCGTCCCGATCGTCCCACGCGGCGGCGGCCACTCCTACGCCGGACACTCCGTCAACACCGGCCTGGTGGTCGACCTGCGGGCGCTCGACGCGATCACCGTCGACCCCGGCACCGGCCGGGTCACCGTCGGCGGCGGCGTCCTCACCGGCGCCCTCTACGCCGCGCTGCGCCCGCACGGGCTCGCCCTGCCGCTCGGCAACGGCGCCGGCGTCGGCATCGCCGGGCTCGCCCTCGGCGGCGGCTCCGCCGCCACCTCCCGCCGCCTCGGCCTCACCGCCGACACCCTGCGCCACACCACCCTGGCCACCGCCGACGCCACCGCCCTGGACTGCGACGACCAGCGCAACCCGGACCTGTTCTGGGCCTGCCGGGGCGGCGGCGGAGGCAACTTCGGCATCAACCTCGACCTCACCTTCCAGGCCGTCGAAGCCCCCGCCGCCAGCACCTGCCTGCTGCTCTGGGACGCCGCCGACGCCCCCGCCGTCCTCGCCGCGGTGCAGCGGCTGATGCTCACCGCCCCCGAGCAGACCTCGCTGCGGCTCGGCGTCGCGGCCTCCCGGGCCGGCACCACGGTCTCCACCGTCGGCCTGCACCTCGGCCCCGCCGCCGAACTGCGCGAGCTGCTCGCCCCCGCGCTGGCCGCCGCCGCGCCGCTGCGCGCCGACATCGCCGACCGGGACTTCTGGGACGCCATGGACTACCTCCAGCACGAGACCAGCGCCGGGGCGTTCGCCGTCCGCACGCACTTCGCCACCGGCCCGCTGCCGCCCGAGGCGGTCGACGCCGTCCTCGCCCACCTGGCCGCCTGGCCCGGCAGCGACAACCCCGACGGCTGCGGCCTCGCCCTGTTCGGCTGGGGCGGCGCGATCAACCGGGTCGACCCGCACGCCACCGCCTTCGTCCACCGCGGCGCCGAGTTCCTGGTCAGCCTGGACACCTCCTGGCAGGAGGACGACGACCCCGCCGCGGTGGCCGCCCAGCTGGCCTGGCTGGCCGAGCTCGACCACCTGATCGTCCCGTACGCGATCGACGGGGCATACCTGAATTTCACCGACCCTGACCTGCGGGAATGGCGCACCGCCTACTACGGTGCGAACTACCCGCGGCTGGTGGCCGTCAAGCGCCGCCACGACCCGGACCAAGTGTTCAACTTCCCGCAGTCCATCGGCAGTTGACCATTAACCCCCGCCCGGCCCGCTGACCACCCGTCAGTTCCGCCGGCATGCCCGGAAGGACACCACCGTGTCGCCGCGTACCTCCCGCCCCCGGCACTACCTGATGTGCCGGCCGGCCCACTTCACCGTCGACTACTCCATCAACCCGTGGATGGACCCGGCGAAGCCCACCGACAACGGCGCGGCCCTCGCCCAGTGGGAGCAGCTGCACGCCCTCTTCACGAGCCTCGGCCACACCGTCGAGCTGATCGAGCCGCTCCCCGGCCTGCCCGACATGGTCTTCGCCGCCAACGGCGCCACCGTGGTCGACGGCAAGGTGCTGGTCGCCCGCTTCCGCTACCAGGAGCGGGTCGCCGAGGCCCCCGGCTACGCCGCGTGGTTCCGCGAGAACGGCTTCCAGGACGTCCGGCAGGCCGGGTTCACCAACGAGGGCGAGGGCGACCTGCTGGTCGTCGGCGACCGGATCCTGGCCGGCACCGGCTTCCGCACCGACCGCGAGGCGCACGCCGAGGCCGCCGAGTTCCTCGGCCGCGAGGTGGTCACCCTGGAGCTCGTCGACCCGCGCTACTACCACCTCGACACCGCGCTGGCCGTGCTCTCCGACACCGAGATCATGTACTACCCGGAGGCCTTCACCGCCGAGTCCCGGGCCGTCCTGGAGCGCCTCTACCCCGACGCGCTGCTCGCCACCGCCGCCGACGCCGGGGTCTTCGGCCTCAACGCGGTCTCCGACGGCAAGCACGTGATCCTGCCCGAGGCCGCCGTCGACCTGGCCGAGCGGCTGCGCGAGCGCGGCTTCACCCCGATCGGCGTCAACCTCACCGAACTGCTCCGGGCCGGCGGCAGCGTCAAGTGCTGCACCCTGGAGCTGCGCCGCTGAGGCGCCCCCGCGCGTGAAAGCCCCGGGCCCGCCGTTCGCACGGCGGGCCCGGGGCTTCAGCGGGTCAGGCTCAGACCAGGTCGAACCGGTCCAGGTCCATCACCTTGCTCCAGGCGGCGGCGAAGTCCTTGACGAACTTCTCCTTGGCGTCGTCCGAGGCGTACACCTCGGCCAGCGCCCGCAGCTCCGAGTTGGAGCCGAACACCAGGTCGGCCCGGGTGCCGGTCCACTTCACCGCACCGGAGGCGTCCCGGCCCTCGAAGGTGGTGGCGTCCGCGGAGACCGCCGACCACGCGACGTCCATGTCGAGCAGGTTGACGAAGAAGTCGTTGCTCAGGGTGCCCGGACGGTCGGTGAACACGCCGTGCTGCGAGCCGCCGTGGTTGGCGCCCAGCACCCGCAGGCCGCCGACCAGCACGGTCAGCTCGGGGGCGGACAGGTCCAGCAGGTTCGCCTTGTCGACCAGCAGGTACTCGGCCGGCAGCCGGGTGCCCTTGCCCAGGTAGTTGCGGAACCCGTCGGCCTGCGGCTCCAGCGCGGAGAACGACTCCACGTCGGTCTGGTCCTGCGCGGCGTCCACCCGGCCGGGGCTGAAGTCCACCACGACGTCCACGCCGCCGGCCCGCGCGGCCCGCTCGACCGCGGCGGTGCCCGCCAGCACGATCAGGTCGGCCAGCGAGACCTGCTTGCCGCCCGCCGCGTTGAAGGACTCCCGGACGCCCTCCAGCACCCGCAGCACCTGCGCCAGCTGCTCCGGGTCGTTGGCCTCCCAGCCGCGCTGCGGCTCCAGCCGCACCCGGGCGCCGTTGGCGCCGCCGCGCTTGTCCGAGCCGCGGAACGAGCTCGCCGAGGCCCAGGCCGCCGACACCAGCTGGGCGGTGGTCAGGTCGGTGGCGAGCACCTGCTCCTTGAGCGCCGCCACGTCGGCGTCGTCCAGCAGCTCACCCTCGCGGGCCGGCAGCGGGTCCTGCCACAGCAGCACCTCGGACGGCACCTCGGAACCGAGGTAGCGCGCCACCGGGCCCATGTCACGGTGGGTCAGCTTGTACCAGGCGCGGGCGAAGGCGTCCGCGAACTGCTCGGGGTGCTCGTAGAAGCGCCGCGAGATCGGCTCGTACACCGGGTCGAAGCGCAGCGACAGGTCGGTGGTGAGCATGGTCGGCAGGTGCTTCTTCGCCGGGTCGAAGGCGTCCGGCACGACCGCCTCGGCGTTCTTGGCCACCCACTGGTTGGCACCGGCCGGGCTCTGGGTGAGCTCGTACTCGTACTCGAAGAGGTTGTGGAAGAAGCCGTTGCTCCACTGGGTCGGCGTGGTGGTCCAGGTGACCTCGAGACCGGAGGTGATCGCGTCGCCGCCCTTGCCGGTGCGGTAGGTGCTCTTCCAGCCCAGGCCCTGCTCCTCCAGCGGCGCGCCCTCCGGGTCCGCCCCGACGTTCTCGGCCGGGCCGGCGCCGTGCGTCTTGCCGAAGGTGTGGCCGCCGGCGATCAGCGCGACGGTCTCCTCGTCGTTCATCGCCATCCGGCGGAAGGTCTCGCGGATGTCGCGGGCCGCGGCGATCGGGTCCGGGTTGCCGTTCGGGCCCTCCGGGTTGACGTAGATCAGGCCCATCTGGACGGCGCCCAGCGGCTCCTCCAGCTGGCGGTCGCCGGTGTAGCGCTCGTCGCCCAGCCAGGTGGTCTCCGGGCCCCAGTACACGTCCTCGTCGGGCTCCCAGACGTCGGCGCGGCCGCCGCCGAAGCCGAAGGTGTCGAAGCCCATGGTCTCCAGCGCGACGTTGCCCGCCAGGATCATCAGGTCGGCCCAGGAGAGGTTCTGGCCGTACTTCTTCTTCACCGGCCACAGCAGGCGGCGGGCCTTGTCCAGGTTGCCGTTGTCCGGCCAGCTGTTCAGCGGGGCGAAGCGCTGCTGACCGGCGCCCGCGCCGCCGCGGCCGTCGCTGATCCGGTAGGTGCCGGCGCTGTGCCAGGCCATCCGGATCATCAGCGGGCCGTAGTTGCCGAAGTCGGCCGGCCACCAGTCCTGCGAGGTGGTCAGCACCTCGGCGATGTCCCGCTTCACGGCCGGAAGGTCGAGGGCGCTGAACGCCGCGGCGTAGTCGAAGTCCCCGCCCAGCGGGTTCGCCACCGCCGGGTTCTTCGCCAGGATCTTCAGGTTGAGCCGGTTGGGCCACCACTGGCGGTTCCCGCCGCCCTGGGTCGGGTGAGCGGCGCGGCCGTGCACCACCGGGCAGCCGCCGGACCCCTCCTCCGTCTTCGCGTCGGTGACGATGGCGTCGTCGTTCTCAGGCATGGGAATCCCTCCGGATCAGGCGGATCACACTCTGCGCGGGCATTCGGGCGAATCGGTGGCCTTGGCTGTTCGCCGGAACCGATCCTAAGATAGACGAATTCTAAGTCAAGAAGTGGGTCAAACGGGTGGTGGTACCGCTCGGACCGGGGCGCGTCGCGGCGCCCTGTACAGTTCGGGCGTTCGTTGAGCTGAATGGGTGAACACATGAGTGACCTGCTGGAACGGCTGCGTGGCCGCGGCTGGCGGATGACCGCGCAGCGGCGGGTGGTGGCCGAGGTGCTGGACGGCGACCACGTCCACCTCACCGCGGACGAGGTGCACGCGCGCGCCGCGCAGCGCCTCCCGGAGATCTCCCGCGCCACCGTCTACAACACCCTCGGCGAACTGGTCACCCTCGGCGAGATCCTGGAGGTCGCCACCGACGGCCGGGCCAAGCGCTACGACCCCAACGCGCACCGCCCGCACCAGCACCTGGTCTGCTCCGCCTGCGGCACCATCCGGGACGTCCACCCCACCGGCGACCCGCTCGCCGCCCTCCCGGCCGCCGAACGCTTCGGCTTCGCCGTCGCCAGCGCCGAGGTCACCTACCGCGGCCTCTGCCCCGACTGCGCCTGACCGCCGACGCAGCCCCGCCCGCGTCAAGGGCGGGGTCCTCCGCGTCCGGGGCAGACAAAAACCGCAAGTCGCCTTCGCGACCTGCGGTTTCGTTTCCTGCTGGTGTCCGAGGGGGGACTTGAACCCCCACGCCCGATAAAGGGCACTAGCACCTCAAGCTAGCGCGTCTGCCATTCCGCCACCCGGACCGGTGGTGTTCACCTGGGGGCTTCCTTTCGGCTGCTCCCTGGCGACAGAGAGAACACTACCAGGCTCGCGGAGTGCTTCTCACCTGCGTTTTCGGGCCTGCGCGGGCCTCTCGGCGAGGGAACCGGGCATACCGGGGCAAGCGGGGCGAGCGGTGGCGCAATCCCGCTGGTCGGGGCCGTTGAACGGCCGTTCGGGCGACAGCAGTGGGCGGCGGGGGCGACTCGACCGGGCAGGAGGGTGCACAAGGGGCACGGAATCGGTCGGGAACCTTCACGACACGCGTAGTTCCAGTCCCGGTGCGGGTCACCGGCGGGTGCTCTCCTAGCCTCTGTGGACCAGGGAGCCTTGAGCGGAACGCCCGATTCCCGACAGACGCCGCCGGTCCGGGCCGGGCGGGCGAGCCTCCCGTCACCGCGTGAAGGGCGGCATGCCGTGGAGCAGAACGACAAGGTGACCGCCGACGCGGCGACCTGGTGGCCGGACCGGGACGCGGACCCGGGGCCGGGCCAGGGGGTGTGGCAGTTCTCGGCGGTCTCCAACGAGGCCTCGGTCCCGCGCACCCGGCACGCGGTGCGCGACCGGCTGCTGGCTCAGGGGATGGCGGGCGAGCGCTACCAGGAACTCGTCGACGACCTGCTGCTGATCGTCTCCGAGCTGGTCTCCAACGCGGTGACGCACGCCGCGGTGCTCTCCCCGGAGGTCACCTGCGAACTGGCCATCGGCCAGGGCTGGGTGCGGATCTCGGTGCTGGACGGCCACCCGTACCGGCCGAAGGCGCAGGAGAACGACCCCGCCAGACCCGGCGGACGGGGGCTGCTGCTGGTCAAGAGCGTCACCCTGCAGGCCGGCGGGGCCTGCGACGTGGAGCGCACCGACAGCGGCGGCAAGGTCATCTGGGCCACCCTCCCGCTACCCGGCCCGCGCGCCGCCGGGACCGGCCCCGCCGATCCCGACGACGACCCGGACTACTGACCGGCCGTCACCCCCGCGGCGTCACCAGTCCCGGCCGGCGATCTCCCGGATCCCGGGCAGCGCGGCCTCGAACACCGTGGTGAACCACACCGAGAACGGCTTCTGCGCCTGCAGCTCGCGCAGCTCCGCGGCGGTCACGAACCGGGTGTCCTCCACCTCGTCCGGGTCCGGCTCCAGGTCCGCGGTGACCAGCCCGACGAACAGGTGGTTCCACTCCCGCTCGATCAGCCCGGACGCCTCGTCGGGCAGGTCGTACCGGACGGTGCCGGCCTCGCAGAGCAGCGCCGGGGCGGCGCCCAGCTCCTCGGAGGTGCGGCGGGCGGCGGCGACGAACGGCTGCTCGCCGGGGTACGGGTGGCCGCAGCAGGTGTTCGACCAGACGCCGGGGGAGTGGTACTTGCCGAGCGCGCGGCGCTGCAGCAGCATCCGGCCCTGCCGGTCGAAGAGGAACACCGAGAAGGCCCGGTGCAGCCGGCCCGGCTGCTGGTGCGCCCAGAGCTTCTCGCCGGTCCCGATGGTGACGCCCTCGTCGTCCACCAGCTCCAGCAGGATCTCCCCGGGAGCGGAGGGGGAGGGTACGGAGAGCTCCGCCGCGGACAGGTCGGTCGGGCTGACAGCTGGACTCATGGGCTTGGGGCCCCTTTCGGCGCGTGGACCGGTGCCGTCGCCCGGGCCCGCTGGCCCGGTCCGCCCACCCGGTCCGGAGGTCGGCTGCACACCGCCGCGTCCCGGGCAGGCCGGTCCGGCGACGGCATCGGGGCCCAAGTCTGCCGTATGGCCCAGCGGCCCCGGGGGTCCGACGCACACGCGGGGGGCAGTCGACCGGATGACTGGCAAAAGTGTTCGGACCGCGATCATCCTGCGCCCAGCAACCGCCGCCGAGCGTTCACCCGGACGACCGCTGCCCGCGTCAGGGCGCGTTCTGGCAGGTCGCCGGGGTCGCCTACCATCTGTGGGACACGGCGGACCGCAGGCCGGCCCGCCCGGCGCGCCGCAGCCGCGGCCGCACGCAGGCCGCCCGGCGCCGCCCAGGCTCCGCGCGGCACCCGAGACTCAGGAGTCCCGCATGATCGGCCTCGTCCTGGCCGCCGGCGCCGGCCGTCGGCTCCGTCCGTACACCGACACCCTGCCCAAGGCACTGGTGCCGGTCGACGGGGACCGCACCGTGCTCGACCTGACGCTCGGGAACTTCGCCGAGGTCGGCCTGCGCGAGGCCGCGATCGTGGTCGGCTACCGCAAGGAGGCGGTGTACGACCGCAAGGACGCGCTGGAGCAGAAGTACGGCGTCAAGCTCACCCTGGTCGAGAACGACAAGGCCGAGGAGTGGAACAACGCCTACTCGCTGTGGTGCGCCCGCGACCTGTTCGGCGAGGGCCTGCTGCTGGCCAACGGCGACACCGTCCACCCCGCCTCGGTGCAGCGCACCATGCTGGACGGCAACGACCGGCGGATCAAGGAGGGCGCGGCCCCCGGCATCCTGCTCGCGCTGGACACCGTGAAGAAGCTCGCCGACGAGGAGATGAAGGTCGTCGTCGACCCCGCGCTCGGCATGCGCCGGATCACCAAGCTGATGGACCCGCTGGACGCCACCGGCGAGTACATCGGCGTCACCGTGATCAACCCGTCCGCCGCCGCCCCGCTCGCCGACGCGCTGCAGACGGTCTTCGAGCGCGACCCGCAGCTGTACTACGAGGACGGCTACCAGGAGATGGTCGACCGCGGCCTGCGCATCGACGTGCAGCCGATCGGCGAGGTCTCCTGGGTCGAGGTGGACAACCACGACGACCTGGCCAAGGCCCGGGAGATCGCGTGCCGGTACTGACCCGCCTGCTGCCGTCGCCGGTCTTCACCGAGATCCGGCCCGGCGCGCTGGACGCCCTCGGCGGCATCCTCGCCGACCAGCGGCTGTCCGCCGCCGGCCGGATCGCGATCGCGATCAGCGGCGGCTCCGGCGCCCTGCTGCGCGAGCGGCTGGAGCCCGCGCTGCCCGGCGCCGACTGGTACCAGGTCGCCGACGGGTCACTGGACAGTGCGGTCAAGCTGGCCGACGAGATCCGCCGGGGCCACTACGACGCCCTGGTCGGCCTCGGCGGCGGCAAGATCATCGACGCCGCCAAGTACGCCGCGGCGCGGGTCGGCCTGCCGGTGGTCGCGGTCGCCACCAACCTCGCCCACGACGGCATCTGCTCCCCGGTCTCCACCCTCGACAACGACGCCGGCCGCGGCTCCTACGGCGTGCCCAGCCCGATCGGCATCGTGGTCGACCTGGACGTGATCGCCAAGGCCCCGAAGCGCTTCGTCGCGGCCGGGATCGGCGACGTGGTCTCCAACATCTCGGCCTGCGCCGACTGGGAGCTCTCGCACACCGTCACCGGCGAGCCGATCGACGGCCTGGCCGTCGCGATGGCCCGCTCGGCCGGCGAGAACCTGCTCCGGCACCCGGGCAGCCTGGACGACCGGGACCTGCTGACACTGCTGGCGGAAGCCCTGGTACTGTCCGGCATCGCGATGAACATCGCGGGCAGCACCCGGCCCAGCTCGGGGGCCTGCCACGAGATCTCGCACGCCCTGGACGTGCTCCACCCCAAGCGGTCCGCGCAGCACGGCGAACAGGTCGGCCTCGGCGCGGCCTTCGCCAGCTTCCTGCGGGGCGAGCGGGAGTTGTCCGGACTGGTCGTGGAGCGCCTGCGCTTCCACAACCTGCCGGTGACCGCCGATCAGATCGGCTTCACCGAGGCGGAGTTCACCGAAGCGGTGCACTACGCTCCGAACACCAGACCGGGGCGCTTCACCATCCTGGAACACCTCGACCTCTCCCCCTCTGACATCAGGGACGCGTACGCCGACTATGTCCAAGCCGTCAACAGCTGAACGCCCTGCGGTGGACCTGACCCGCCGCCCCTCGATCGAGGAGCTGCGGGCGGTGATCCACCCCGAGGGCATGCTGCAGCGCCGCAGTGCCGAGCACTGGGCGGGCCGCCTGTACATGCGGAAGATCTCGCTGCGGATCACCCGGGTCCTCTCGACGGTCACCGCGATCACCCCCAACGGCCTGACCTACCTGATGATGGTCACCGGCATCCTGGCCGGCGCCGCCCTGATCGTCCCGGGCCTGACCGGCGCGATCCTCGGCGCCCTGCTGATCCAGGTCTACCTGCTGCTCGACTGCGTGGACGGCGAGGTCGCCCGCTGGCGCCGGCAGACCTCGCTCACCGGCGTCTACCTGGACCGGGTCGGCCACTACATGTCCGAGGCCGCGCTGCTCACCGGCCTCGGCCTGCGCGCCACCGACCTGTTCCACCGCGAGGGCAGCGCCGCCGCCTGGCAGTGGGCCTTCCTGGGCACCCTGGCCGCGCTCGGCGCGATCCTGATCAAGTCCGAGACCGACCTGGTCGACGTCGCCCGGGCCCGCTCCGGGCTGACCGCCGTCGAGGACAGCGCCTCGGTGCCGCGCTCGAACACCGTCGCCAAGGCCCGCCGGGCCGCCTCGCTGCTGAAGTTCCACCGCCTGGTCGGCGCGGTCGAGGCCTCGCTGTTCATCCTGGCCGCGGGCATCGCCGACGCGGTGCGCGGCGACCTGTTCTTCACCCGGCTCGCGGTCGTGGTGCTCGCCGCCATCGCGATGCTGCAGACCGTCCTGCACCTGCTCAGCATCGTCCTGTCCAGCAGGCTGCGATGAGCGACGGGTTCCGCCTCGGCGCGGTCATCATCACCATGGGCAACCGGCCCGCCGAGCTGACCGCCCTGATCGACTCGGTGCGCGCCCAGCAGGGCCCGTCGGTGGAACTCGCGGTGGTCGGCAACGGTGCCCCGCTGCCGCCGCTGCCGGAGGGCGTGCGCACCGCCGAGCTGCCGGAGAACCTCGGCATCCCCGGCGGCCGCAACGTCGGCATCGAGCTGTTCGGCCCGGACGGCCGGGACGTCGACGCGGTGCTCTTCCTGGACGACGACGGCCTGCTGCCGAACACCGACTCCGCGAAGCTGCTGCGCGAGGCGTTCACCGCCGACCCGGCGCTCGGCATCGTCTCGTTCCGGATCGCCGACCCGGAGACCGGCACCACCCAGCGCCGCCACGTCCCCCGGCTGCGCGCCAGCGACCCGCTGCGCGGCTCCCGGGTGACCACCTTCCTGGGCGGTGCCAGCGCGGTGCGCAGCGCGGTCTTCCCGCAGGCCGGGCAGCTGCCCGCGGAGTTCTTCTACGCCCACGAGGAGACCGACCTGGCCTGGCGGGCGCTGGACGCCGGCTGGTCGATCGACTACCGCCCGGACGTGGTGCTGTACCACCCGGCGACCTCCCCGGCCCGGCACGCCGCGTACTTCCACAACGTGGCCCGCAACCGCGTCTGGCTGGCCCGGCGGAACCTTCCGGCCCCGTTGGTGCCTCTCTACCTGGGGACCTGGTTCCTGCTCACGCTGGCCCGCCGCCCGTCCGGTGCGGCGCTCAAGGCGTGGCTGGGCGGGTTCCGGGCGGGCTGGAGCGAACCCTGCGGCCGGCGCCGGCCGATGCGCTGGTCCACGGTCTGGCGCTTGACCAGGCTCGGCAGACCGCCAATCATCTGATCGCAACCGATCGGCATCCCCCGTGCCGGCCGCGCGCAAACCCGTGATCCGTGTGGTTACACCCCGGTCCTCGGCCGTCTCCCCGGCGCAGGACGCGGGAACTCCCCTGAAGGACGAATGTGTCGACACTGAGTGACCCGGTCAACCTCTCCGCACCGAGGGGCACTGACGCGGGTCTGACCCCCAAGCAACTCGCGCAGAAGTACGGCCTGTCCGTGAGCGGCAAGCGGCCGAGCCTGCCGGAGTACGTGCGCCAGCTGTGGGCCCGCCGCGCCTTCATCGGCGCGTTCGCCACCGCCCGGCTGGTCGCGCAGTACACCACCGCGAAGCTCGGCCAGCTCTGGCAGGTGCTCACCCCGCTGCTCAACTGCGCGGTGTTCTACCTGGTCTTCGGTGTGATCATGCGCAGCCGCGACGGCGTGCCGGTCTACATCGCGTGGCTGTGCGTCGGCGTCTTCGTCTTCCAGTTCTCGCAGAGCGCGATCCAGGCCGGCACCCGGTCGATCTCCGACAACCTGGGCCTGATCCGGGCGCTGTACTTCCCGCGCGCCTGCCTGCCGATCGCCTTCACCGTGATCCAGCTCCAGCAGCTGCTGATCTCGATGGTGGTGCTGGTCGCGATCGTGCTGTTCAGCGGCGTGATGCCGGCGATGACCTGGTTCCTGATCATCCCCGCGCTGATCCTGCAGTCGCTGTTCAACACCGGCCTGGCCATGGTGATGGCCCGGATCGGCTCGAAGACCTCCGACATCTCGCAGCTGATGCCGTTCCTGCTGCGCACCTGGATGTACGTCTCCGGCGTCATGTACAGCGTCTCCGGCTACATCCAGAGCTGGCCGAAGATCTGGCAGACCGTCTACTCGTGGAACCCGGCGACGGTCTACATGGACCTGATGCGCTACGCGTTCATGCCGGACAGCTTCGACCCGAAGAAGTACCCGGGCGGCTACGACGCCTCCGGCCACCAGCTGCCCAAGGCGCTGATCCTGCCGGACCACATCTGGATCATGGCCGGTACCTGGGCGGTCGTCGCCTTCGTGCTCGGCTTCGTGTTCTTCTGGAAGGCGGAGGAGGAGTACGGCCGTGGCTGACGCAACTCTCAGTGAGGTCAAGGAGGCGACCCCGGTGGCGGTCGAGGAGACGCGCACGCCCACCGTGGTGGTGGACGACGTGCACATCGTCTACAAGGTGCACGGTGCGGGCGCCGGCAAGGGCAGCGCCACCTCGGCGCTGAGCCGGATCATCGCGCGCAAGAAGTCCCCGTCCATCCGCGAGGTGCACGCGGTTCGCGGGATCAGCTTCACCGCGTACAAGGGCGAGGCGGTCGGCCTGATCGGCTCGAACGGCTCCGGCAAGTCGACCATGCTGGCGGCCATCGCCGGCCTGCTGCCGACCGAGAAGGGCGCCATCTACACCAACGGCCAGCCCTCGCTGCTGGGCGTGAACGCGGCGCTGATGAACGACCTGACCGGCGAGCGCAACGTGGTGCTCGGCTGCCTGGCGATGGGCATGTCCCCGGCCGAGGTGCGCAAGCGCTACCAGGGCATCGTCGACTTCTCCGGCATCAACGAGAAGGGCGACTTCATCTCGCTGCCGATGCGCACCTACTCGTCCGGCATGGGCGCCCGCCTGCGGTTCTCCATCGCGGCGGCGAAGACCCACGACGTGCTGCTGATCGACGAGGCCCTCGCCACCGGCGACCAGGGCTTCCAGCAGCGCTCGAAGAAGCGGATCGACGAGCTGCGCAAGGCGGCGGGCACGGTCTTCCTGGTCAGCCACGACAACAACTCGATCCGCGAGGTCTGCGAGCGGACCATCTGGATCGAGCACGGCGAGATGGTGATGGACGGCCACACCGACGAGGTCGTCCGGCTGTACGAGAAGGGCGAGCGCCCCTGACCGGGGCGTCGCCGCCGGTCGCAGGGCCGGTGTCGGGGGGCTCGACCCCCTGGCACCGGCCCTGCGCCGTGCGGCGGGTGAAGTCGGGGCGACGGGAGCGTGTCCGAGGCCGCACGGCGGCCGGGAGCGGTGTAGAACGGGGGAGTGACAGCAGTGTCAGCTTCAACAAAATCAGATAACCAGACTGCCGCGGTGACACTGGAGAAGGCCGACCGGGAGAACTTCCCGGTCGCGCCCGGCTTCCTGCCCGCCGCCTGGCGGGACGACCTGATGGCGGTCTACGGCTTCGCCCGGCTGATCGACGACGCGGGCGACGGCGACCTCGCCGACCCGGCCGCGGTGGCCCGGCTGCTGGACGTGGCCGGCGACCCGGCCGACGACGGCTTCCGGCCGGCCCTGCTGGACGGCCTGGAGCGCGACCTCGACCGCGCCTTCGCCACCGCGCTGGCCGACCCCGGTCCGGGCGACACCGTCCCGGGCGCGGCCGTCCTGGGCGGAACCGTGCTGGGCACCGCCTCCGGCGAGCCCCGCCACCCGCTGATGCGCGCGCTGGTCCCGCTGATCGAGCGGCACGCCGTCACCCCCGAGCCGTTCCGCCGGCTGATCGAGGCCAACCGGGTGGACCAGACCACCACCCGCTACCCCGAGTACGCCGACCTGCTGCACTACTGCACCCTCTCCGCCGACCCGGTCGGCCGCCTGGTGCTCGCCCTGGCCGGCCGTGCCACGCCCGAGCGGATCGAGCTCTCCGACGCGATCTGCACCGCGCTGCAGATCGTCGAGCACCTGCAGGACGTCGCCGAGGACCTCGGCCGCGGCCGGATCTACCTCCCGCAGGAGGACCTCGTCGCGTTCGGCGTCACCGAGGACGACCTCGCCGCGCCCACCGCCTCCCGCGGGGTGCGCCAACTGGTCGCCTGGGAGGCGAGCCGGGCCCGGACCCTGCTCGACCGCGGAGCGCCGCTGGTGGGTACGGTTCACGGGAGGCTCCGACTGCTGCTGGCGGGATTCACCGCCGGCGGGTACGCGGCCCTGGACGCCATCGCGGCAGCCGGGTACGACGTACTCGCCCACCAGGCGAAGCCCGACAAGCGCCGCCTGGCGATCCGGGCGGCGGCACTCTTCGCGAAGGGAAGGTGAGCGCCCGCGTGGGGGCATCACCACTGGCGTCCGCGCCGGTCATGGCGGCCTACCGCTACTGCGAGGCGGTCACCGCCCTGCAGGCGCGCAACTTCAGCTACGGCATCCGCCTGCTGCCGGAGGCCAAGCGGCTCGCGATGTCCGCGCTGTACGCGCTGGCCCGCCGGGTCGACGACATCGGCGACGGCGAACTGCCGGCGGAGCAGAAGGCCGAGGCGCTGGGCCGCACCCGCGCCCTGCTGGAGGAGGTCCGCTCCGGCGCGGTCGGCGAGGACGACACCGACCCGATCAAGGTCGCGCTGGCCGACGCCGCCCGCCGCTTCCCGATCCCGCTCAGCGGCTTCGACGAGCTGATCGACGGCGTGGAGATGGACCTCAAGGGCGTCGAGTACGGCACCTACGACGAGCTCAAGGTGTACTGCCGCTGCGTGGCCGGCTCGATCGGCCGCCTCTCGCTCGGCGTCTACGGCTGCGAGGACTGGGAGCGCGGCGCCGAGTACGCCGACACCCTGGGCCTCGCGCTGCAGCTCACCAACATCCTGCGCGACGTCCGCGAGGACGCCCTGAACGGCCGCACCTACCTGCCCACCGAGGATCTGGTCCGGTTCGGCTGCCAGCAGGGCTTCGCCCTCCCGGAGCTGCCGGTCGGCGCAGACTTCACCGGCCTGGTCGCCTTCGAGGCCGACCGCGCCCAGCGCGCCTTCGAGGAGGGCCTGCGGCTGCTGCCGATGCTGGACCGCCGCAGCCGCGCCGCCACCGCCGCGATGGCCGGCATCTACCACCGCCTGCTCGGCCGGATCGCCGCCGATCCGCACTCCGTGCTGCGCGGCCGGGTGTCCCTGCCGGGCTGGGAGAAGGCGTACGTGGCACTGTCCGGGCTCGCCGGAGGGCGTTCTTGATTCTCAAGCCAGTTATGTCACGCTGTGTCAACAGGGAATCACGACACCGGTGCCCCTTGTTGTTCCCGCAGACCGCCGCGACCAGGGGGGAGAGCCGATGACCACGCCGACGCGTGACCGGCAGCCCTCCGCGCTGGTGGTCGGCGGCGGCCTGGCCGGCATCACCGCCGCCCTCCGGCTCGCCGAGGCCGGCCACCGCACCACCCTGCTGGAGGCCCGCCCCCGGCTCGGCGGGCTGGCCTTCTCGTTCCGCCGCGGCGAGCTGACCGTCGACAACGGCCAGCACGTCTACCTGCGCTGCTGCACCGCCTACCGCGGCCTGGTCGACCGGCTCGGCGCTAACGCCCTGGTCGACCTGCAGCCCCGGCTGGACGTCCCGGTGCTCGGCCTGGCCGCCGACGGCACCCGCACCCTCGGCCGGCTGCGCCGCGCCCAGCTGCCCGTCCCGCTGCACCTGGCCGCCAGCCTCGCCACCTACCCGCACCTGAGCCCCGCCGACCGCCTCCGGGTGGTGCGCGGGGCGCTCGCGCTGCAGCGGCTCGACCTCGACGACCCGGCGCTCGACGACCTCTCCTTCGGTGACTGGCTGCGACGGCACGGCCAGACCCCGGCCACCGTCGAGGCGGTCTGGGACCTCGTCGGCATCGCCACCCTGAACGCCACCGCCGACCGCACCTCGATGGCGCTCGCCGCCAAGGTGTTCAAGACCGGCCTGCTCTCCGACCCCGGCGCCGCCGACATCGGCATGGCCGCCGTCCCGCTCGGCGAGATCCACCACGACCGGGCGCTGGCCGAGCTCGAACGGGCCGGGGTGCGGGTCATGCTGCGCACCAAGGCCGCCGAGCTGAAGGCCGCCGAACCCCACGCCGTCCGGCTGGAGGGCGGCGAGCTGCTCACCGCCGACACCGTGGTGCTGGCCGGCGCCCAGGACACCGCCGCCGCGCTGCTGCCGCCCGGCGCGATCCCGCAGCAGCAGCGGCTCGCCGAGTTCGGCACCGCGCCGATCCTCAACGTGCACGTGGTCTACGACCGCAAGCTGCTGCGCCGCCCGTTCTTCGCCGCGCTCGGCTCCCCGGTGCAGTTCGTCTTCGACCGCACCGCGCACTCCGGGCTGGCCGTCCCCGGCGCCCAGTACCTGGCGGTCTCGCAGTCCGCCGCCGAGGACGAGATCGACCTGCCGGTCGCCGAGCTGCGCGCGCGCTACCTGCCGGAGCTGGAGCGGCTGCTGCCCGCCGCCCGCGAAGCGCGGGTGCTGGACTTCTTCGTCACCCGGGAGCGCACCGCCACCTTCGACCCCGCGCCCGGCACCGCCCGGTTGCGCCCGGGCGCGCGCACGGGCATGCCGGGCGTGCTGCTCGCCGGGTCCTGGACCGCCACCGGCTGGCCCGCGACCATGGAGGGCGCGGTGCGCAGCGGCCACGCGGCGGCCGACGCCGCCCTGGCGGGCACCGGTTGGCTCCCGGAGGACCGCGGCGACGGGCGGTGGCCCCGATGACGCCCCCGTCCCCCCACCCCCCGACCACCGAGATCGCATCCGGCCGGCCGCCCGTCGCGGCCGGGCCGACGTACCGAGAGGGAACGCACGTGGAGGCTCGCACCGGCGCGACGGTCAAGGACACCCCGACGGTCCTGGACCTGCTGGCGCGCGGACGCACGCTCTGCACGCCGCCGATGCGGGCGGCCGTCGCCCGTCTGGCGGCACCGATGGACGGCGTGGCGGCCTACCACTTCGGCTGGATCGACCGCGACGGCCGCCCGGCGGCCGGTGACGGCGGCAAGGCGGTCCGCCCGGCGCTGGCGCTGCTGTCCGCCGAAGCGGTGGGTGCGGACGCACGGGTGGGCGTACCGGGCGGCGTGTCGGTGGAGCTGGTGCACAACTTTTCCCTCCTCCATGATGATCTGATGGACGGAGACGAGACGCGGCGGCACCGGGCCACCGCGTGGACGGTGTTCGGTCCGGCGCAGGCCATCCTGGTCGGCGACGCGCTGGCCACCCTCGGCACCGAGGTCCTGCTGGACGCCGCGGTGACCGGCGGGGCCGACCCGGCGGACGCCGCGCGCGCCGTCCGCTTGATCACCACCGCCACCCGGCGGTTGATCGACGGCCAGGCACTGGACGTCTCGTTCGAACAGCGCGACGCGGTCACGGTCGAGGAGTGCCTCGCCATGGAGGGCGGCAAGACCGGCGCCCTGCTGGCGGCCTCCGCGGCGATCGGCGCGGTGCTGGCCGGTGCCGACGACCGGGTCTCCGACGCGCTCCAGCGGTACGGCTACCACCTGGGCCTGGCCTTCCAGGCGGTGGACGACCTGCTGGGCATCTGGGGTGCCACCGAGGTGACCGGCAAGCCGCACTGGAGCGACCTCCAGTCGCGGAAGAAGTCGCTCCCGGTGTGCGCCGCACTGGCCGAGGGGGGCGCCGCCTCCCGCGAGCTGGCCGCACAGCTGGCCGACCCGGTCGGCCGCGGCGAGGAGAGCGAGCAGCGGCTCGCCGCCCGCGCCGCACTGATCGAGCAGGCCGGCGGCCGGGCCTGGACACAGGAGGAAGCCCGCCGCCAGTACGACACCGCCCTCGCCGCGCTCGGCGAGGTCCCCATGGCCGACGAGGTGCGCGAGCACTTCGTCGCACTCGCCGAATTCGTGGTGGTCCGAGAGAGGTGACCAGAGGTGACAGCAACCGCGGGCGGACGGCTTGATCCCCAAGCTCCAGTTGCAGTAACACGATCTGACGATTCCTCAACCGCGGCGGCGCTCAGCCGCGCCACCGCACACCTGCTGTCACTGCAGCACGCCGACGGCTGGTGGAAGGGCGACCTGGAGACCAACGTCACCATGGACGCCGAAGACCTGCTGCTGCGCCAGTTCCTGGGCATCCGCACCGAGGAGCAGACCCGGGCCACCGCGGCCTGGATCCGCTCCCGGCAGCGGGAGGACGGCACCTGGGCGACCTTCCACGGCGGCCCGCCGGAGCTGTCCACCACGGTGGAGGCGTACGTCGCCCTGCGCCTCGCCGGGGACGCCGCCGGAGCCCCGCACATGCAGGCCGCCGCCGAGTACGTCCGCCGCTCCGGCGGGATCGCCGCCGCCCGGGTGTTCACCCGGATCTGGCTGGCGCTGTTCGGCTGGTGGCCCTGGGAGCGGCTGCCGGAGCTGCCGCCCGAGGTGCTGTTCCTGCCCAGCTGGGCGCCGCTGAACATCTACTCCTTCGGCCAGTGGGCCCGGCAGACCATCGTCCCGCTCACCGTGGTCTCCGCGCACCGCCCGGTCCGCCCGGCCCCCTTCGACCTGGCCGAGCTGCACACCGACCCGGCGAATCCTTTCCCCGCCCAGCCGCTGGCCCCCGCGCACACCTGGGACGGCCTGTTCCAGCGGCTCGACCAGCTGATGCACCGCTACCACCGGCACGCCATCAAGCCGGTCCGCCGCCTCGCGCTGCGGCAGGCCGCCGCCTGGATCATCGAACGGCAGGAGGCGGACGGCTGCTGGGGCGGCATCCAGCCCCCGGCGGTGTACTCGCTGATCGCGCTGCGGCTGATGGGCTACCAGCTCGACCACCCCGTGATGAAGGCCGGGCTGGCCGCCTTCGAGGGCTTCACCGTGCACACCCAGCAGGGCGAGCGCTGGCTGGAGGCCTGCCAGTCCCCGGTCTGGGACACCTGCCTGGCCACCATCGCGCTGCGCGACGCCGGACTGCCCGGCGACCACCCGGCGCTGGTCCGGGCCGGCGAGTGGATGCTCGGCGAGGAGATCACCACCCGCGGCGACTGGTCCGTCAAGCGCCCCCGGCTCGCCCCCGGCGGCTGGGCCTTCGAGTTCCAGAACGACACCTACCCGGACGTCGACGACACCGCCGAGGTGGTGCTCGCACTGCGCCGGGTCCACCACCCCGACCCCGACCGGCTGGCCGGCGCGGTGGAACGCGCGGTCGGCTGGAACCTCGGCATGCAGTCCAAGGACGGCGCCTGGGGCGCGTTCGACGCCGACAACACCAGCAAGCTCCCCAACAAGCTGCCGTTCTGCGACTTCGGCGAGGTGATCGACCCGCCCTCCGCGGACGTCACCGCCCACGTGGTGGAGATGCTCGCCGAGGCGGGCCTGACCAGCGACCCGCGCACCCGGCGCGGCGTCGCCTGGCTGCTGCGCAACCAGGAGGCCGACGGCTCCTGGTTCGGCCGCTGGGGCACCAACTACATCTACGGCACCGGCTCGGTGGTACCCGCCCTGGTCGCGGCCGGCCTCACCCCCGGCCACCCGGCGATCCGCCGGGCCGTCGACTGGCTGGCCAGCCGGCAGAACCCGGACGGCGGCTGGGGCGAGGACATGCGCTCCTACGAGGACCCGGCCACCTGGGCCGGCCGCGGCGAGTCCACCGCCTCGCAGACCGCCTGGGCGCTGATGGCGCTGCTCGCGGCCGGCGAGCGCGACTCCGACCAGGTCCAGCGCGGCCTCGCCTGGCTGGTGGCCACCCAGCGCCCCGACGGAACCTGGGACGAACCGCAGTTCACCGGCACCGGCTTCCCCTGGGACTTCTCCATCAACTACCACCTCTACCGGCTGGTCTTCCCGGTCACCGCGCTCGGCCGCTACGTGCACGACAGCCCGCTCGGCCGGAGCGGGCGATGACCGCCCCGCTGCTGGTGCTCTGCGCGCTCGGCCCGGAGGCCTGGGCGCTGCGCGGCGGCGACTGGTCCGGCGCGGCCGGCGGCCACCCGGTGCTGGCCCGCACCGGCATGGGCCGCCGCCGGGCCCGCACCAGGGCCGCGGGCCTGCTCGCCACCGGCGGGTACGGGGCGCTGGTGGTGGCCGGGTTCGGCGCCGCGCTCGGCCCCGGCATCCGGCCCGGCGAGGTGATCGTCGCGGACCGGGTCACCGACCCGGAGGGCGGCGACCACCCGCTGGACTCGGCGCCCGCCCTGGCCACCGCGCTGGAGGAGGCCGGCCTGCGCGCCCACCTGGGCGCCCACCACACCGCCGACCACGTGGTGCGCGGCCCCGAGCGCGGCCTGCTGTACGCCGCCGGGGCGCTGGCCGTCGACATGGAGGCCGCCGCCGTGCTCGCCGCCCGCGCCGCCCTCGCCCCGCAACTGCCCGCCGCGGTGCTGCGCATCGTGGTCGACACCCCCGAACGGGAACTGATCCGCCCCGGCACCCTGCCGGCCGGCGTCCGCGCCTGGCGGACGCTGCGGGCCGCCGTTCCCGCCCTGACCGCGTGGCACCGGCAGACCGCCGCCACGCCGCACGAGCTGACGAACCCACAGCCCTCGACGCTCCCTCAGGAGGCGAGCTAAGCCATGGCCATGCCGCTGCGTCAGACCATCCGCGTATCCACCTACCTCATGGAGCAGAAACTGCGCCGCCGGGACAAGTTCCCGCTGATCGTCGAGCTGGAGCCGCTGTTCGCCTGCAACCTGAAGTGCGAGGGCTGCGGCAAGATCCAGCACCCCGCGGGTGTCCTCAAGCAGCGGATGCCGGTCGCCCAGGCGGTCGGCGCGGTCCTGGAGTGCGGGGCCCCGATGGTCTCCATCGCGGGCGGCGAGCCGCTGATGCACCCGCAGATCGACGAGATCGTCCGGCAGCTGGTGGCCCGCCGCAAGTACATCTTCCTGTGCACCAACGCGCTGCTGCTGCGCAAGAACCTCGACAAGTTCACCCCTTCGCCGTATTTCACCTTCGCGGTTCACATCGACGGCCTGCGCGAGCGGCACGACGCCTCGGTGGCCAAGGAGGGCACCTTCGACGAGGCGGTGGAGGCGATCAAGGAGGCCAAGCGGCGCGGCTTCCGGGTCACCACCAACTCGACCTTCTTCAACACCGACACCCCGCAGACCGTGATCGAGGTCCTGGACTTCCTGAACGACGAGCTGAAGGTCGACGAGATGATGATCTCCCCGGCCTACGCCTACGAGAAGGCCCCCGACCAGGAGCACTTCCTCGGCGTCGAGCAGACCCGCGAGCTCTTCCGCAAGTCCTTCGGCGGCGGCAACCGCCGGCGCTGGCGCCTCAACCACAGCCCGCTCTTCCTGGACTTCCTGGAGGGCAAGGTCGACTTCGAGTGCACCGCCTGGGGCATCCCCAACTACTCGCTGTTCGGCTGGCAGCGCCCCTGCTACCTGATGTCCGACGGCTACGTCCCCACCTACCGCGAGCTGATCGAGAAGACCGACTGGGACAAGTACGGCCGCGGCCGCGACCCGCGCTGCGAGAACTGCATGGCCCACTGCGGCTACGAGCCCACCGCCGTCCTCGCCACCATGGGCTCCCTCAAGGAGTCCATCCGCGCCGCCCGCGAGACCCTCGCCGCCCCCAAGGCCTGACCCCCCGTCACCGGGCCGCCCGCCACGTCGCGGGCGGCCGGGTGTCGACAGGCGACCGCGACCGCAGGGCCGCAGGCTGGACTCCGACAGTCCACGCAACCGAGACAGCCGTGAGGTGCACGCCATGCCACTGCTGAGCCAGATCACCGGGCCCGCCGACCTCAGACGACTGCACACCGGGCAGCTGCCGATCCTCGCCGACGAGATCCGCGACTTCCTGATCGACGCGGTCACCCGCACCGGCGGCCACCTCGGCCCGAACCTCGGCGTGGTGGAGCTCAGCATCGCCCTGCACCGGGTCTTCGACTCCCCGCACGACCGGATCCTCTGGGACACCGGCCACCAGGCGTACGTGCACAAGCTGCTCACCGGCCGTCAGGACTTCTCCCGGCTGCGCGCCAAGGACGGGCTCTCCGGCTACCCCTCGCGCGCCGAGTCCCCGCACGACCTGATCGAGAACTCGCACGCCTCCACCGCGCTCGGCTACGCCGACGGCATCGCCAAGGCCAACCAGCTGCTCGGCGTGGACCGCTGCACCGTCGCGGTGATCGGCGACGGCGCGCTCACCGGCGGCATGGCCTGGGAGGCGCTCAACAACATCGCCGAGGCGCAGGACCGCCCGCTGGTCATCGTGGTCAACGACAACGAGCGCTCCTACGCCCGCACCATCGGCGGCCTCGCCCACCACCTGGCCACCCTGCGCACCACCCGCGGCTACGAGCGCTTCCTGTCCTGGGGCAAGGACGCCCTGCAGCGCACCCCCGTGGTCGGCCCGCCGCTGTTCGACGCGCTGCACGGCGCCAAGAAGGGCTTCAAGGACGCTTTCGCGCCGCAGGGCATGTTCGAGGACCTGGGCCTGAAGTACCTCGGCCCGATCGACGGCCACGACATTGCCGCCGTCGAACAGGCGCTGCGCCAGGCCCGGCACTTCGGCGGCCCGGTCATCGTGCACTGCCTGACCGTCAAGGGCCGCGGCTACCGGCCCGCCGAGCAGGACGAGGCCGACCGCTTCCACGCCGTGAACCCGATCGACCCGTACACCTGCCTGCCGATCTCCCCGTCCGCGGGGGTCTCCTGGACCTCCGCCTTCGGCCAGGAGATGCTCGCCATCGGCGCGGAGCGGCCGGACGTGGTCGGGGTGACCGCGGCGATGCTGCAGCCGGTCGGACTCGGGCCGTTCGCGCGGGCGTACCCCGACCGGATCTACGACGTCGGGATCGCCGAGCAGCACGCGGTGGCCTCCGCCGCGGGCCTGGCCACCGGCGGTTTGCACCCGGTGGTCGCGGTGTACGCCACCTTCCTCAACCGGGCCTTCGACCAGGTCCTGATGGACGTCGCGCTGCACCGGCTCGGCGTCACCTTCGTGCTCGACCGGGCCGGGGTGACCGGGAACGACGGGGCCTCGCACAACGGCATGTGGGACCTGTCGATCCTGCAGGTCGTCCCCGGGCTGCGGCTGGCCGCCCCGCGCGACGCCGACCGGCTGCGCGAACAGCTCCGGGAGGCCGTCCAGGTCACCGACGCGCCCACCGTGCTGCGCTTCCCGAAGGGTGAACTCGGGCCCGCGGTACCGGCGTTGGAGCGGATCGGCGGCATCGACGTGCTGGCCCGCACCGGGCCCAGCCCGGACGTCCTGCTGGTCGCCGTCGGCGCGATGGCCCCCGCCTGCCTGGACGCCGCCGCGCTGCTCGCCGCCGAGGGGATCACCGCCACCGTGGTCGACCCGCGCTGGGTCAAGCCGATCGACCCGCAGCTGGTCACGCTGACCGCCGCCCACCGGATGGTGGTCACCGTCGAGGACGGCGGCCGCACCGGCGGCGTCGGCGCCGCCCTCGCCCAGGCCATGCGCGACGCCGAGGTGGACGTCCCGCTGCGCGACCTCGGCATCCCGCAGGAGTTCCTGGCGCACGCCTCGCGCGGTGAGATCCTCGAGGAAGTCGGACTCACCGGCACCGGCGTCGCCGCCCAGACCGCCGCCTACGCCCGCCGCCTGCTGCCCGGCACGCGGAGCGGCGCCGAGGAGTACCGGCCTCGGGTGCCGCGCAAGTGACCGACCCAAGGAGCGAACCAGCGTGACCCAGGCCGAACCGCTCGACCTCGCCGCCCTGCTCGACGCCCGGGGCGGCGAACGCTACGAACTGCACGCCCGC
This sequence comes from Kitasatospora sp. NPDC002522, assembly GCF_053595195.1. Taxonomy (NCBI): domain Bacteria; kingdom Bacillati; phylum Actinomycetota; class Actinomycetes; order Kitasatosporales; family Streptomycetaceae; genus Kitasatospora; species Kitasatospora sp. NPDC002522. The sequence goes on from NZ_JBSFXE010000027.1 coordinate 58,164, forward strand.
TACCTCAACCCGCAGCAGCCGCGGATGCTGCACACCATCGGCTTCGACCGGTACTACGAGCGCGCCGCGGGCCCGTACTTCTACGACGCCGAGGGCAACGAGTACCTGGACATGCTGGCCGGGTTCGGCATCTTCGCGCTCGGCCGGCACCACCCCGCCGTCCGGGCGACCATCGAGCAGGTGATGCGGCTGGAGACGGCCGACCTGACCCGCTTCGACTGCTCGCCGCTGCCCGGCCTGCTCGCCGAGCAGCTGATCGCGCACGCGCCGGGCCTGGACCGGGTGTTCTTCGGCAACAGCGGCACCGAGGCGGTCGAGACGGCGCTGAAGTTCGCCCGGTACGCCACCGGCCGGCGGCGGGTGCTGTACTGCGACCACGCCTTCCACGGGCTGACCGCGGGCTCGCTGTCGGTCAACGGCGAGGGCGGCTTCCGCAAGGGCTTCGACCCGCTGCTGCCGGACACCGCGATCCCGCTCGGCGACCTGGACGCGCTGCGGCGCGAGCTGAAGAAGGGCGACGTCGCGGCGCTGATCGTGGAGCCGATCCAGGGCAAGGGCGTGCTGGCCCCGCCGCCCGGCTGGCTGGCCGCCGCCCAGGCCCTGCTGCACGAACACAAGGCCCTGCTGATCTGCGACGAGGTGCAGACCGGCGTCGGCCGCACCGGCACCTTCTTCGCCTACCAGGCGGAGGAGGGCGTCCAGCCCGACCTGGTCTGCGCGGCGAAGGCGCTGTCCGGCGGCTACGTCCCGATCGGGGCGACCCTCGGCAAGTCGTGGATCTTCGAGAGGGTGTACTCCTCGATGGACCGCGTGCTGGTGCACTCCGCCAGCTTCGGCTCCAACGCCCAGGCGATGGCGGCGGGCCTGGCCACCCTGCACGTGATGCGGCAGGAGGGCGTGGTGGAGAACGCCGCCAGGATCGGCGAGCTGTTCCGCTCCCGGCTGGCCGCGCTGACCGACCGGTACGAGCTGCTGGCCGAGGTGCGCGGCCGCGGGCTGATGATCGGCATCGAGTTCGGCCGGCCCAGGTCGCTGAAGCTGCGCACCGGCTGGACGGCGCTGCAGGCCGCCCGCAAGGGCCTGTTCGCGCAGATGGTCGTGGTCCCGCTGCTGCAGCGGCACCGGATCCTCACCCAGGTCTCCGGCGACCATCTGGAAGTGATCAAGCTGATCCCGCCCCTGATCATCACCGAGAAGGAGGTCGACCGCTTCGTCGACGCCTTCACCGAGGTGATGGACGAGGCCCACCGCGGCAGCGGCCTGATGTGGGACTTCGGCCGCACCCTGGTCAAGCAGGCGGTCGGCAGTCGTTAGAGCTCGGTCCGGCGGCGGCGGACCACCACCCACAGGTCGGCCGCCGCCACCACCGTCAGCACGCCGCAGCCGACCGCGAAGACGGTCAGCGTCCCGCTGCTGGGCGCGCCGTCCGGCGCGGCGAGTGCCGCCCAGACCGCGAAGCCGGCGGTGCACAGGGCGAAGAACGGCAGGAACAGCACCGACAGCAGGAACCGGAGCTTCAGATCGCTGCGCGCGGTGGCCGGCTCCGTCCCGCTCCGCCACGTCCTGGGCGTCCTGGCGCGCCGCATCGCACACCGCCTCCCGCTGTCGTCGGCCTACTCTTTCAGCGTAGGACCGGTGGCAAGCGGGAGGCGGCGATGGACGACGTACTGGCGGACTACCTGGGACTGCCGGAGGAGCCGGCCCGCGCACTGGCGGCCGAACGGGGCTGGCGGACGGTGCGGGTGCTGGCCCCCGGCGAGCTGGTGACCATGGAGTACCGGTCCGACCGGCTCAACCTGACCGTCCGGGACGGCGAGGTCGAACGGGCCTGGGCGGCCTGAGGGCGGACCGGCAGCGGGGTGGTCGTCCACGACGGCCGGGCCGGCTCCCGGCGCGGCCGGGCGGCCGCGGGGCGGGCCGCGTCGCGTTCGCGGTGCCAGATCTCGGTGATCCGCTCGTTCAGCGCGGCCACCGCCGGCTCGGCCAGCGGGAGCGAGAGCAGCACCAGCGCCCCGGCCGCCCAGCCCGCGAGGACGTCCGAGATCCAGTGGGTGCCCAGGTAGACCGTGGTCAGTCCGATGGAGGCGGCGGTCAGCCCGGCCAGCACCGCGCCGGTCCGGCGCCAGCGGACCGCCAGGTAGGCCAGCACCCCCCAGGTGACCACCGCGTTGGCGGTGTGCCCGGAAGGGAAGATGGTCCCGCCGGAGAAGAGCTCCGGCGAGCCCACGTAGTGCGCGTAGTGCGGCCCGAGCCGCCCGGTGATGATCTTGACCGCGCCGACCGTGACGTTGAGCAGTAACAGCGCCATCCCCATCACCAGCAGCGGCCGCGCCGAGTGGGTCCGGTAGCAGCGCCAGCCCAGCCACAGGCAGGCCGCGATGGCGGTCGGCCCGCGCTGCCCGGCGACCACCCAGATGTCCAGGTACGGCAGCGCCTCCGGCCAGCGCCGGTACGGGCGCAGCTGCTGCAGCGCCCAGTCCAGGTCGACCAGCGGGGAGTCGTAGAGGATGGCGACCACCACGGCCAGGTACACCAGCCCGGTCAGGCCGAAGAGCACGGCGTGCCGTCGGCTGATCGGCGGAAGGACGGAATCGGTCACGGAAGTGGCGGATTCGCGGTCGGATTGGACCGGAACCGTGCACACGGTGGTCGATATCCGCTTCTCGAGGGATTCGGGCATGGCTGGCACGGTTCGACATTACCGGCTGCCCCCGGGCGGACCGGCTGATTCCGGGCACTTGTCACCCGCCGGTGACCCGTTGTCCGCAGCATCCACATAACGGCAGCTCACGGGCGGTACGGTGGCGCGGCAATCGCCGCACGAGTGGGCGAAATCACGCCCCCGGGGGCGCATCCGCGCGCCGTATTCCGCAGGTTTCTCCAATTGCCCTACGGGTAGTGCGCACGCGAAAGGGGCGGTCGATTTCCGGTGACGCAGGTCACTTCCGGGAAATCGGCCGCCCCTTCGAAGGGTGGCGCAGGGGTCAGGGCAGCAGCCGCTCGACGGCCACCGCGCCCTCCGTCTCCAGCTGTCGCCTGGCCTTCTCGATGAGCTCCGGCGTGGGGGTGCGGCCCGAGGCCATCACCAGGTCCTCGGGGTCGACGGGGTGCTCGGCCCCGGTGTGCAGCAGGTTGTCCGGCGTCGGCATGGAGTCGCTGTCCGTGGGTCCGGTCATCAAGAACCTCCGTGGATGGAGCACCGGAAGGGCCGTCGCGGCCCTTCCGTTCGGGCGCCCGCCGCCGGTCGGACGGCGGGAGGACTGCAAGTCGAGTGTGACCCCGGCCGCCGTCCCTCCGCACCACGAGGGCCGCGACGCGCCGGGATCAGTCCAGCGGGCCGCCCGCCACGTAGATCACCTGGCCGGAGACGAAGCCGGCGCCCTCGGAGGCGAGGAAGGAGATGGTGTGCGCGATGTCCTCCGGCACGCCGACCCGCGCCACCGGGATCGCGGTGGCCGCCGCCTGCTTGAAGGCCTCGAACTCCATGCCCACCCGGGCGGCGGTGGCCGCGGTCATGTCGGTCGCGATGAAGCCCGGGGCGACCGCGTTGGCGGTGATGCCGAACTTGCCGAGCTCGATCGCCAGGGTCTTGGTGAAGCCCTGCAGGCCGGCCTTGGCCGCCGAGTAGTTGGCCTGGCCGCGGTTGCCCTGCGCGGAGGAGGAGGAGAGGTTGACGATCCGGCCGAAGCCGGCGTCCACCATGTGCTTCTGCACCGCGCGGGTCATCAGGAAGGCGCCCTTGAGGTGCACGTTCATGACGGTGTCCCAGTCCGACTCGGACATCTTGAACAGCAGGTTGTCGCGGAGCACGCCCGCGTTGTTCACCAGCACCACCGGCGTGCCCAGCTCGGCGGCGATCCGGTCGACCGCCGCCTGCACCTGCTCGGCGTCCGACACGTCCGCGCCGACCGCCAGTGCCCGTCCGCCCGCCGCCTCGATCGCGTCGACGGTGCCCTTGGCGGTGGACTCCTCCAGGTCGACCACCGCGACCGCGTAGCCGTCGGCGGCGAGCCGCAGGGCGGTGGCCGCCCCGATCCCACGCGCCGCACCCGTCACCACGGCCACCCGGACCGGGGCGTCGGCGGTCACGGACGTGCTCTGCTCGGTCATCTTCGTACTCGTCTCTCTCGAAGTCGGACGACGGGACCGGCCACGTGCCGGCGACCCGCGAATGAGAATCAGGGGTTGCGCTGCGCGCTGCGGGCGTCACCCTACCGGCGGGTAGCGTTCCGGGCCAGAGTGCAGCGCCGCAGGTGACAGAGGGTGAGGTAGGGCTGCGGCCGAGCGGGTGATGTGACCCCGACATACGAGAGAAATATGCCAACTTCACCGAACCTGCGACTACTATCTGCCCCTACCTGCCAGCGCAGGCCGACCGTTTGTATAGTGTGCGCCAGCAGCCACCGGCTGCACGGCTGGCGCGTCCTCCCTCACAGCGGGATGCTCACTCGCCGTTACTGCCCCGCTCGGGTGTCCCACACACCCCGAGCGTGACACCGGGACGGATTTCATGGTGCTGGGGGAGATCCCGACGACCCGCGTGCCCGGCCGACTGCAGCAGTCGCCCGGTCACCTCATCCGCGTGGCCCAGCAGGTGCACACCCGCTTGTGGTCCGAATACGTCGGTACCGAGCTGACGGCTCCGCAGTTCGCGGTGCTGCTGGTACTGGCGTTGGAGCCCGGAGCCGACCAGCGCACGGTCGGCGAACGGGCCTCGCTCGACAAGGCCACGATGGCCGAAATGGTTGCCCGGCTGGTCCGGCGGGGCCTGGTGCTCCGCCGCCGCGACCCCGCCGACGGCCGCCGCAAGCTGCTGGCGCTCTCGCAGAGCGGCGCTCAGGCCGTCCGCGAGGCCACCGGCGGCGTGGTCCGCGTCCAGCGGACCCTGTTCGAACCGCTCAGCCCCGACGAACAGTTGGAGGTCGTCCGGGTGATGTCCCGGATAGCCAGGCTGGAGCCGGCCGCGGTCGCCGTCATGAACGACGCCCGGCCGACGCTGGACGCCCAGCGCGCCATCGGCTACCTCATCCGGGTGGCCCAGCAGGTGCACACCAAGCTCTGGTCGGAGAAGGTCGGCAACGAGCTGACGGCTCCTCAGTACGCGGTGCTGGACGCGCTGGAGACCGAGCCGGGCGCGGACCAGCGCACGGTCGGCGAACTGGCCTCGCTGGACAAGGCGACGATGGCCGAGATGGTCAGCCGGCTGGTCCGGCGCGGCCTGGTGCTGCGCCGTCGCGACCCCTCGGACGGGCGCCGCAACCTGCTCTCGCTCTCCCCGACCGGCCAGGAGCTGCTGCACCGCTCCACCGCCGGGGTCCGCGAGGTCCAGGAGGCGCTGCTCGCCCCGCTGGAGCCGCACGAGCACGCGTCGGCGCTGGCGCTGCTCGCGAAGGCGGCACGGCTGTAACGATTCTGCATCGCGCCGCCCGGCGGTTCGGGGGGCGACCGTGATCCGGGTGGCAACGCGGCACCGCCCGGAACGCGCCGGAGCGGGCCGACACCTGACAGGGTGTCGGCCCGCTCCGGTGTGCTGCGGGGGTTCTTGGCGCCGGATCAGTTCCAGTCGAAGCCGGCCGGGTCCGGGCCGATCCGCTTGCCGGTGGCGATCCCGGCGATGGCGGCCAGGTCCGCGGCGTCCAGCTCGAAGCCGGTGACGTCCAGGTTCTCCCGGATCCGGGCCGGGGTGACCGACTTCGGGATGGCGATGACGCCGCTCTGCAGGTGCCAGCGCAGCACCACCTGGGCGGCCGTGCGGCCGTGCTTCGCGGCGATCTCCAGCAGCGCGGGCTCGGCCAGCAGGTCACGGCCCTGGCCCAGCGGGCTCCACGCCTCGGTGGCGATGCCGTGCGCGGCGTGCAGCGCGCGCAGCTCCTCCTGCGGGAAGTACGGGTGCAGCTCGATCTGGTTCAGCGCCGGCACCACGTCGGTCTCCTTGAGCAGCAGCTCGAGGTCCGGGACGCGGAAGTTGGAGACGCCGATCGCGCGGACCCGGCCCTCGGCGTGCAGCTGCTCGAAGGCGCGCCAGATGTTCAGGAAGCTGTCGCCGTGCATCGGGCGCGGCCAGTGGATCAGGTACAGGTCCAGCTGGTCGACGCCGAGCTTGCCGAGCGACTCGTCGAACGCGCGCAGCACGCGGTCGCGGCCCTGCTCGCCGTTCCAGTCGAGGGTGCCGGAGTTCCACAGCTTGGTGGTGAGGAACAGCTCGGCGCGGTCGACGCCTGCCTCGGCCACGGCCTGACCGGTGCCCGCCTCGTTCTCGTAGATCGCGGCGGTGTCGATGGAGCGGTAGCCGGCCTCGATCGCGGTGCGCACCGCGGGGACGGCCTCCGCGTCCGGCACCTGCCAGACGCCGAAGCCGAGCTGCGGGATCTCCACGCCGTTGTTGAGCGTGATCGAGGGGATTGCGGGAGTGCTGGTCACGGGAAGGGGTGCCCTTCGGTTGTGCTGGTTGTTTCCAAGAGGCGGCCAACCCGGGTCGGCAATGGCCTATTCCCGGTCGGGAGAAAATCCCCGGATCGGATGAACCGTGACAGGGCCGACTCCCGCACCGGGCCGATCTGTCGGAAAACCTGTTGCGTGCGTCACATTCCGGCGGTCAGGCTCCCCATCATGACGAGCTGACACCCCCGCGCCGCTGCGCCGCCGCCCGCCCCGGCCCCCCTCCGCGACTCCGCTCCCCGGCCGCCTCCGCCCGCCGCGGAGCCCGTCCGTCCACGGCACCGCCGTCCCCGACCCGCCCCGCCGCGCCCCCACCCAGCGCGGCAGGCCGTCGCCGCCTGCCCCGACTCACCCCCGCAACGGAGCGACCATGCCGCTCAGGCCCCTCCCGCTGCCCGATCCCGGCAGCCCCGACCTCACCTCCCCGCTGGCGTTCCTGCGCTGGCTCCAACGCAGCCAACGCCGCGGGCAGTTGCTCGCCACCCTGTGGAGCCTGCTGGAACTCGGCTGCCTGGCCGCCCTCCCGGTGGCGATCGGCCGGGGCGTCCAGGCCGTGGTCGACGGCGACCCGGGCGCGCTGCTCGCCGCCGGCGGGCTCGCCCTGCTGCTCTCCGCCTGCCAGGCCGGGATGACGGTGCTGCTGCACCGCCAGGTGGTCTGGAACTGGATCCAGGCCGCGTCCCAGGTCCGGCAGCTGGTGGCCCGTCAGGCCTCCCGGCTGGGCTCCGGGCTGACCAGCCGGATCGCCACCGGCGAGATCGTCGCCGTCTCCAGCGGCGACGTGGAGAAGATCGGCTGGTACGTCGAGCTCACCGCCCGGCTGTACGGCGCGGTGCTCGCCTGGCTCGGCGTCAGCCTGGTGGTGCTGTTCTGGCAGCCCGGCCTCGGTCTCGCCGTCCTGCTCGGCGTGCCGGTGCTGGCCGCCGCGGTCTGGCCGCTGCTCGGCCCGTTCGAGCGGCGGTACACCGAGCAGCGCGCGCTCGGCGGCAAGGCGTCCGAGCTGGCCGCCGACACGGTGGCCGGGCTGCGGGTGCTGCGCGGCATCGGCGGCGAGGAGCTCTTCCTGGAGCGCTACCGCACCGCCTCGCAGAAGGTCCGCACCGCCGCCGTGCGCACCGCCCGCACCTGGGCGCTGATGCAGTCCCAGGAGGTGCTGCTGCCAGGCCTGTTCGTCATCGGTGTCACCTGGTACGGCGCACACCTCGCGCTCAGCGGCCGGATCGGGGTCGGCGAGCTGATCTCGGTCTACGGCGCGACGGCCTTCCTGGCCGCGCCGCTGCGGGTGCTGGGCGAGGCCGCGCACGCCTGGAGCGTGGCGCGGGTCTCGGCGGGCCGCGCGGTGCGGGTGCTGTCGCTGCAGCGGTCCTCGGCCGATCCGACACGAACGGAGGGTGACGGAGCGTCAGCATCGCCCGACGCCTCGTCGGAGCTGCTGGCCCGCGCAGACAGGTCCGACCTGCACGACCCGAGCAGCAGGCTCACCGCCCGGGCCGGACTGCTGACCGCCGTGGTGTGCGGCGATCCGGACGTGGCGGGCGAGTTGGCCGCCCGGCTGGGCGGGCAACCGGCGCTCGCCGAGGGCGCGCAGCCCGTGGCCTCCGCGCGGCTCGGAGGTCTGGAGCTGGACGCGGTGTCGTTGGCGGCGGCCAGGGCGGCCGTCCTGGTGCACGACAAGGAGCCGGTGCTGCTCTCGGGCTCGCTCGCCGAGCTGCTGGACGTGCCGCGCTCCGGCCGGGTCGGCACCGCGGAGGCGCTGGCCGCCGCCCGGGCCGAGGACGCGCTGGAGGCCCTGGTCGACGGCTCGCCCGAGTGCGCGGGCGACCCGATGGCGGCCAGGATCACCGAGCGCGGCCGCTCCCTCTCCGGCGGCCAGCGCCAGCGCCTGGCCCTGGCCCGCTCGCTGGTCGCCGACCCGCCCGTACTCGTCCTCGACGAGCCCACCAGCGCGGTCGACGCCCACACCGAGTCCCGCATCGCCGTCAACCTCCGCAAGCTCCGGGGCGGCCGCACCACGGTCGTGTTCGCCACCAGTCCGCTGCTGCTCGACCAGGCGGACGCGGTGCTGCTGGTCCAGGACGGCGCGGTGGTGGCCACCGGCACCCACCGCTCCCTGATGGCCCAGGACGGGCGCTACCGGGCGATCGTCACCCGCGAGGAGGCGGCGGCTGACGATCCGTCAGCTGCCGCCTCCGAGCCCGCGCTGCCCGCACCGACCGTCCCCCTGTTCCCGACCGCCCCGATCACCCCGACCGCTCCCGGAGGCTGCGCATGACGCCCACCCCCGTCCGCGGAACGTCACCCGCCGCCGCCCGCCGCCGGGTCCACCCGACCTGCCCGACCCACCCGACTCGTCCGAGGAGCGTGCTGTGAAGCCCCCCATGATCAAGGAGCAGGGGCCGGCGACCACCCTGCCGGTCGGTTCGACCCGCGCGGTACGGGAGTACGGGCGGATGCTGGCGCGGCGTCACCGGCGCGGGCTGGCCGGTGTGGTGGCGCTGCACGGGACGGCCACCGTCGCCGGGCTGGTCGGGCCCGCGCTGCTGGGGTCGCTGGTGGAGTCGCTGTCCACCGGCGGCGGGGGCGGGCAGATCGCCGCCGCGGTCGGCTGGTACCTGGCGGCGCTGCTGGTGCAGACGCTGTTCACCGGGCTGTCGCTGCTGCGCGGCAGCATCCTCGGCGAGGAGGTGCTGGCCGACCTGCGGGAGGACTTCCTGGTCCGCTCGGTCGCGCTGCCGCTCGGCGTCCTGGAGCGGGCCGGCACCGGCGACCTGGTCTCCCGCGGCACCACCGACATCGACCGGCTGGCCCGCTCGATCCGCGACGCGGTGCCCGAACTCGTGGTCGCGACGGTCTCGGTGGTGCTGGTGCTCGGCGCGCTGGTGGTCACTTCGCCGCTGCTGGCCGCCACCGCCGTGTTCGGCCTCCCGCTGCTGCTGATCACCTCCCGCTGGTACTTCCGGCGGGCCCCGGAGTCCTACCGCCACGAGTCGGCGGGGTACGCGGCGGTGAACACGGCGCTGGCCGAGACGGTCGACGCCGGCCGGACGGTCGAGACGCTGCGCCTCGGCGACCAGCGGGTGGCGCTGACGGACCGGAAGATCCGCGAGTGGATCCAGTGGGAGCGCTACACCCTGTGGCTGCGCAGCATCTGGTTCCCGACGGTGGACGGCACCTACGCGCTGGCGGTGCTCGGCACCCTGGTGCTGGGCGGGCTGTTCGCGATCCACGGCTGGATCACCCCCGGCCGCCTCACCACCGGGGTGCTGTACGCGCAGGCGCTGGTCCACCCGGTGTCGCGCCTCCTGCGCTGGTACGACGAGCTGCAGATCGGGCAGACCTCGCTGGCCCGGCTGGTCGGGGTGCGGGAGGTCGCCGAGCCGGACACCGACGAGGCGCTGCGGCCGGACGGCCGCCGGGTCGAGGCGGTCGACGTGAGCTTCGGCTACCGCGAGGGCACCGACGTGCTGCGCGAGATCACGCTGGAGGTGGAGCCGGGCAGCCGGGTCGCGCTGGTCGGCCCGTCGGGCGCGGGCAAGTCCACGCTCGGGCGGCTGCTGGCCGGGATCTACGCCCCGGGCCGCGGCCGGGTCACCCTCGGCGGGGCGCAGCTGTCCCGGATGCCCGCCGAGCGGGTGCGCACCGAGGTGGCGCTGGTCAACCAGGAGCACCACGTCTTCGTCGGCACCCTGCGCGACAACCTGCGGCTGGCCAGGGCGGAGGCCGACGACACCGAGCTGCGCGCCGCGCTCACCGCGGTGGACGCCGACGAGTGGGCGGACGCGCTGCCGGACGGGCTGGACACCGAGGTCGGCTCCGGCGGCGCGGCACTGACGCCCGCTCAGGCGCAGCAGCTCGCGCTGGCCCGGCTGGTGCTGGCCGACCCGCACACCCTGGTGCTGGACGAGGCGACCTCGCTGCTCGACCCGCGGGCGGCCCGGCACCTGGAGCGCTCGCTCTCCCGGGTGCTGGCGGGCCGCACGGTGGTGGCGATCGCGCACCGGCTGCACACCGCGCACGACGCCGACGTGATCGCGGTGGTCGAGCAGGGCCGGATCACCGAGTACGGCCCGCACCCGGAGCTGGTCGCCTCGGGCGGTCCGTACGCGGCGCTGTGGCGGTCCTGGCGGGACGAACGGTAGCCGCACCGGCCCGGGCGGCTGCTGACCCGGCGACGGTCAGCGGCCGCCCGGGCCGCCGCCGGTGGCGCGGACGGGTGAATGGGGCCCGGGCGGCGGGGGTGGCGCGGGCGGCGGGCGGCGGGGCGGGCGCAGACTGCGGTGGTGACCAAGACATCCGGTGGTTTCCAGTCAGGCTCCGGTCAGCGCAGTGAGATCGCGGGCATCCCGACCCGGTACCTCGCGATCGGCGCGATCACGGTGTTGGCGATCTGGTTCCTGTTCGCCAACCTGGAACGGGTGAAGATCCAGTTCTGGGTGTTCACCGTCACCAGCCCGCTGTGGATCGCGCTGCTGGCGACGCTGCTGGCCGGCATGGCACTGGGCTGGCTGCTGAAGGGGCGGCGCAGCAAGTGACGGTCCCGCAGGAGGCGGCGGGCTTCGCGCCGCTGATCGAGCTGCGCGCGGTCAACAAGCACTTCGGCGAGTTGCACGTGCTGCGGGACATCGACCTGACGGTGGGGCGCGGCGAGGTCGTGGTGGTGATCGGGCCGTCCGGATCGGGGAAGTCCACGCTGTGCCGGGCGATCAACCGGCTGGAGCCGGTGGAGAGCGGCAGCATCCGGATCGACGGCGAGCCGCTGCCCGCGGAGGGCAAGGGCCTGGCGAAGCTGCGGGCCGAGGTGGGGATGGTCTTCCAGTCCTTCAACCTGTTCGCGCACAAGACGGTGCTGCAGAACGTGACGCTGGCTCAGATCAAGGTCCGCGGGCGGGGCCGGGCGGAGGCCGAGACGAAGGGCCGGGCGCTGCTGGAGCGGGTGGGGCTGTCGGCGCACGCGGAGAAGTACCCGGCGCAGCTGTCCGGCGGCCAGCAGCAGCGGGTGGCGATCGCCCGGGCGCTGGCGATGGACCCCAAGGCGCTGCTGTTCGACGAGCCGACCTCCGCCCTCGACCCCGAGATGATCAACGAGGTGCTGGAGGTGATGCGCTCGCTGGCCGCCGAGGGGATGACGATGGTGGTGGTCACCCACGAGATGGGCTTCGCCCGGGCCTCCGCCAACCGCGTGGTGTTCATGGCAGACGGGCGGATCGTCGAGGACCGCGTCCCCGAGGAGTTCTTCGCGAACCCGCGCAGCGAGCGGGCCAGGGACTTCCTGTCCAAGATCCTGAAGCACTGAGGCGGCGCGGTGAGACGGTACGTACTGCCGGCGCTGGCGCTGCTCGCCGTGCTGGCCGGCTGCGGCAAGGAGGGCACCCCGCCGCCGAAGGGCCCGCAGCCCAGCGCCCTGCCCAGCTACCAGGTCCGGAGCAGCGACACGGTCAGCGGCTCGCCGACCCTGGACGCGGCCCGGGCACGCGGCCACCTGGTCGTCGGCGCCAAGGAGGACCAGCCGTACCTGGGGCAGAAGAATCCGGCGACCGGCGTCTACTCCGGCTTCGACATCGAGATCGCCAAGATGGTCGGCGCCGACCTCGGCTTCCCGCCCGACCGGATCGAGTTCCGCACGATCGCCTCGGCCAACCGGGAGACGGCGCTGCAGAACGGCCAGGTCGACTACTACGTCGGCACCTACACCATCAACGACAACCGCAAGAAGCTGGTCGGCTTCGCGGGCCCGTACTTCATCGCCGGGCAGAGCCTGCTGGTCCGGCACAACGAGGACAAGATCAACGGGCCGCAGGACCTGGCCGGGCGCAAGGTCTGCTCGGCGGCCGGGTCCACCCCCTTCCAGCGGATCCAGAAGGACTACCCGAAGGCGAAGCTGATCGGCTACGACACCTATTCGGCCTGCGTGGACAACCTGATCAGCAGTCAGGTCGACGCGGTGACCACCGACAACGCGATCCTGCAGGGCTACGCGGCGAAGGTCCCGGACGAGTTGAAGATCGCCGGGCAGCCGTTCTCCACCGAGCCGTACGGCATCGGGGTGCCCAAGGGCGACACCGTGCTGCGCCTCGCGCTGGACGACGCACTCCAGCGGCACGAGGCGAACGGCGACTGGAGGAAGGCGTACGACGCCACCCTCGGCCTGTCCGGGGTGCCGGCGCCGCAGCCGCCCCCGATCGACCGGTACCAGTAGGGAGGCGGCGCATGAAGGTCCTGGTCGACAACTGGTCCACCTACTGGCACGGCTTCCTCGGGACGCTCTGGCTGACCCTGGTCAGCGCGGCGCTGGCGCTGGTGCTCGGGGTGGTGACGGCGGGCTTCCGGGTCTCGCCGGTGCGGCCGCTGCGGGCGTTCGGCACCGGGTGGGTGACGGTGCTGCGCAACACCCCGCTGACGCTGCTGTTCTTCATCGTGGTGCTGGGCCTGCCGCGCTTCGACATCACGCTGCCGTTCTTCACCTTCGCCGTGCTGGCGCTGGGCTGCTACACCTCGGCGTTCGTCTGCGAGGTGCTGCGCTCCGGGGTGAACACGGTGCCGGCCGGGCAGGGCGAGGCGGCCCGCAGCCTGGGCATGACGTTCAGTCAGACGCTGTCCGTGGTGGTGCTGCCGCAGGCGTACCGCTCGGTGGTCGCGCCACTGGGCAGTGTGATGATCGCGCTGGCGAAGAACACCGCGATCGCCGGCTCGTTCAGCGTGGTCGAGCTGCTCGGCACCTACCGGACCATCAACGAACTGGGCTACAGCATCGTCTGGACCTTCGTCTGGATCGCGGTCGGCTACCTGATCATCACCCTGGCGATCAGCGCCCTGTTCAACCTGCTGGAGCGACGGGTGGCGGTGTCCCGATGACGGTGGAGTCCTCCGCGCTGTACGACGTCCCCGGCCCCAAGGCGCTGGCCCGGCACCGGCTGTACGGGGTGGCGGCGCTGCTGGCGATCGCCGCGCTGGTCGGCTGGGTGGTCTACATGCTGTTCCACACCGACCAGTTCACCTACGAGAAGTGGACGCCCTTCCAGTACAAGGGCGTTCAGCGGCTGCTGCTGCACGGCCTCGGCAACACCCTGAAGGCCTTCGGCTGGACGGTCCTGTTCGCGCTCCCCTTCGGCGCGCTGTTCGCCGCCGGCCGGCTCTCCGACCACCGGGCGGTGCGCTGGGTGTCCACCGTGGTGGTGGAGTTCTTCCGGGCCATGCCGCTGCTGGTGATGATCTTCTTCATCTTCGTCGCGCTCAAGGTCGAACCGCTGTGGGCCCTGGTCGCCGGACTCACCCTCTACAACGGCTCGGTGCTGGCCGAGGTGTTCCGGGCCGGCGTGCTGGCCGTGCCCCGCGGACAGAAGGAGGCGGCGTACGCGCTGGGCATGCGCAAGACCCAGGTCATGGCGTACGTGCTGGTGCCGCAGGCGAACCGGGCGATGCTGCCGACCATCGTCAGCCAGCTGGTGGTCGCGCTGAAGGACACCTCGCTGGGCTTCCTGATCACCTATGAGGAGTTCCTGCACGCCGGGAAGTTGATCGCCACCAACCTCGACTACGACCTGCCGTTCATCCCGGTGGTCATGGTCATCGCGCCGATCTACATCGGGATGTGTCTGCTGCTCTCCTGGCTGGCCAAGTGGCTGGAGCGGCGCGGTCGGCGCAGCCCCAAGGTGAAGGGCGGCGCGCCGGTCGCCGAGGTCGGCCCGGTGGTGGATGCCCAGGGGTAGCACCACCGATCGGCTAGGGTCGGATGGTCTACGACCGATGCCATCAGGAGGTCCCGGATGTCCGTGCTGCCGAGCCGCGAGGACCTGGCCGAGGCCGAACTGATCGACCGTCGGGACGGCCCGTACGGCGAGGTGGCGCTGCGACGTCGCGGGGCGCACTTCGAGATCATCGCCAACGGGTGCTTCCTGATGGACACCGCCGACGGGCGCTCCGAACGGTTACTGGTGCAGGCCGCACTGGACGAGTTGGCCGTCGAGCGGCCGAGCGTGCTGATCGGCGGACTCGGCGTCGGCTTCTCGCTGGCGTACGCCGTCGCCGAGCCGCGCTGGTCGCGGATCGCCGTGGTGGAGCGCGAGGGCGCGATCATCGACTGGCACCGCACCGGCCCGCTCGCCGCCGTCTCCGCCGGGGCGCTGGCCGACCCCCGGGTCGAGGTGCTGCACGCCGACCTGCTCGCCCACCTCGCCGCGCCCGGCGCGCGCTACGACGCGCTCTGCCTCGACATCGACAACGGCCCGGACTGGACCGTCACCGAGGACAACTCCGGCCTGTACGGCCCGGCCGGCCTGGCCGCCGCAGCCGAGCGCCTCCACGCCGGCGGGGTCCTCGCGGTGTGGAGCGCCCGGCCCTCCGCCGCCTTCGAACAGGCGCTGCGGGACGCCGGGTTCGGCGGGGTGCGCACCGAGGAGGTCGCGGTGGAGCGCGGCGCACCGGACGTCGTCCACCTGGCCCGCCGAACCTGACGCCACGTCAAGCCGACGCCGCGGCCCCTTCACCGGTCGGAGTCCTCGGGTTGGTGGTGCGGGGCCTGCTTGCGTACGGTGCGCCACCGGGAGCGCGTCTGTTCGACGATGGCGTCCCACTGGCGGCGGACCTCGTCCTGGGACGGCCGTCGGCCGTGGCGGATCCGGACGAGCTCCTCGCGCACCTCGCGCCCCAGGGCCGCCGACGCGACGAGCAGGATCATGGCGCCGAACAGGACCGACGCCATCCCGAAGACCGCGCCCGCCGCGCCGTAGTGCGAGGCGTAGGAGTTGAACAGGCGGGGCAGGTAGACGGTCGCGACCACCGAATAGGCCGCGGTCAGGACGGCGGCGCAGAGCGCGAAGGGGAGCAGGACCGTCGCGGTGAGCCGCTTCGCGGAGAGGAGCCGGCCGCTCAGGGTGAGGAAGGCCGCGGTGACCGGCACTTCGCACACCGCGGCCGCCAGTCCGAGGCGTCCGCCGCCCAGGGTCACGTAGAGCCACCCGATCACCGCGCTGTAGAAGCTGAGCGCGCAGACCCACCACAGGCCGTTGCGGGTGTTGCGCACACCGAGCGGCTTCAGTTCCCAGGTCTGCTCGAACAACCGCTGCATGGTCCGGGAGAAGCTCAGCACCGAGATCGCCAGGAAGACCGTCCCGAACGCGCCGACACCGGCACTCGCCGCCTCACCGGAGAACACCGTCCGGACCGCCTCGGCACCCCCGCCGGTGAGCCCGTAGCGGTTGATGATCCGGTCCGCGGCCTCACCGCCGAAGACCGCGCTGCTCAGCACCGCGAGCGGGATGAGAGCGGTCAGCGCGCCGGAGGCCAGGGCCATCGCGCGGTCGAAGCCCGCGATCCGCTGGAAGCGGCCGACGACACGCAGCACGAACGCCGGACGCAGCCAGAACGTCAGCGTTCTGATCACCCGCGCACGGTTGATTCCCGACGTACTGTCCTCCGCCGATCAGGGGTGAGGGTGGCGAAGCGAGCTTAGGGGATCCCCGGATCCACCGGCCGTCCGACACGTGGTGCCGTGCTCCGGGCACCTGACGGGGCCCGGAGCGGCGCTGACGCGTCGTCAGCCGAACGGCCTCGCTGCGGGCGGGGCCGACGGCGCGGGCGGCGGGGCGGCGGAGGGGGTGGCGGGCGGCGGGCTGGTCTGGGCGAAGGGGTTGAAGTCGGCCGGGGGGACGTGGACCCAGGTGCCCTTGCCGGGGAGGTCGTCGTCCTCGGCGGCGGCCGGAGCGGCGGCCTGGGTCGGCGGGGCCGGGGGTGCGAAGGGGTTGAAGTCCGGCGGGGGAACCTTCACCCAAGTGCCCTTGCCGGGAAGGGCGTTGTCGTCCTCGTCCGCGGCGGGCGGGGGCGGGGTCATGGGCGGGGTGGTCGGCTTCGGGGGGATCACGGGGGCCGAGCCGAGCGTGGTGCCGAACGGGTCGGGGGGCTCGACCGAGATCACCGTTCCGAACGGGTCGGCGTTGGCCGGACGCGCCGGAGCGACGGGTGCCGGTGCCGCGGCGGGTGCGGTGGCGGCCGGGGTGGCGGGCGGCGGAGTGGTCTGGGCGAAGGGGTTGAAGTCGGCCGGGGGGACGTGGACCCAGGTGCCCTTGCCGGGGAGGTCGTCGTCCTCGGCGGCGGCCGGAGCGGCGGCCTGGGTCGGCGGGGCCGGGGGTGCGAAGGGGTTGAAGTCCGGCGGGGGCACCTTCACCCAAGTGCCCTTGCCCGGCAGCTCGTTCTCCTCCTCCTCCACCACCGGCGCGGCCGCCGCGGCGAACGGATCGGCCGCGGCCGGAGTCGCGAACGGGTCGGCGGCCGGGGAACCGAACGGATCGGCGGCCGGAGAGCCGAACGGATCGGCGACCGGTGCGGCGGGGGCCGGGGTTGCGGGCGGCGGCGGAGTGGTCTGGGCGAAGGGGTTGAAGTCGGCCGGGGGGACGTGGACCCAGGTGCCCTTGCCGGGCAGGTCGTCGTCCTCGGCGGCGGCCGGAGCGGCGGCCGGTGCGGCAGCGGCCGGGGCCGGTGCCGGTGCCGGAGGTGCGAACGGGTTGAAGTCCGAGGGCGGGACGCGCACCGGGGTGCCCTTGGCGGAGGGCGGCACCTCGTCGCGCGGGGCGGCAGGCGCCGGCGTGGGCACGCTCAACTGGTCGGCGGCGGAAGCGCCGAACTGGTCGGCGGCCGGGGAACCGAACGGGTCGGCCGAGGCGAGCACCGGGGTCGGCTGGGCCGGCAGATCGGCGGGCGCCGGGGTCGCGAACGGGTTGAAGTCGGCGGCCGGGACGCGCACCGGGGTACCCGCGTCCGGGTCGGGCTGGGCCACCGGGGCGACGGGCGGCGGCGAGGCGCTGGCCTGCGCGGGCACCGAAACGGCGGGCACCGAGGCGGCGGGCGGCGCGGCCGGGGCCGATGCGGCAGGAGCCGGCACGGGCGGCGTCTGCACGGGCGGCGTCTGCACCGGCTGAGCCGGGGCGGGCGGCGGCGAGGCCACCGGCGTCGACGGCGCGGCAGCTGCCGTCGCGGGGCCGGGCGTCACCGCGGCGGCGACGCCGTCCCAGGCCATCTGGAGGCGGCACAGCAGGTCGGCGAAGACGCCGGTGTAGAGCTCCCAGTCCTCGCTGTTCGGGGTGGAGAGCTGGACGGTGAGCACGGTCGCGCCGTCCGGCATCGGCACGAAGGCCTCGACCACCGAGCTGACCACCCAGCTGCGCCGGCCGTCGCCGCTCAGCGGGGCGGGCACCGGTACCGTCCTGGCCTCCACCAGCACCGCCGCGGGGCCGGCGGGCAGCAGCACCGTCCAGACCTCGGCGTGCGGGCGCTCGGTGGACAGCGCCAGCGCCAACTCCTGGATCGGCTGCGGGCGGTGCGCGGTGGCCACCACCAGGCTGACCCGGGACGGGCGCCCGTCGACGGTCAGCGCGCCGACACCGGCGTAGGCGACCTGCGCGGCGGCGAACTCCTCCGCGAGCAGGGCGGCGACCAGCGCCCAGTCGAAGCGTTCGGCGGCGCTCGCCCCGGCGAACAACTCCTCGGCGGACTCGACGAGATGGGCGGCCAGCGCCGGCCCGGCGCCGCGTACGGTCAGTGGGTGGAAGGCCGGCGGCAGCACCAGCCGGGCCTCCACGCCCGCGCCCGTCGACAGTTCGTCAGGGTTCACCGTCACCCGCGGCTCGGCCAGCGCGGCGAGCGCCCGGGTGAAGGCGGGGCGCAGCTTCTCGTCGGCCGGCTCCGGTGCGGCGGGCAGCTGCAGGGCGGCGGCTGACGTGGTGTCGGCCAGGCCGCGGGCCGAGCCGCCGAAGCGCTGCGCGAGCACCGGCAGCGCCTCCCGCCCGGCACCGGGGCTCGGGCGGCGGGAGGCGGCGGCCTCGACCACGGTGCCGAGCTTCAGCACGGTCAGCAGGCCCGGTCCGACCGGGCTGACCCGCAGCCCGAACAGCGCCTTCGCGGCGGGGTGCGGGCTCCGGCGGAACGCGGTCAGCGCATCGGCGGGGTAGTGGGTGGCGCGGCTGCCGAGGAGCGCGGCGGAGACCGCGTCCAGGGTCGCCGTGATCCGGTCTGCGGCGGCGAAGCCGTCCTGCGTCATGCGCCGAGCCCCCTCGCTCTCGGGTGTGGACAGGTCCAGCCACTTTTTACCAGACCCGGCGGACGGGGTAGATCGTGTGCCGGGGGAGTGGGGCCTGGCGGAGCGGGGAGCGGGTGACGGCTCGTCAGTCGGTGGGGGGCGCGGCCAGTCGCAGCAGGGTCTCGGCAAGGCCTGGGGCGGAGAGGGTGGCGGCCAGGTCGCGGACCAGCCGGCCGGTGGGTCCGTCGGGCTGCTCGGCGGCGAAGAACTCGGTGAGGAAGCCCGCGAGTTCGGGCTCGCGGCCGGCCGCGACGGCCAGCGCGGCGACCAGTTCCTGGACCAGCTGGAGCTGCAGGGTCTCGACCGGGACCGGCCGGTCGGTGAGCCAGTCCAGCGAGCTGATCTCGGCGTTGGCGATCCAGGCGCGCACGGTACGGCGCAGGTTGGCGCTCGGGTCGGGGATGCCGAGGTGGCGCAGGATCTGCTCGGCCGCGGACCGCCGGACCTGGTCGATGACGGCGTCGGCGTCCGGGCTGGCGGTCACCGAGCCGCCGCGCAGCAGCGCGGTGAAGCCGGCCGCGTGGCTCTGCACGAAGTCCAGGTAACGGCCCATCACCCGGTACAGGCGCTCGGAGAGCGGGCCGTCGGCGGGCTCCTCGAAGCGGGTCGAGAGCTCCCGGCCAGCCCGCCGCAGCGCCTCCTCGTACAGCGCCTGCTTCCCGGGGAAGTAGTGGTACACCAGCGGCCGGGAGGCCCCCGCGGCGGCGGCGATGTCGTCGATCGAGACGTCCTCGGGGGCCTGCGCCGAGAACAGTTCGAGGGCGACCGCGATCAGCTGTTCGCGTCGCTCGTCGACGCTGAGCCGCCGCCGCGGGGCTCGCGGCTCCGTGCCACGGGCGGTGCGCGGTTCGTCCGACCTGGGCGCCACGGACGGCGTACGGGAAGCCATGCGCTCCACCCTAGTTCGTCGGTGCCGGGTGGGGACAGCGCGGGCGTGCTGGTCAGCCCGTGGTGCGATGCAGGAGGTAGCGGCGGTAGGCCTCGCGGCCGTCCGGGACGAAGTCGAGGGTGGCGAGGTGCTCGGCGAGTTCCTGCTCGGTCAGCCAGCCGTGCCAGGCGACCTCCTCGACCTGCGGGTCGACCGGCCCGTCCCACTCGGCCTCGTGGACGTCCGACCACCAGCTGTACCGGTCGCCGTCGGTGTACAGGAACCGGAACAGGGGGCGGGTGCGGATGCCGGTGACCCCGAGCTCCTCCTCGGCCTCCCGGACGGCGGCGTCGGCGTAGCCCTCGCCCGCGCCGACCACGCCGCCGACGAAGCAGTCGTAGGCGCCGGGGGCGAAGAGCTTGGTGTCGGTGCGCCGGTGGGTGAAGATCCGGCCCTGCGGGTCGCGGACCAGGACGAAGACGCAGCGGTGGATCAGCCCGTCGCGGTAGACCTCGGAGCGCGGGGCGGTGCGCAGCACCCGGTCCTGCTCGTCGACCACGTCGAGGATCTCGTCGCCGGGGTTGGTGGTGGGTTCGGTCATACCGGCATTGTGCCGGTGCGGGCGGCGGGATCACCCGAAAGAGTTGGTATACGCACCTCCTGGCCGGGGGAGGAATCCCGACGACACGTCAGTTCCCCGCACCAGGAGCCCCGTTGAAGAACCGCCTCACCGTCCTCGCCGCCGTCGCCGTCGCCCTGTTCGTGCCCGCGCTGCCCGCGCTGGCGGCCCCCGCTCCCGCCGCCGTCCGCTCGGGCCTGGACTGCTACACCTGGGTGCACAACAACGACGACCTGTACGGCGGGGTGGACTGCACCAACAACACCGGCGCCCCGGTCACCTTCCACGCCGACATCGTCTGCGGCCTCGCGCCGGACGTCACGGGCAACTCGGTGACCGCGCAGCCGGGCCGGACGGAGGAGTCCTCCGGCCACTGCGCCTTCTACAGCACCGGCATCGGCCACATCGGCTGGACGGTCGAGTAGCACCCCCGCCCCGGGCGGCCCGCCCCGCCGACCTGCTCGTATGGTGGGCGGGTGGAGATCCAGGGCGAGACGGCCGGCGGGTTCGAGCCGGTCAGGGCGGCGTTCGCGCGCAACTTCCGGGAGTACGGCGAGCTCGGCGCGGCCTTCGCGCTGTACGCGGACGGCCGCAAGGTGGTCGACCTGTGGGCCGGCGACGCCCGGCCCGAGGTCGGCGCGCGCCCCGCCCCCGCGGTGCCCTGGACGGCCGACACCGCCCAGGTGCTCCGCTCGGTGACCAAGGGCCTGACCGCGGCCGCCGCGCTGCACCTCGCCCAGCGCGGCCTGCTCGACCTCGACGCGCCGGTGGCCGGGTACTGGCCGGAGTTCGCGGCGGCCGGCAAGGACCGGATCCCGGTGCGCTGGCTGCTCTCGCACCAGGCCGGGCTGCCCGCGCTGGACGTGCCGCTGCGGATCGAGGACGTCCTCGCCTGGGAGCCCGCCGCGGCCGCGGTCGCCGCGCAGGCCCCCGCCTGGGAGCCGGGCACCGCGCACGGCTACCACCCGCTGACCTTCGGCTGGCTGGTCGGCGAGGTGGTCCGGCGGGTCTCCGGGCAGACGGTCGGCCACTACTTCGCCGAGGAGATCGCCCGTCCGCTCGGCCTCGACCTGTGGATCGGCCTGCCCGCCGGGGCCGCGCCCCGGGTCGGCCGGCTGGTCGACCTGCCCGCGCCGGAGGCCGCCAAGGTCGGCCCGAACGGGATGCGGATGCGGCCGAAGCAGTCGGTGGTGGACGCCTACCGCGACCCGCGCTCGCTGACCGCCCGCTCCTTCGGCTCCGTGCGCAGCAGCGTGGACCTGAACGATCCGGCGGTCCAGGCGGTCGAGGTGCCCGGCGCGGGCGGCATCGGCACCGCCCGCGCGGTGGCCCGGTTCTACGCGGCGCTGATCGGCGCCGCCGACCGGCACGGGGCGCCCGGCGAGCGGCTGCCCGCGCTGTTCGGGAAGGAGGCCCTGGCCGAGGCGACGGGTCCCTCGGTGCACGGGCCGGACCGGGTGCTGATCGTCAACACCACCTTCGGCCAGGGCTTCTTCCGGCACGGCGGCACGTCACCGATGGCCTCCCCGGCGAGCTTCGGCCACCCCGGCCGGGGCGGCTCGCTGGGCTTCGCCGACCCGGAGCTGGGCATCGGCTTCGGCTACGTCACCAACGGCATGCAGCCCGGCGTCACCGGCGACATCCGCTCCCGGACGCTGATCGCCGCCGTCCGGGAGTGCCTCGCGGCGCGCTGAGCCCTGCGCCGCCGCCGGCGCCGGGCTACTGCTGACGCCGGGTCACCGCTGACGCCGGGTCACCGTACGGCCCGTCAGGCCTGGCCGGTCTCGAAGCGGCTGACCCGCCCGTCGGGGGAGACGGTGAACCGCCAGGCGGTGCGCATCTCGCCCCAGGTGTCGTTGCGGTAGTCGGCGACCACCGCCCGGCCGCCGGACTTCTCGGTCTGCACGTCGATGTGCCCGTGCGAGGAGAAGATCTCCCGGTCGACCCACTGCGCCAGGTCGCGGTCCGAGCCGTCGTCGGACATCGTGGCGTCCTCGGTCAGAGCGGCGAAGAAGGCGTCCCGGTCACCGGAGTTGACCGCCCCGAGCAGGCGGCGGACGGCCGGATCGGAGAGCTTGTCGATGGCGATGGTCATGGCTGGTGGTGCTCCCTGTCGTCGGAACGGGTGTGACTCCAGTGAGACCCGTCCGGCCGCCGTCCGCCAGCGGCCTTGGTCCACCCGGATTTCACCCGTTCGCCGGTGCCGGAGTGTGCCGATCCGTCAGGGGCGGGTCACCAGAGCTGGTCCCACCACCAGGAGATCTCCGGGTAGGGCGGCGGGGTGAGCCGGCCGTCGGCGGGCCGGTCGGCGCGTTCGGCGACCGGGATCGTCCCGGGCTGCCGGGGGGCGTAGCGGGCCGAGGTGAAGCCCCACTCCAGGTTGCCGCTCACCAGGTTGGACAACTGGCGGACGTAGCGCCGCAGTTCGGGCCCGGCGCGGCGCGAGGTGCGGTCGGCGAGCCGGAGGAAGAGGCACATGGTGCGGTCGTGCAGCGCGGCGGTCTCGTGCAGCGCCCGCTCCCGGTCGCAGGCCAGGTGGCGCTGGACGGCGTCGACCATGTTGCTCTGCAGCGCGCCCTGGCTGTCCTCGCGGCGGTAGGAGTAGAGGTCGGCGGCGATCAGCACCAGGAACTTGGCGGCCTGGGTGAGCGCGTGCACCCGGGGGGAGTCCAGCTGGGACTGCGGCAGGCAGGTGCGCTCGCAGACCTCGATGATGTCGATGCAGGAGCGGCTGCCGCGGTCCAGCGGCCCGACCGTGAGGTACTCGGCGAGGGACATCGTCTTGCCCTCGGCGCGGAAGGCGACCACCGTCGCCGCGCCCATGAAGGACTCCAGCTGGCTGTCCGCCCAGCGCCGCACGGTCGGCGCGGGGGCCCACTCGCGGGCCCGCCGGAAGACGTCGCGGACCGACTCGCCGTAGCGGTCGGTCTGGTGCAGGTGAGAATTCGGCGAGTTGATAACGGCCAGTAGCGTGGCTGCTATGGTGAGTACACGCGAAGGGTCGCGGTTCAACTCGCCGGTGTCCCACTCGTCGTCGAGTGTGAGCATGCTGCACAGCCATTGTGAGACCAGTTCGAGTCCCGTGGTGCCCTCGGCGTCCCTGGCGATTCGGCAGACGAATTCGTGTGCCCCGATCGCCAGCAGTCGTCGGCGCTGTTCCGGGTCCGTGCTGAAGCCCATCGTCTCCAGCCACAGCTCCGTGCTCTTCCCGACCGATTCGTGGTCCGGGTGCAAGGCGGACGGGATCGGGCAGAACAGCGGGGGGATGGCAGCCAACGTGTCTCCAGAGCGCCTCTTGCCGGTGCGTCAAAACTGTTGAGGGTGGGCGCCGGCGGTGGCCTCTCCCACTAAGATCAACTACACCCCTGAGGCCCGAACATTATCCGATCGGATCATCAGATGTCAGGGGTAGTAAGGCATTTGCCCCAGGCCAGGTCGTCTAACCCTCCGTCAGGTCGCCCGCCTGCGCGAACGTCGCCCGCGCCGGGCGCGACGGCGCTAAGGTCGGAAACGGAGTGCCGGGACGGCGAGGCGGAGGGACGGGCGTGGCCGAAGAGCAGAGCGGGCCGCAGGAGCGGGAGGTCGGCCCCGAGACGGTCGACGTGCGGCTGTGGGAGCGGGACATCGAACTGCGCTCCGCCGAACAGGCCGTGGACCGGTTGTGCCGGGAGTTCGCCGCGGGTGGTACCAAGATCGGCGAACTGCTGGTCTTCTCCGGACCGCCCGGGATGGGCAAGACCTCGGTGCTCGAACAGGTCCGGCGGATCGCCGGGCAGCGCAAGGACAGCACCGTCCTGTTCGCCCGCGGCGGCGAGCGCCAGAAGAAGGAACCCTTCCGCGTCCTCCGGCAGTTGCTGCTCCCGGTGCTCGGCGGTCTGAGCGAGGAGGAGCGGTCCGAGGTCTTCGGCAACTGGTACAACATCGTCGCGCCGGCCGTCGGCCTGGCCCCGCCGTCCGACGAGATCGAGCGGATCGACCCGCAGGGCATCCGCGACGGCCTGGACTTCGTGATCACCCAACTCGCGCCCCGCCGCGCCCCGTTGGTGGTCGCCGTGGACGACCTGCACTGGGCCGACATGGAGTCGCTGACCTGGCTGCACGCCTTCGCCGCGCGGGCCCGCGAACTGCCGGTGCTGCTGGCCTTCGCCTACCGGCACGAGTTCGAGGACGAGGCCCGCCCGCTGGCCGCGCAGATCGAGCGGATGGCCGTGCGCCGCCACGAGCTGATGCCGCTCAACCCGGTCTCGGTCGCCGAGCTCGTCCACACCGAGTTCGCCGACGCCGACGACGCGTTCTGCCGGCAGGTCTGGGCGGTCACCGCCGGCGCCCCGTTCGACACCGTGGCCCTGCTGCGCGAGATCCGCGAGCAGAGCCTCGAACCGGTCGAGGAGAACTCGCCCCGGCTGCGCGACCTCGCGGCGGCCGCCCGCGGCCAGGGCCGCGACTACTGGCTGGACAAGCTCGGGCCGACCACCATCCGGTTCGCCTGGGCCGCCGCCCTGCTCGGCACCGACATCAAGGAGGAGCTGGCCTCCGCGATCTGCGCCCAGGGTCCCGCCCAGGCCGCCGACTCGGTCCGCGAGCTGCGCCGCCACCGGGTGCTCACCAGCCAGCCCAACGGCCGACTGGAGTTCGTCCACCCGCTGATCGGCACCTCCATCTACCAGTCGATGTCGCCCAGCACCCGCACCGCCATGCACGGCATCGCCGCCACCGTCATCGAGAACACCGGCGGCTCGCTGATCGCCGCCTCCCGGCACCTGCTGGAGACCCACCCCGGCGAGGGCGACGACGCCATCGTCCGCAAGCTCCGCCGGGCCGCCGCCGAGAACCTCGCCATCGGCGCGCCCGAAGCCGCCCGCCGCTGTCTGGAGCGCGCCCTCAACGAGCCGCCGGACGAGGACGACCGGGCCGAGGTGCTGTACGAACTCGGCTGCGCCGCGCTGCTCACCGACCCGGAGGCCACCGCCAACCAGCTGCGCCTGGCGCTCGCCATCGAAGGCGGCCTCAGCTCCGACCTGCGGGTCGACGCGGTGTTCCGGCTCTCCGAGGTGATCGCCCACGGCGGTGACCTGAACGGCGCGGCCGCACTCTGTCGCGACGAGGCCGAGCACACCCCGGAGGGCCTCGGCAAGCTCCGCCTGACGGTCGCCCACCTGCTGTACACCACCCTGCAGCGCGACGAGGAGGACGGCCCGGCCCGCTCCCGCCAGCTCGCCGAACTCGCCACCCAGGTCGACCCGGACAGCGAGGCCGCCCGCCCGGTGCACGCGCTGCGCGCCTGGGACCTCACGCTGCAGGGCGCACCCGCCCCGGAGACCCTGCGCGAGGCCGAACTCGCCCTGGCCGACGGCCGGTTGCCGCGCAGCCTCGGGTGGACCAACACCACCTGGAACTTCGAGCTGCCCGCGCTGCTCGGCCTCTGCTACGCCTACCACGACGAACTCGCCCGCGCCGAGAAGCTGTTCTCCTCCGCGATCCTGGAGTTCGAGATCGCCGGGTGGAGCGGCGCGCACCGCGGCTTCGCCTACTTCCTGATGGGCTTCGCCCGGCTGCGCCGCGGCTTCCTGCCGGAGGCCGAGGACTTCCTGCGCCGCGGCCTGCGGATCGCCGACCGGATGGGCGGCGGGCTGCCGCTGCAGTGGAACCTGGTCGGCGCGCTGATCGACACCCTGCTCGCCCGCGGCCGCGACGAGGAGGCCTGGGAGGTCGCCGAGCAGTACCGCTTCACGCCGCCGTACCACCAGACCGCGCTGCTGCTGCCGGACGTCGCCACCATCTACGGCAAGCTGCTGATCTCCCGCGGCGAGTACGACATGGCGGTCGAGGTGCTCGCCGAGACCGGCCTGCGGCTGGACCGGCGCGGCTGGCGCTCCACCGTGCACGCCCCGTGGGCGGGCCACCTGGCCGTCGCGATGGCGCACCGTGACGTGCCGTCGGCCCGCAAGAACGGTGACGAGGCGATCAGCCGGGCCCGGCTGTCCGGCTCGCCGTCGGCGATCGGCACCTCGCTGCGGCTGGCCGCCAGCGTGTGGGAGGGCCCGCGCGCCGTCGAGCTGCTGTCGGAGGCGGTCGCCTGGCTCGGCCGCTCCCCGGCGTCCTACGAGCACGCGCACGCGCTGGTCGACCTCGGTGCCGCCCTGGTGCAGGTCGGCCGTTCCGTGGACGCCGCCGAACTGCTGTACCAGGGAATGGAGTTGGCGCAGCACTGCGGTGCCGACGGCCTGGTGGTGCGGGCCCGCAACGTGCTGGCGCGCTCCGGGCTGCAGCCCAACCGGGTGCTGCTGCCGGCCAAAGAGGCACTCAATCCGCAGGAGCGGGCGGTGGCCGAGCTCGCGGTGCTCCAGGTGCCGCCGCAGCGGATCGCCGAGCAGCTGGGCGTCCCGGTGTCGCTGGTGAAGCAGCGGCTCGCGGCCGTCCACCGCAAGCTCGGCACCGGCCCCGAGGGCCTGGCCGCGGCGCTCGGATTGCCCACCACCGGCCCCGGGCAGGCTGACTGACACCTTGCCGGTCGCCCCGGCGCGCGGGGGCGGGTCACCGCCGCCCGGGCCGGGGCGGGCTACCCTGGCCGGGCAGGGTGATCAAGAGTGAGGAGCAGGTCATGACCGCATCGGTCGAACCCACCGAGGTGCATCGGGCGCCGTTCGACTCCTCCGGGCCCGGCATGGGGTTGGAGCGGTGGACGCTGCGCTCGGGCCCGATCGAGGCCACCGTGATCACCCTCGGCGCGGCCCTGCACACCCTGACCGCCCCCGACCGCACCGGCACCCCGGCCCAACTGCTGCTCACCACGCGGGACGTGGGCGCGCTGCTCGGCCCGGCCAAGCACTACGGGGTGTCCGTCGGCCGGTACGCCAACCGGATCGCCGACAGCCGGATCACCCTGGACGGCGAGGACCACCCGCTGATGCCGACCGGCGGCGGCGTGACCCTGCACGGCGGCCCGGACTCCTTCTCGCACCGGGTCTGGGAGGCCGAGCAGATCCCCGGCGGGGTGCGGATGCACCTGCACTCCCCGGACGGCGACCAGGGCTTCCCCGGGGCGATGGACGTGTGGGTCGAGTTCGTGCTGGCCGGCGCCGACCTGTCGATCTCCTACCGGGCCGTCACCAACAAGCCCACCGTGGTCAACCTGACCAACCACGCCTACTTCAACCTGGCGGGCGAGGGCAGCGGCGACGTGCTCGGCCACCTGCTGACGCTGGACGCGGACGCCTACACCCCGGTCGACGAGCGGCAGATCCCGTACGGCCCGTACGCGCCGGTGGCGGGCACCCCGTTCGACTTCACCACCGCCCGGCCGATCGGCAAGGACATCGCCGACGGCCACCCGCAGCTGAAGCCCTCCCGCGGTTACGACCACAACTGGGTGCTGCGGGAGCGCCCGGCGGACGGTCCGCCGGTGCGGGCGGCGCTGCTGGAGGACCCGGGCAGCGGGCGCACCCTGGAGGTGCTGACCACCGAGCCGGGCCTGCAGGTGTACACCGCGAACGGCTTCGCGGGCGCGGTCACCGGCCCGTCCGGGGTGGCCTACGGCCCGTACGCGGGCGTCGCCCTGGAGACCCAGCACCACCCCGACTCCCCGCACCAGCCGTCCTACCCGTCGACCGAGCTGCGGCCGGGGCAGGAGTTCCGCTCCACCACGGTGCTGCGCCTGGGCACCACCGGCTGACGTCCGCTCCACGAAGGCCCCGGGGAAGCGCCCCCGGGGCCTTTCGCGTGCCCGGGCGCTGCAAGGCCTTTCCGCAAGCGGCAGATCGTCAAGACGCGTGACGGCAACTCTCAGGACACGTAGACGTAACGATCCCCGTCATCTTGCAGAAACTTGCTGCAAGGACTTTCAGCTGTGCTCGCCCCGCTGTTACGTTCCTGGTCAAGCCCGACGGCCGCAACGGCGCAGTCGGCTCGGGACAGCCATTATGCGCCGTCCTCCACCATCTCGGGCACCCCCACTTTTCCTAGGAGTTTCCATGCGGCGTGGCATCGCGGCCTCCGCTCTCGTTGCGGCTCTTGCGGTCACTCTTGCGGCCTGCGGCAGCAGCGGCTCCGGCTCGGACGCCAAGGGCGACGGCGGACCGGTCACCATCACTTACTGGGACACTTCCAACGCCACCAACGAGGCTCCCAACTACCAGGAGCTGGTCAAGAAGTTCGAGGCCGCGAACCCGAACATCAAGGTCAACTTCGTCAACGTGCCGTTCGACCAGGCGCAGAACAAGCTCCAGACCGCGATGGGCGCCAAGGGCGCGCCGGACGCCTTCCGCTCCGAGGTCGGCTGGACCTCCGCCTTCGCCAAGGCCGGCTACCTGGAGGCACTGGACGGCACCCCCGCGCTGACCGACGCCTCCGTCTTCCAGCCCTCGCTGATCCAGCAGGCCAAGTACTCGGGCAAGACCTACGGCGTGCCGCTGGTCACCGACACCCTGGCCCTGATGTACAACAAGGACCTCTTCACCAAGGCCGGCATCACCGCCGCGCCGACCAGCTGGGACGAGCTCAAGGCCGACGCCGCGCTGCTGAAGGACAAGGCCGGCGTCGACGGCTTCTGGATGCGCGCCGGCGACGGCTACTACGCCATGCCGTTCCTGTACGGCGAGGGCACCAACATGGTGGACGCGGCCGGCAAGAAGGTCACGGTCAACTCGCCGGAGGCCGTCAAGGCCATCGAGACCTACAAGTCGATGTTCACCGCGCCGGGCACCGTCAAGGCCGACGTCACGACCGACTCCTACGCCCACATGATGGACGCCTTCAACAGCGGCAAGGTCGCGGCGATCATCCAGGGCCCGTGGGAGGTCACCAACGTCTACAAGGGCACCGCCTTCGCCGACAAGAAGAACCTCGGCATCGCGGCCGTCCCGAAGGGCTCCACCGGCAAGGGCGGCGCGCCCACCGGCGGCCACAACGTCTCGGTGTACGCCGGCTCCGACGCCGCCCACAAGGCCGCCGCCGAGAAGCTCGCCGCGTTCCTCACCTCGGCGGAGAGCCAGACCTTCCTCGCGCTGAAGAACGGCACCCTGCCCACCCGCACCGACGCGTACACCGCCGAGGTCAAGGCCAACCCGGGCATCGCCGACTTCCAGGCGATCCTCACCTCCGCCCAGCCGCGCCCCGAACTGCCCGAGTACGCCTCGCTGTTCGGCTCCTTCGGCACCAACCTCGGCAAGATCGTCCAGGGCCAGTCGGACACCAAGGCCGGCCTGGACGCCACCGCCACCGACTACGCGAAGCTCCTGCCGGACTTCACCAAGTAGCAGACCTGCCGCCCGGCCCACACCTGACAGTGGGCCGGGCGGCGCCCGTCACACCAAGCAGCAGTCGCCGAGGCAGGCGGCGGACCTCCCGGAGAAGGTGTCAACCCATGGCAGTTGCGGTCGCACAGCGCATCAGGCTGTCGTACTCGAAGTACTGGTACGCGTACGCGATGATCGCGCCGGTCGCGATCGTCCTCGGGGTGCTGGTCGGCTACCCGCTGGTCCGCGGGGTGTACCTGACCCTCACCGATGCCAACAGCCTCAACGTCGGACGGCAGATCGGCGTCAACCACATCCCCGACAGCTTCAAGTTCGTCGGACTCGACAACTACGCGGACGTGCTGTGGGGCCCGACCGCCTACGACCGGTTCTGGTCGCACTTCGTGTGGACCGTCGCGTGGACCGTGATCTGCGTCGTCCTGCACTACACCATCGGCCTGGGCCTGGCCATGCTGCTCAACCGCAAGCTGCGCGGCCGCGGCCTGTACCGGCTGGTGCTGATCCTGCCGTGGGCGGTGCCGACCTTCGTCACCGTCTTCTCCTGGCGCCTGATGCTCGCCGACGGCGGTGCGCTCAACGGCCTGCTCGGCGCCGTCGGCCTGCCCGAACCCAGCTGGCTGGCCGACCCGTGGGCGCAGAAGGCGGCCGCGATCCTGGTCAACACCTGGGTCGGCGTGCCGTTCATGATGATCTCGCTGCTCGGCGGCCTGCAGTCGATCCCCGCCGAGCTGTACGAGGCCGCCGAGATGGACGGCGCCAGCGCGTGGCAGCGGTTCCGCTACGTCACCCTGCCCGGCCTGCGCACCGTCTCCTCCACCGTCGTGCTGCTCGGCGTGATCTGGACCTTCAACCAGTTCGCCGTCATCTTCCTGCTGTTCGGCTCCGGCGCCCCCGACGCGCAGATCCTGGTCACCTGGGCCTACCGCCTCGGCTTCGGCCAGCAGCCCGCGGACTACGCGCAGTCCGCCACCTACGGCATCCTGCTGCTCTCCATCCTGATCGTGTTCACCAGCTTCTACCGCCGCTGGCTGGCCCGGAACGAGAAGGCCAACGGATGAGCACCGAGGCCCGCACCGGAACGACCCCGCAGCCGACCAAGGACCACGACCAGGCAGGTACCGCCATGACCCTCACCGCCGACCGCCCCGCCGCGACCCCGGCCTCCGCCGAACGGCCCGTCAAGGTCCGCGCGCGCGGCGAGTCCTCGCCGCTCGGCGCCGTCCTCTCGCACGGCGCGCTGCTGATCGCCAGCCTGATCGCGCTCTTCCCGGTGCTGTACATCGGGTACATCTCGCTCGGTCCGGACGACATGGACTACCTGCACCCGGCGAAGATCATGGACAAGGCCACCTTCGCCAACTACGGCAAGGTGCTGGGCGACACCGACTTCCTCACCTGGTTCGGCAACTCGGCGATCGTGGCCGGCGGCACCACCGTGGTCGGCGTGCTGATCGCCGCCTCCACCGGCTACGCGGTCTCCCGGATGCGCTTCCCCGGCCACCGCCAGCTGATGTGGACCCTGCTGGTCACCCAGATGTTCCCGATCGCGGTGCTGATCGTGCCGATGTACTACATCCTGTCCAACCTGCAGATGCTGGACAGCTACACCGGCCTGGTCCTGGTCTACTCCGCCACCACGGTGCCGTACTGCGCCTGGCTGCTGAAGGGCTACTTCGACACCATCCCGGTGGAGATCGACGAGGCCGGCCGGGTCGACGGACTGTCCCCGTTCGGCACCTTCTGGCGGCTCATCCTGCCGCTCGCCCGGCCCGGCCTGGCGGTCGCCGCGTTCTACTCCTTCCTCACCGCCTGGGGCGAGGTCGCGTACGCCTCGACCTTCATGCTCTCGTCCTCCAAGTACACCCTGGCCGTCGGTCTGTCCTCGTTCGTCAGCGAGCACGACCACCAGTGGCAGCTGATGGCCGCCACCTCGGTGCTGATCGCGATCCCCGCCGCGGTCGTCTTCTACCTGGTGCAGCGCCACCTGGTCACCGGCCTCACCGCCGGCGCCGCGAAGTCCTGAACCACCGTCACCTTCCACACAGCTTCCAAGGGATGACTGTCCAATGACCCAGAACCTGGCCGACGCCTCCCGGCCCGCCGCCGTTCCCGCCGCTCGGACTGCTGCGAACACCGGGGCCTCCAGAGGCTGGTGGCGGGACGCGGTCATCTACCAGGTGTACCCGCGCAGCTTCGCCGACGGCAACGGGGACGGCATGGGCGACCTGCCCGGCATCCGCAGCCGCCTGCCCTACCTGCGCGACCTGGGTGTGGACGCGGTCTGGCTGTCCCCGTTCTACGCCTCCCCGCAGGCCGACGCCGGCTACGACGTCGCCGACTACCGCGCCGTCGACCCGATGTTCGGCACCCTGCTGGACGCCGACGCGCTGATCCGCGACGCCCACGAGCTGGGCCTGCGGATCATCGTCGACCTGGTCCCCAACCACTCCTCGGACCAGCACGAGTGGTTCCAGCGCGCGCTGCGCGAGGGCCCCGGCTCCCCGCTGCGCGAGCGCTACCACTTCCGCCCCGGCAAGGGCGAGAACGGCGAACTCCCGCCCAACGACTGGGAGTCCATCTTCGGCGGCCCCGCCTGGACCCGCACCGAGAACCCGGACGGCACCCCGGGCGACTGGTACCTGCACCTGTTCGCCCCGGAGCAGCCCGACTTCAACTGGGACAGCCCGGCGGTCGCCGACGAGTTCCGCTCCATCCTGCGGTTCTGGCTCGACATGGGCGTCGACGGCTTCCGGATCGACGTCGCGCACGGCATGGTCAAGGCCCCCGGCCTGCCCGACCTCGGCAGCCACGACCAGCTCAAGCTGCTCGGCAACGACGTGATGCCGTTCTTCGACCAGGACGGCGTGCACGCCATCTACCGCAGCTGGCGCGCCATCCTCGACGAGTACCCCGGCCAGCGGATCGGCGTCGCCGAGGCCTGGACCCCCACCGTCCAGCGCACCGCCAACTACGTCCGCCCCGACGAGCTGCACCAGGCCTTCAACTTCCAGTACCTGGGCACCGGTTGGGACGCCGCCGCGCTGCGCGAGGTGATCGACGTGTCGCTCGACTCGATGCGCCCGGTCGACGCCCCCACCACCTGGGTGCTCTCCAACCACGACGTCACCCGGCACGCCACCCGGTTCGCCAACCCGCCCGGCCTCGGCACCCAGATCCGCACCCCCGGCGACCGCGAACTCGGCCTGCGCCGGGCCCGCGCCGCCTCCCTGCTGATGCTGGCCCTGCCCGGCTCCGCCTACGTCTACCAGGGCGAGGAGCTCGGCCTGCCCGACGTCACCGACCTGCCCGACGAGGTCCGCCAGGACCCGTCGTTCTTCCGGCAGGCCGGCCAGGACGGCTACCGCGACGGCTGCCGGGTGCCGATCCCGTGGTCCGGCACCGAGGCCCCGTACGGCTTCGGCCCGAACCCCGGCGGCCCCAGCTGGCTGCCGCAGCCCGCCGAGTGGGCCAAGCTCTCGGTGGAGGTCCAGACCGGCGACCCCACCTCCACCCTGGAGCTGTACCGCTCCGCGCTCGCGGTGCGCCGCGCCCAGCCCGCGCTCGGCGCCGGCACCGAGGTCGAGTGGCTGCCCGCCCCCGAGGGTGTGCTGGCCTTCCGCCGCACCGCCGCCGAAGGCTCCTTCGTCTGCACCGTGAACACCACCTCCGAGGCGGTCCGGATCGCCGCCCCCGGCCGTATGCTGCTGTCCTCCGCCGAGGCTGTCGCAGTGGAGGACGGCGTCGAACTCGCGGCCGACAGCACCGCATGGTGGGCGGTCTGACGTGGTTGCAATAGGCTCTGGGATCGTGACTACGGCGCGACTCTCCGACATCGCGGCGCAGGCGGGGGTCAGCGAAGCCACCGTCAGCCGCGTACTCAACGGCAAGGCGGGTGTCTCCGCGACCACCCGGCAGACCGTGCTGGCCGCCCTCGACGTGCTCGGCTACGAGCGCCCGACCCGGCTGCGCCAGCGCAGCGCCGGGCTGATCGGTCTGATCACCCCCGAGCTCAGCAACCCGATCTTCCCGGCGCTGGCCCAGGTCATCGAACAGGTGCTCAGCCGGCACGGCTACACGCCGGTGCTGTGCACCCAGACCCCGGGCGGCTCCACCGAGGACGAACTCGTCGAGATGCTGGTCGAACGCGGCGTGGCCGGCATCGTGTTCGTCTCCGGCCTGCACGCCGACACCACCGCCGACCACGACCGGTACGCCAAACTGGCGGGCCGTCAGGTCCCGTTCGTGCTGATCAACGGCTACAGCGAGAAGATCGCCGCGCCGTTCATCTCCCCGGACGACCGGGCCGCGATGTGGATGGCCGTCCAGCACCTGGTCGAACTCGGCCACGAGACGATCGGGTTGGCGGTCGGCCAGAAGCGCTACGTGCCGGTGCTGCGCAAGATCGAGGGCTTCACGGCCGCCGTGCAGCAGCTCACCGCGCGCACCCCCGAGCAGGCCGCCGAGCTCGTCCACCACACCCTGTTCAGCGTGGAGGGCGGCCACGCCGCCGCGCAGGCGCTGCTCGACAAGGGCTGCACCGCGATCGTCTGCGGCTCCGACATGATGGCGCTCGGCGCGATCCGCGCGGTGCGCCAGCGCGGACTGTCGGTGCCGCAGGACGTCTCGGTGGTCGGCTTCGAC
This sequence comes from Kitasatospora sp. NPDC002522, assembly GCF_053595195.1. Classification (NCBI taxonomy): domain Bacteria; kingdom Bacillati; phylum Actinomycetota; class Actinomycetes; order Kitasatosporales; family Streptomycetaceae; genus Kitasatospora; species Kitasatospora sp. NPDC002522. Next base: position 92,051 of record NZ_JBSFXE010000027.1, read on the forward strand.
GACTCCCCGCTGATAGCGTTCACCGAGCCGCCGCTGACCACCGTGCGCCAGCCGGTGGAGGCGATGGCCACCGCCGCGGTCGACGCCCTCCTCGAAGAGGTCGGCGGAAACCCGGCCCAGCGCTCGGAGTTCATGTTCCAGCCGGAGCTCGTGATGCGCGGCTCCACCGGCTCCGGACCGCGCCGGCCCTGATCGGGCGACCCCTCAGCCGCACTAAGCCGCCAGCGGCCTCCGGGAGCCAACTCCCGGAGGCCGCTTCGGCGTTCACGCGTACAGCTGCTCGATGTCGCGGCGGTACGCGGTGGCGACGGCCAGCCGGCGGACCTTCAACGAGGGTGTGAGCAGGCCGCGTTCCTCGGTGAAGTCGCCCGCCACCACGCGCACCCGGCGGATCGACTCGGCGCGCGAGACCGTCGAGTTGACCGCCCGCACCGCCGCCGCCAGCTCGGTCAGCACCGCGTGGTGCACCGGGATCGCACTGGCGATGTCGACGGCCTCCGTCCCGGTCGGCGGGCTCTGCGGCCGCAGTTCCAGGAAGTGCTCGACCGCCTCGGCGTCCAGGGTGACCAGCGCGCCCACGTACGGGCGGCCGTTGCCGACCACCAGGCACTGGCCGACCAGCGGATGGGCGCGCAGCCGGTCCTCCAGCGGGCCGGGGGAGACGTTCTTGCCGCCGGAGGTCACCAGGATCTCCTTCTTGCGGCCGGTGATGCTGAGGTAGCCGTCCTCGTCCAGCCGGCCCAGGTCACCGGTGGCGAACCACCGCGGCCGGGAGGGCCGCGGCGCGCCCAACTCGTAGTAGCCGTCGAAGATCTGATCACCGCTCAGGTGCACCTCGCCGTCCTCGGCGATCCGCACCGCGGTGCCCGGCACCGGCGGGCCGACCGTGCCGGGGCGGGGCCGCAGCGGCGGGTTCACGGTGGACGGGCCGGTGGTCTCGGTCAGCCCGTAGCCCTCGTGCACCAGCACCCCGGCGCCGGCGAAGAACAGCAGCAGCTCCGGGTCGATCGAGGAGCCGCCGCTGATCGCGTACCGGATTTTCCCGCCCATCGCCTGCCGGACCCTGCGGTACACCAGCACGTCGTACACGCCGTGGGCCATCCGCAGCGACAGCGGCGCGGGCCCTCCCTCGCCCGCCAGGGCGGCGAGTTCGGCCCGGGCGTAGCGCACCGCGACCCGCGCCGCCCGGTCGAACAGCTTCACCGCGCCCCTGGCCTGCGCCTGGGCCCGCCCCACCTGGTGGATCTTCTCGAACAGGTAGGGCACCCCGACCACGAAGGTGGGCCCGAACTCGGCCAGGTCCGGCCGCAGTTGATCGGGCTTCAGGGACGGGCTGTGGCCGACCCGGATCCGCCCGTGCACGCAGGTCACCTGGATCATCCGGCCCAGCACGTGGGCGAGCGGCAGGAACAGCAGGGTGGACGGAGCCTCGCCGGTGACCTCCTCGAAGACCGGTTCCAGCAGCGCCCGGCAGTTCGCCGCCCCGGTCAGGAAGTTGCCGTGCGTGAGCAGGCAGCCCTTGGGTCGCCCAGTGGTCCCCGAGGTGTAGATCAGGGTGGCCTCGCTGCGCGGGCCGAGCGCCGCCCGCCGCCGCTCCAACTCGGCGTTCGGCACCGCCTGTCCGAGCTCGGCGAGGGCGCCGACGGCGTCCTCGTCGAGCCGCCACAGCGGGACCGTCCCGCCGGTGCGGGCGATCGCGACGGTCAGCACCTCCGCGGTCTCGGCGTCCTCCGCGACCGCCAGCACCGCGCCGGAGTCCCGGACGATCCACTCCGCCTGCTCGACCGAGGAGGTCGGGTACACCGGCACCACCGAGGCGCCGGCCGACCAGGCCGCGAAGTCCAGCAGCATCCACTCGTACCGGGTGCGCGACATCAGTGCGACCCGGTCGCCGGGCCGCACCCCGGCCGCGACCAGTCCGCGCGCGGTGGTCGCCACCTGGTCGGCGAACTGACGGGCCGTCAGGTGCTCCCAACCGCCGTCGGCCCGGCGCCTGCTGGCGACCCGGGCCGCCGGGTCCTCCTGCGCGTTGCGGAAGGGCAGGTCGGCGAGGCTGCCGGTCTCCGGCGGCGCGACCAGGTGGGGGCTGTGCGCCTCGACCACCCGCCCGCCGGAGCGGACGGTCCGGACCGGCACGCGGTCGATCAGGTGTTCAGTGCGCCCGGCACGGGCGAGGGGATGTGCCATGAGCGGACTCCCTTGGGTGGTGGGGGTCCGCCAAGGGTAGGTACTCGGCAGTAAACTTACTAGACGGTAAGTTCCTTGACGGTGCCGGAGATTGTGTAAAAGGTGCGTGTTCCCTGACGGAGCGTCAGCCCTGGTCGGCCTGCGGCGCGGGACCGGTGAACCGCTCGTTCTCCCGGTCGTTGCCGGTGATCGCCTCGGTGCGCCTGCCGGTCGAGAGGTAGTCGCGCACCACCAGCTCCACCGCGTCCTGCGGACTGGTCGTGCCGACCCGCATCATCACCTCGAGCGCGAGGTCCGCGTCGAGCGAGATCGTCACCTTGGCCATCGGGTCGCTCCTGAACGCTCGGGACAGGTCCGTCCGGCCGAGCATAGGCCGCTGCCCCCGGAGCCGACCAGGGTCCCCGAGGGCAGCGGTGCATCAGGCGCGGGCCGGGCCCGCGTCAGGCACTGGGTGGGCGGACGGGTCAGACCCGGCCGGCGAAGTCCGGCGCCCAGTTGGCGATGGTCTCCGTGCGCACACCGGCGCTCGGGTTGGCCGCCTCGACGTACTTGCCGCCGCCGACGTACATCGCCACGTGGTACACGCCCGAGTTGGCGCCGTTGCTGGACCAGAACAGCAGGTCGCCCGGCTGCAGGTTGTCCAGCGACACCCGGGTCGAGTAGTCCGCCTGGTCGGCGGCCACCCGCGGCAGGCTGATGCCGGCCTGGCGGAAGGCCGCCTGGGTCAGGCCCGAGCAGTCCCAACCGCCGTTGCCGGTACCGCCGTAGACGTACGCCTGGCCGACCTTGGACAGCGCGAAGTTCACCGCGGCGGCCTTGGAACCGGTCACCGCGGAGGCGGTGGTGGTGGCGGACTTGGTGGTGCTCGCCGCGATGGTCGAGGTGCTCGCCTTGGCGGTGCTGCTCTTGGCGGCGGCGGTGGAGCCGGTGCTCTGGGTGGTGTTCTTGCCGGTGCCCTGGTGCGAGGAGCCGTTGTTCCAGGAGTCGTGCGAGCCGTTCCACGACGACTTGGTGGACTGCTCGGCCGGGGCGGAGGCGGTCGCGACGTTGCCCAGCGAGAGCTGCTGACCCGGGTAGATCATGTCCGGACCCTCGGTCAGGAGGGAGCGGTTCAGGTCGTACAGCTTCTGCCAGCCGCCGTCCACGTGGTGGCTCTGCGCGATGGTGGACAGCCAGTCGCCCGCGACCACGGTGTAGGTCTCGGCGGCCTGGGTGCTCTGCTGCGGCTGGGCGGCCGGCTGCTGCGGCTGCTGGGCCGGCTTGGTCTCGGCCTTCGCCTGCGGGGCGGCGGCCGGGGCCTGCTGCTGGGCCTTGGGCTGCTGGGTCTTGGCCGCGCTCTGGCCGGCCGAGGTGTCGACCTGCGGGGCGGAGCCGCCCTTGGTCAGACCCGCCTGGATCGAGCAGACCGGCCAGGCGCCGGGGCCCTGCACGGCCAGCACCTTCTCGGCGGTGGCGATCTGCTGGTCCTTGGTGGCCAGGTCGGCGCGCGAGGCGTACGCCGTGCCGCCGAAGGCGGCCCAGGTGCTGTTGGTGAACTGGAGGCCGCCGTAGAAGCCGTTACCGGTGTTGATCGACCAGTCGCCGCTGGACTCGCACTGCGCGACCTTGTCCCAGGTCGACACCGAGGCGGCCGAGGCGGAGCCGGAGGCCAGGCAGGGAACGGTGAGGCCGATGCCGACGACGCCGGTGGTCGCGATCAGGCGGCGGGCGCGCTTGGCGCTGATGGGCAGCATGAAGAAGCGTTCCTCTCCCACGCCTGCGAGGTGAGCTGTCGGATTCGGGCTGGAGTTGCCCGGCCGCGCACACCTGACGGCGTGCACGGCTTCACCCCAAGCCCCGGAGCGGCCTTCGACCACTCCCGGGCGACTTACCTGGTTCCCCCGCCCCTGCCGTGGTGCGTATCGCAATGCCAGCGCACCCGGCGGCAGGACTCGGCGTTCCGGGCGAACTGGGTCCGTGTGACCACGAACGTGGGCAGGAGATTAAGCGGAGTCAAGAGCAATTCGCAAATGGCTGTGAGGGGGGTCACTTTCTTTCGGAATGGCGATCAAGGAATTTCCGGCGAACTCCGATGGGTGGTCCGGAATCTGTTTTCGCGTCAGGGGTCGGCCGATCTTGTGTCCCGTTTGTCACCTTACGTTCTGATCCATGCCTTATGGTGGCTTTGGTGAGTGTTCGGTGCGAGTGGATCGGCGGACGTTTTGGATGGTTTTGCCGATGTTTGGTGGATAATCTCCCTCTGATCGCAAGGCCTTTCCGGAATTCCGGCTCGCTCCCGATGCGTTCTCGAACGCACGTGCCTGACGCTACGTCAGGATGCTTACTCGGATGCCGAGATGCGTGGCTTCGACACCTCCTCTGCCTATGCTGCCCTCGAGTTGAGTCGGGGTAGCGGGCCCCGGAAGGGCGGCGGCGGTGGAGCGGCAGCAGGACGGCGGGCGGCATCGGCGGCCGGTGGTGGGGCGGCGGCGGTTACTGGGGTGGCTGGCGGCGGGGACGGTGGCCGCGGTCGGCGGGGGAGTGGCGCTGCGCGGGTCGCTGGCCGGAGGTGTGGTCCAGACGCCCGTCGCGCTGCCGAGCATGAGCGACCATCAGCACGGTGCCATGAGCAACAGCAGCCCGGCCGCGCCGCCGCCGTCCAGCCCGGCGCCGCTGCCGCCGGCGCCGCCGGTGGACGAGGGCGGCCGCAAGTGGTCGGACGCCAAGGGCTGGGGCGGGCAGCTGCCGGGCCCGAAGAGCGCGGTGCGGATCACCGACCGGGTGCTGCTCGACACCGACGTGCAGGTCGGCTCGCTGCTGGTGGACACCGGCGGTTCGCTGGTCTTCGCCAAGGACCGCTCGGTGACCCTGGCCAGCGCCGGCAACGTGGAGGTCCGCGGCTCGCTCGCGCTCGCCCCGAGCGGCGCGGCCGTGCACACCCTGCGCTTCCCGTCCGTGGACGAACACCGCTTCCAGGGCGGCGGGATGACCGTGGTCGACACCGACACCGGCCTGTGGGTCACCGGGCAGGGGTACCTGCGGCTGGACGGTGCGCCGCGCACCGCCTGGGTCCGGGCCGCCGCCGACCTCAAGCCGGGCGACGCCACCCTCCGGCTGGCCGCCGCGCCGGAGGGCTGGCAGGTCGGCGACGAACTCGCCGTCACCCCGACCGCCCCGCCCGACACCGCCGACTTCTCCACCGCCTACGACCTGTGCACCGTCAAGGCGATCGACGGCGCCGCCGTCACCCTGGACGCGCCGCTGCAGCACGCCCACCCGCGGGTCGCGCTCGGTGGCGGGCTCACGCTCGGCGCGGAGGTGCTCAACCTGACCCGCAACGTCCGGATCGAGGGCACCGAGCAGGGCCGGGCGCACGTCCACGTCACGTCGAGCCGCCCGGCGGACGTCCGGCACGCGGCGATCCGCTGGATGGGCCCGCGCTCGGCCGGCAAGGACAGTTGGAACGGACAGCCCGTCACCGAGCCGGTGCTGGGCCGGTACGGGCTGCACTTCCACATGCTGCTGAACGCCTCGCGCGGCACCGTGGTGGAGGGCGTGGTGGTCCGCGACACCGGCAGCCACGCGTTCGTGCCGCACGCCAGCCACGGCATCACCTTCCGCGGCTGCATCTCCCACCAGACCTGGGAGGACGCCTACTGGTGGGACGGCCCGATCGACACCCGCACGCCGCAGGGCCCGTCCGACGACATCGGCTACGAGGGCTGCGTCGCCTCCCGCACCGTCTTCGAACCCAACCCGCGCGGCTACCGGCTGACCGGCTTCAGCCTCGGCGCGGGCACCGGCTCGTTCGCCCGGGACTGCGTGGCGGTGGGCGTGCAGGGCGCGACCGGGGCGTCCGGGTACGAGTGGCCGGAGACCAGCGAGGGCGTGTGGACCTTCGAACGGTGCCTGGCGCACAACAACCTGGAGAACGGCATCTTCGTCTGGCTGAACGCCGAACACCACCACACCGTCAGCCAGTTCGCGGCGTACCACAACGGCGGCTGGGGCATCGAGCACGGCGCGTACCTGAACGACTTCGACTACGGCGCCTCGGTGCTGTACGGCAACGCGGCCGGCGGCATCGCGGTGCACGCGCTCGGCCGGGACAAGGGCACGGTCTTCGACGGCCTGCTGATCGACGCGGCCGGGCAGTCCGACTACGCGGTCGCCACCCTCAAGCACCAGCTGGCGGGCGAGACGGTGACCCTCAGCCGCAGCCGGCTGATCGGGTACCGCAAGGCGGGCGTGGCGTTCCGGGCCACCGACGACGGCAAGCCGGACGACATCGCGGTGCTGGACTGCGAGTTCAGCGGCACCGAACTGTGGCTGGACCCGGAGGCGCCCGCGCCGAAGCGGATCCTGTTCCGCAAGGCGGGCCAGTCGCAGACCCTGTCGGTGACCAAGCCGGGCCCGGGCCTCGCGCCCAACCCGTGGAACGCCGCCACCAGCCCGACCACCGCGCCCGACGCACCGCGCCAGGTCGCGCCGCCGACGCTGAAGTTCACCGACTCCGCCCCGAGAACCGGCCGCGTCGCCGGCTGACCCCGCCGCCGCCTGGCGCGGGAGGTAGAGGGGAAAGCGCGACGGGCGGGAGCGCGCTGTTTCGCTACTCCTGCCCGTCGCGGCTGAAGGGCGGCGTCACGGCGCCGCGTGTGCTCCCGGGGTGGCGCGCGGCTCGGCGGCGGCGGCCTCGGCCGCGTCGAGCTGCTCCTGGGTCGGCTCGGGGAGCGCGGCCAGGTAGGTGGCGGCGATCAGCTGACCGACCGTCGGGTAGGCGCCGATCGGGGCGGCGCTCGGGCAGCCGGTCTCCTCGGCGGCGGTGGCCAGCAGCTCCGGGTCGGCCTCGGGGCCGATCACCAGCGGGGCCAGCGCCGGGCGCTCGGAGCCGGTCGCCCGCAGGTGGGCGACGGCCGCGGCGACCGAGCCGGGGACGTCCAGGGCGGCGGGCACCACGGGCACGGCGAGCCGGGCGGCCAGCAGCACACCGGTGATCCCGGCCGCGGCGGCGGCCTCCTCGCCGCCGGTGGTGGTGAGCACCACGCCGTCGGCCGCGGTGGCGATCGCGAACAGCCGCGCCCGGTCGGCCCGGGCCAGCCCGGCCTCGGACAGCCGGACGTGCACGGCCTCGGCGAGCAGCGGGTGCGGGCCCAGCGGGTCCAGCACCACGGCGCCGGTCTCGGCGGCGAGCTTGTGCAGCTCCGTCAGGAACTCGTGCGGGCCCGGGACCAGCGGCAGCACGATCGGCGCGGGCATCCCGGCCTCGGCGGCCTCGGCCAGCAGCCCGGCCACCGTCGGGGCGTCCTCGCCGTCCAGGTACCCCGCCGCCGCCGTGATGCCCGGCTGCTCGCCGCGCACGATGGACAGCAACTCCTCCACGACCGGGCGGGAGTCCGGCCCGGCGACGGCCGGTACGGCCAGGACCAGGGCAGGCGAACCGGCCACGATCTCGGGGCGCTCGGGACGGCGGTGGCGCCCCCGCGCACGGGAGCCTGGCGTACGGACGGGCAGTGGCGCGCCCGGGATGGCTGCGGTGCTCATGCGCCAGATCGTAGGACATCGACCAGGGAGGACTGCAGCCGGATACCGGCAGTGGGCGGCTTTCCGCCAGAAAGTGACGGTCATCACAGTGGGCGCTGTGACTGCCTGTAAGGCGTGTGGCGCTCACTCGATGATCAACTCCGCGCAGACGGCTGTGTGCGGACCGTCATGTGGGCGACGAGGTTTCGTGCCGCTATGTCCGCTTACGCGCCGTCAATTGCCCTGCTGTGAAGGGATGGTGATGGCATCGGCACGTTCGTATGCACGGGCACAATCCCATGCTGATGCACGTGCAGCCGAGCTATCATCACGTCAAGTGAGGCATTCGCCGGATTCAGGGGAGAAATCGATGCGTGAGGCGTTCAACGGCATGGCGGCCGCGGATCTTGATGGCGTGGTCTGGCAGAAGAGCCGGTACAGCAACTCGAAGGGGAACTGCGTGGAGTTCGCCGCGCTGCCGGGTGGCGGTGTCGCGATGCGCAACTCGCGCTTCCCGGAGGGGCCGGCGCTGGTCTACACCCGCGGCGAGATCGAGGCGATGCTGCTCGGCGTGAAGGACGGCGAATTCGACCACCTGGGAGAAGTGCCGCTCTGACGATCCGTCAAGTCCGTTTGTGCCAGGCCGTCGTGGGGATTCCACGGCGGCCTTTCGCTGTGTGGGGTGGGCCTCCGGCGGAGGGCTGGGTTCAGGCGGAGCGGCGGTGGCGGCCGAGGCTGGGAAGGATCTGCTCCATCGCGGGCTGCTGCGGGCGGGCGTCGAAGAGCGCCCAGACCACCTTGCCGGCGCCGGCCAGCGGGTGCCAGCCCCAGGAGCGGGAGAAGGAGTCCACCAGGTGCAGGCCGCGGCCGGACTCGGCGACGAAGTCGGCCTCCCGGGCGATCGGCCCGGAGCTGGAGGGGTCGCTGACCGCGCAGACCACCTGCGGGGCGCGGTGCACCAGGCTGATCCGGATCGGCAGGGCCTCGACGGCCAGCTGCGGTGAGACCTGCGCCGGGACGCGTGACGGCTCGCTCTGGCCGAGCGCGTGCCGCAGTGCGTTGGTGACGAGTTCGGAGGCGACCAGGGCGACGTCGTCGAAGAGTTCGCCCAGGCCCCAGCCGTCCAGCGTGGTCCTGGCGAACTCCCGTGCGGTGCGCACGGCTTCGAAGCGGGGAGCGAGGGTACAGCTGACCACGTGAGGGTCGGTCGCCACTGCCGTACCGGTGCTCATGAAGAGCTCCTCCCATAAGGGGGCGGACACGGCGGGACCCACCGGGGTCATGCCGGTCACCTCCGACTCACTCGGCCGCGCGGCCGACCGGTCGAAGCCCTGGCGCGCGCACACAAGTACCCAGCGACGCGCGGGCGTTGCCGGGAGAGTGTGCGGTATCGCGCGTGGGGTCGACGCGGAGCCCGCGGGATTGCCAAGGGCGTGCAAGTGCACGTGCACCATGGTCCTCTGCGCTCACGGCAGATGCAAGAGTCGATTCACGTGCAGTCGTGCGATTGGCATATGCATGCACCAGATGCACGTGCAAGATGGTGTCGTTGGTGCGGAAGCGGGGGACGACCGCACCACTACCTGCACCGTGCGCGCTCAACTGATGGCAGACTGTGCAACTGTCTGTCCGAGTGGAGGTTTGGTCCGCATGACCACAGTTCAGCCCGGCGGGGGCTCGATGGTGCGCCGCATCCTCCTCGGCTCCCAGCTCCGCCGGCTCCGCGAGGGCTGTGCGATCAGCCGCGAGGACGCGGGATACGCGATCCGCGCCTCCGAGTCCAAGATCAGCCGGATGGAACTGGGACGGGTCTCCTTCAAGGAGCGCGACGTCGCCGACCTGCTGAGCCTCTACGGCCTGCAGGACGGGCAGGAGCGCGAGGCCCTGCTCGCCCTGGTCCGCGAGGCCAACAAGTCCGGCTGGTGGCACAGTTACAACGACGTGCTGCCGGGCTGGTTCCAGACCTACATCGGACTGGAGGAGGCCGCCGCCCTGATCCGCACCTACGAGGTGCAGTTCATCCCCGGCCTGCTGCAGTGCGAGGAGTACGCGCGGGCGATCTTCGCGCAGAACCGCCCGGTGCTGGCCGAGGAGGAGATCGAGCGCCGGGTCGCGCTGCGCTCCCGCCGCCAGAAGCTGCTCACCGCCGGCCACGGCCCCAGGCTGTGGGCGGTGATCGACGAGGCGGCGCTGCGCCGCCCGGTCGGCGGCCCCGAGGTGATGCGCGCCCAGCTGCAGCACCTCGTCGAGCTGGCCCAACTGCCCAGCGTGGTCGTGCAGGTGATGCCGTTCCGGTTCGGCGCGCACGCCGGCGAGAGCGGGGCCTTCTCGGTGCTGCGCTTCCCCGAGCAGGACCTGCCGGACGTGGTCTACCTGGAGCAGCTCACCAGTGCGCTGTACCTGGACAAGCGCGACGACGTCGACGAGTACGTGCAGGTGATGGAGCGGCTCTGCGTGGACAGCCTGACCCCGCAGCAGACCCTGGAACTGCTCCACACCATCCTCAAGAACCAGTAGCCGAGCGGCAGTTCGGCAACGGCGGAGCCGGGTGCATTGACCGTCGCGCAGCGAGCTGTCATGGTGACTGCTCCGAACGGCCGCGCCGCCGTCCGGCCTGGTCGTCGAGACCCACGGCCTGAGGCGGAAACGCTCCGGCTCCACCAAGACGGGGGTTTGGTGGAGCCGGGTCCGGCGGAGCTCGGGCGGCGAGGGGTCGACCGCCCGAGTCCGGTTCCGGAATGCCTGTCCGTCGCGGGAGTTCAGCGCTCCGACAGCACCTCCACCGCGGGGTAGCTGTAGTCCGGCACCGCGGCGGGCTCGGCCGCGCGGCGGCCGGAGCGCAGCGCGCCGGTCAGCGCGATCAGCAGGCCGACCGTGGCCGCGCCGGTGACCAGCAGCAACGCGGGCCGGTAGCCGGCGAGTTGGGCGTGCGCGTCGGTGCCGCCAGCGGTGCCAGCGGTGAGTACCGCGGTGGTGGCGGCCAGCACGATCGCGCCGCCGACCTGCAGCCCGGTGTTCACCAGCCCGGAGGCGAGCCCCTGTTCCTCGTCCGCCACCCCCGCGGTGGCGGTGACGTTGATGGCCGGGAAGGCCAGCGCGAAGCCCGCGCCGATCAGCAGCATGCTGGGCAGCACCAGGCCGAGGAACCCGCTGTGCTCGTCCAGCCGCAGGAACAGCGCGTAGCCGACGGTCATCGACGCCACCCCGACCGGCAGCACCCGGGCCGGGCCGAACCGGTCCAGCAGCCGGCCGACGGCGCCCGCCGACAGGGCCACCACCGCGCCGCCGGGCAGCAGTCCGAGCGCGGTCTCCAGCGCCGACCAGCCGAGCAGCCGCTGCAGGTAGAGGGTCGCGATGAACTGGAAGCCCGCGTACGAGCCCATCAGGGTCAGCGCGGTGAGGTTGGCCCGGCGCACCCCGGTGGAGCGGAAGATCCCGAGCCGGACCAGCGGGTGCGCGGTGCGGGTCTCGATCAGCAGGAAGGCCGCCGCCAGCGCGAGCACCAGGGCCAGCGAGCCGAGGGTGCGGACGGAGAGCCAGCCCGCGCCCTGTGCCTCGGTGACGGTGAAGACCAGCAGCAGCACCGCCGCGGTGCCGGTGATCGCGCCCGCCACGTCGTACCCGCCGGTGCGGCGCTCGGTGTGCTGACGGGGCAGCAGCTTCACGCCCGCGGCCAGTGCGAGCAGGGCGACCGGGACGGGCATCAGGAAGGTCCAGCGCCAGCCCGCCGAGGTGAGCAGTCCGCTGATCACCAGGCCGAGCGAGAAGCCGGCGGCGGAGCAGGTGGTGTAGATGGACAGCGCCCGGTTGCGGGCCGGGCCCTCGGCGAAGGTGGTGGTGATGATGGAGAGTCCGGCCGGGGCGGTGAAGGCCGCGGCGACTCCCTTCAGGAAGCGGGCGCCGATCAGCAGCGGGCCGCTGTCCACCACGCCGCCGAGCAGCGAGGCGGCGGCGAAGACGGCGAGCGCCACCAGGAAGACCCGGCGGCGGCCGAGCAGGTCGGCGGCGCGGCCGCCGAGCAGCAGCAGTCCGCCGTAGCCGAGGACGTAGCCGCTGACCACCCATTGCAGGGCGGAGTCGGACAGGTGCAGGTCGGAGCCGATCGAGGGCAGGGCGACGCCCACCATCGAGACGTCTAGGGCGTCCAGGAACATCGCGGCGCACAGCACCACGAGGGTGCCCCAGAGGCGAGGGGTCAATCGCGTGTCGGTCATGGCACGGGACACTACATGCATGTGCATCGAATGCAAGCGCATTTAATCCTCATGCAACAAATGCACATGCATGTGCTACCGTGGCGGTGTGACCGACCTCGACCCCACCGCGGAGACGGCTCTCAGCGAGCAGTGGCGCAGCCTGCTGGCGCGCCACGCGGCGACCTCCTGCGCCATCGACCGGGAGCTCGGCGAGGCGTACGGACTGGGCGTCAGCGAGTTCGAACTGCTGGAGCGTCTCTGGGAGTTCGAGCAGCAGGAGAACGACGGCGGGCGGCGCGCACAGGTGCTGGCGGGCACCGTCCACCTCAGCCAGAGCGCCTTCTCCCGGCTGATCGCCCGGATGGAGAAGGCCGGACTGGTCGAGCGCTCGCTCTGCCCGGACGACCGGCGCGGCATCAACGTGACGCTCACCGGCGAGGGCCGCGAACGCTTCCTGAAGGCCCGTCCGGTGCACCGGCGGATCCTGAAGGAGATGCTGGGCTGACGCCGCCGCTCCTGGCGGACCGTCAGCCCGCCCGCCGGCCAGGCGGGCTCAGCCGAGCGAGGCCAGCCCCGGGGCGACCGCCAGCAGTGCGGCGCCCAGCGGAGCGGCCAGTGCGGCCAGGGTCAACGCCAGCCGGCCCAGTACGGGCAGCCGCGGCGCGCCCAGCAGCAGCCGGTCCACCCGGCCCGGCGACTGTGCCAACTGCCGTGGCGGGCAGGACGCGAAGACCGCGCTGTTCAGCTCCGCCAGGGCCAGCGCCGTGGTCACCCGCCCGTGCCGGCGCGCCGCCCGGTCGTCGGCGGCCAACTCCACCAGCACCGCCACCTGGTCGCGGAAGGCACTGAACACCTCCACCCCGGGGAAGCCGGTCGCCAGCGCCTGCGCGCACTGCGCCAGCCAGTGGTGCCGGGCCCGCACGTGGCCGCGCTCATGGCTCAGCACCGCCGCCAACTCTCGGTCGCTGAGCTGCTGCAGGGCGCCCGTGGTGACCACCAGCCGGGCGCGCGGACCAGGCAGCGACCAGGCCTGCGGGCGGACGTTCTCCAGCACCACCAGCGGCTCCCTGACCCGCCGACGCGGCGCCAGCCCTCGGGGCAACTCCGGTGCCCGGCTCACCAGTTCGGCGTGCTGGTGGCCGCGTAGCGCGCGCGCCGCCCGGATCTCCCGGGCCAGCGACACCGCCGTCCACACCCCGCCCGCCGCCAGCACCGCCGCCGCCAGCCGCCCCCAGCCCTCGCGGCCGGTCAGCCCGTACGCCGCCTCCACCCCGTCCGGCGCGGTCGCGAACACCAGCGTCCGCCACTCCGGAAGCGCCGCCGCACTCGCCAGGAGCAGGCTCAGCACGCAGCACAGCAGCACCGCGACCACCAGCATCTGCCACACCAGCAGCGCCAGCACCGGTTCGCGCTCGACCCAGCGGGCCCGGGCCAGGCGGCTCGGAGCCACGGTGGCGAGCAGCAGTCCGAGCAGCAGCAGGCTCAGCAGTGCCGACATGGCGGGGCTCCCCGAGGAGGGATCGAGGCGCGGCGATGCGCTTCCCCCCAACCTATGCCGCCTTAGGCCCGTGCGGAACGGCGGGGCGGAGCCAGTGACCAAGGCCACGCCGCCCGCCGGTCCGCACCTGCGCTGACGGGCCGTCAGCCGGACGCGCGCCCGGCGGCGGCGCGGGTGACCGGGCGTCGGCTCACGTCGTCAGCAGCATCGCGAACATGCCGATCCCCATCGCCGCCCGGCAGGCCCGCGGAACCGGCGCCACCACCGCCTGGCCCGTCGCCAGCACCCGGGTGCCCTCCCACAGCGCGTAGCCGCCGAAGTAGAGGAGCAGCAGCCCGGTCACCGGCGGCAGCCCGCCCGCCTGGGCGTGGTGCCCGGCGTGCCCGCCCGACGGGCCGGCCATCGCGAGCGCCATGTACGCCATCGCCAGCGCCCCGATCCCGTGGTGCAGCCGGTGCACCCGCAGGCCCGCCCCCCGTCCGCCCACCGCACCCGCCAGCAGCAGCACGGCCAGCAACGCGTACGGCCAGCCCCAGGCGACCCCCGGCAGCAGCGCCATGCCGGCCATGCCGAGGCCCATCGCCGCCTCCACCGCGTCGGACTCGCGGGTGGCCGGGTGGCCGCCGCCGCAGGACGGGTCGGCCCGCAGGTGGCGGAAGCGGTGGAGGCAGTAGCCGCCGCTGCCGGCCGCCAAGCCCGCCAGCAGCCAGTTCACCAGAGCCGGACCGTGCATCGGCTCGCCCCCTCCAGGCCGGATCGCTCCTCCTCCACGATCACCGACCGTGGCCGGGCGTAGCAGGGCGCGAGAGGGGGCGCACCGAGGCGCGATCCCGGCCGGCCACGCAGCCGGCGCCCCCGGTGGCGGGGTGTGAGGGGCCGGGGCATGGTCTGCCGTACCGGGCACCGCCGGACCAGTCCGCTTTTCATCCAATGCGTTGGAACCGCAGATCGAGAGCGCTCCGAACTGGAGTGTTTGCCGTCAAACTGGCCTTGAGCCGGAGAACCTTTCGCACGTAACGTGGTCTTGTCGAAATAACTCCTGTCGAAGTGAGCCTGTGATGCAGAATCTTTCGCCGACGCTCGCGGTCGCGGGCGACGCCCCCACTGCGGAGCCGGCCGGCCACCCGGCCTGGCTGCGCCTCAAGGACGCCGTCGAGGCCCTCCGGCCCCTGCAGTCCAAGGACGGCTCCATCGACCTCGCCGCCGTGCCGCGGCACACCGTCGACCCGCTGGTCGAGACCGTGCTGACCGCCGTCGCCGAACTCGCTCCGCTCTTCCCGCACGACGCCGCGTACCTCACCGCCGTCCAGAGCGACCTGCGCAAGTGGGCCGACACCGGCTACCGCGAGCCGGACTTCCTCGACTCCCTGCTCGCCTTCCACCCCGACGAGCACCGCACCGACGGCATCGGCCACCTGGTCGTCTTCCCGATGTACACCCAGAACGGCAACCCGAACCGCAACCTCGAGGCCGTCCTGCTGAAGGTCGTCTGGCCCGAGTGGATCGCCGAACTGGAGCGCACCCGCTTCGACAACCCCGGCTACCTCGGCATCGCCTTCGACGACTTCACCGCCGGGTACGACACCAACTCCGCCGTCCTCTTCCCGGAGACCGTGGCCGTCCGCGAGGCGCCGGAACGTTTCACCTGGGGCGGCATCTTCTGCGACCGCGAGGCCGCCCGCTTCCGCGCCGTCTCCACCAGCGCCGTCCGCCAGCTCGGCCTCGACATCCCCGCCGACGCCGAGGGCCTGCTCACCGACCAGGACCGCGCCCAGCAGACCTTCGTGCTCTGGGACCTGGTCCACGACCGCACCCACAGCCACGGCGACCTGCCCTTCGACCCGTTCATGATCAAGCAGCGCAGCCCGTTCTGGATGTACGGCCTCGAAGAGCTCCGCTGCGACCTGACCACCTTCAAGGAGTCGGTCAAACTCGAGGCCGAGGGCTACGCCCAGGGCCGCGACGTCCAGTACGCGATCCTCTTCGACCGGATGTTCCGCTTCACCGTCACCGGCGACCGGGTCCGCAACTACGACGGCATGGGCGGCCAGCTGCTCTTCGCCTACCTGCACAAGCACGACGCCCTGCGCTGGCGCGACAACCGCCTGACCATCGACTGGTCGCGGGTCGCCGAGGTCACCAACGGACTCTGCGCCGAGATCGAGACCCTCTACCGCGAGGGCATCGACCGCCCCAAGACGGCCCACTGGATCGCCGCCTACGAGCTGGTCTCCAAGTACCTCACCCCGCACCCCGCCTCCACCTGGGCCAAGGGCACCGCCGCCCTCCCGCTCGACATCACCGACGAGAAGGCCCTCAAGAAGGCCCTGTGCGACGCCGTCCTCCCGGACGAGTTCCCGCTCAGCATGTTCTTCGAAGCGCTGGCCAAGAAGCTCGGCCGCGTCATCGCCGGCACCAAGGGCATCACCGGCGCCGCCACCCAGGAGGTCGCCGCGTGAGCACCACCCCCGTCACCCCCCTCGACGGCAAGGTCATCGCCGTCGCCGGAGCCAGCGGCCCCGCCGGCCAGGCCACCCTGCGCCGCCTCGCCGCCGCCGGCGCCACCGTCATCGGCGCCGACATCGACCAGCGCCGCCTCGACGCGGCCCTCGCCGCCGTCCGCACCGCCGTCCCCGACGCCCAGGTCAGCGGCCAGGTCATCGACCTGCTCGACCCGCAGGAAGTCCACGACTGGGCCGACCACCTGGAAGCCGAGTACGGCCACGTCGACGGCCTGCTCCACCTGGTCGGCGGCTGGCGCGGCAGCAAGACCTTCTTCGACACCCGCATCGACGACTGGGACTTCCTGCACGACACCGTCGTCCGCACCCTCCAGCACACCTCGCTGGCGTTCCAGCCCGCCCTGGTCCGCAGCCCCGCCGGCCGCTACGCCATGGTCTCCGCCGCCGCCGCGCACAAGCCCACCGCGGGCGGCGCCGCGTACGCCGCCGCCAAGGCCGCCACCGAGGCCTGGACCCTCGCGATGGCCGACTCCTTCGTCAAGGAGACCACCGCCCCCGACGGAGCCCCCACCGCCGCGGCTGCGATCCTGGTCATCAAGGCCCTGGTCAGCCCCGAGATGCGGGCCGAGAAGCCGGACGCCAAGTTCGCCGGCTTCACCGACACCGCCGACCTGGCCGACACCCTCGCGGGCCTCTGGGACCGCCCCGCAGCAGAACTGAACGGACAGCACCTGTGGCTGACAGCCCGATGACCCCCTCGCCCGGCACCACGGACGCGGTGCGGCACCACGACCCCGCCGTCCGCGGCTTCGCCAGCGACAACTACGCCGGCGTCCACCCCGAGGTCCTCGCCGCGATCGCCCTCGCCAACGACGGCCACCAGGTCGCCTACGGCGAGGACCAGTACACCGAGCACCTGCAGACCGTCTTCCGCCGCCACTTCGGCGAGCGCGCCGAGGCCTACCCCGTCTTCAACGGCACCGGCGCAAACGTGGTCGCCCTGCAGGCCCTGCTCCCGCGCTGGGGCGCGGTGATCGCCGCCGAGTCCGCCCACATCAACGTGGACGAGGGCGGCGCCCCCGAGAAGCTCGCCGGCATCAAGATCCACACCGTCCCCACCCCCGACGGCAAACTCACCCCCGCCCTGATCGACCAGCAGGCCTGGGGCTGGGGCGACGAGCACCGCGCCCAGCCGCTCGCCGTCTCGATCACCCAGAGCACCGAACTCGGCACCCTCTACACCGCCGACGAGATCCGGGCGATCTGCGACCACGCCCACGAACGCGGCATGCTCGTCCACGTCGACGGCTCCCGACTCGCCAACGCCGCCGCCTCCCTCGGCGTCCCGTTCCGCGAGTTCACCACCGACGCCGGAGTCGACGTCCTCTCCTTCGGCGGCACCAAGAACGGCCTGCTGCTCGGCGAGGTCGTGGTCGTCCTCAACCCCGACCGCGTCAAGAACCTCAAGTACCTGCGCAAGATGTCGATGCAGCTCGCCTCGAAGATGCGCTTCGTCTCGGTCCAGTTCGAAGCCCTGCTGGCCGGCGACCTCTGGCTGCGCAACGCCGGCCACGCCAACGCGATGGCCCGCCGCCTGGAAGCCGCCGTCCGCGAGATCCCCGGCATCACGGTGGTCCGCCCCGTCCAGGCCAACGCCGTCTTCGCGCTGCTCCCGCGCGAGGTCAGCGAGCGCCTGCAGAAGCGCTACCGCTTCTACTTCTGGGACGAGCACACCGGCGAGGTCCGCTGGATGGCCGCCTTCGACACCACCGAAGCCGACATCGACGCCTTCGCCGCCGCCATCGCCGAGGAGATGGGCCGGGGCCAGGCCGACTGAGCCCGCTGCCGTCCGCCTGCCCACCACCGGGCGTGCCACCGACCGACCCCGGTCCGGAAGATTCCGGACCGGGGTCGGTCGCCTTCGGCCACGGTGGTCGGGTCAGCCGGTCGGCACGCGCAGCTGCGCCCAGCTCGTCGGGCCGGGGATGCCGTCCGCATCCGCGCCGGAGAATCCCAGCTTCTGCTGGAAGGCCGCGTACGAAGCCTGGTCCGCCGGGCCGAAGTCGGGCCCCGGTCCGACCTTGTAGCGGGAACACCCCTCCTCGACGAGCCGCACGCCCATCCGCGTGACGATGTCGGAGTGCTGCCCGATGTGGAAGAACGCCGCGCCGGGGAACGGTTCGAGCCCGCCGGCCTGCCCGATGACAGGCGTCCCGCCGTTGGGGCGGGGCGCGCCGGCGCGCACCCAGGTCTCCAACGGTTCGCCGGGACAGTCGGTGGCGAAGCCGTCCTGGTGCCCCTTGATGTCGGGCCCGGCCCCGTTCTGCTGCAGCAGCTCGACACCGTCCCGCAGGGCGTTCAGCATCTCCTTGGTCGGGTCGGTGAGCCCCTGGTCGCCGACCAGCCCGACGATCGCGTAGTGCGCCCGGTTCAGCGGCTGATTGCCGTTCGCGCCGGTCCGGTGGCCGATCCCGCGACCCTCCATGAGGAAGCCGTGCGGGCAGGCCGCGTAGTTGTAGGCGACGTCGGAGAAGTTCTCCTTCTTGTTGGCGAGGTGCGAGGCCCGGATCGCCTGCCACTCGCGGAGGCAGGCGTCGTGATCGGTGAGCAGGTCCGTCGAGACCGGGGTGCCCTCGTAGTGGATCTTGACGCCATCGGTGGTGGCCTGGAGCGGCGACTCGGTCGGGGGCCAACCCAGCTGTTCACGGGTGATGAGCTTCATGGTTCCTCCAGGCGCGGTGGCGCCGTATTCGGAGGCTGGTGGAGGGTTGTCGAGTTGTCCGATTGTCGTTGGGGGTCTGTCAGTACCAGTGGGGCGGGCGGTTCTTGTCCGCCTGCTGGACCCTGGACGTCAGGTTCCCGCCGTCCCGCGAGACGCCGTACCGGTCCATGACGTAGTTCATCGACGCGGCGATGTTCGCCACCCCGTCGTAGATGTGGGCCGAGGTGCCGGACTGGTGGTAGGTCGCGAAGACCGGCGGAATGCACTGCGACACCCCGCGCGAGCAGTACAGCGGGTGGCCGTCCGACTGGATCGGCCCGTGCGCGTTCATGTCGGTGGTGTTGACGGCGTTGAAGAACCAGCTGGACTCCCGGCTCGTGAGGGTCTTGTAGCCCTCGAACCACCCGTCCACGGGAAGCCCCATCAGATTGCAGGCCTCGCGGATCGCTTCGCTGGTGCTTCCGTCCACGACCTGGTCGAAGACCACGTCCGCCATCCGGAAGTCGCCGCTGCTGCTCTGCGTGCCGCCACCCTCCACGACCGAGAACAGCCCGCTCTCCTGACCGAGCCGGCTCAGCGACGTCATCCCGGGGATACCGTCCGCATCACGCCCGCTGAACCCGAACTGCTCCTGCAGGTGGCTGTACGCCTCGACGGTCAGCGTGCCGAACGAGCCGTCGACGAAACTCGAATCCAGCAACCCACGGCCGGCCAGCGCTTCCTCCACAGGTCTCACGTCGTCCGGGAACGAGGTGGCCCCCTGGGGCGCCGGCGGGTCGGATCGCGAGGCTTGGATCACGTGCGAGAGATCAATCGTGGTCATGTCGCTACCTCCTCATGGACCTCTTGTTTCGACCGTACGGCCAGGTGGCGGATCGGTCGTCCCGGGGCAGACCGGTGGCCGGGGCAGTGGTGTGCGCGGGTGCACACAGGGCGCACAAAGGGCGGATAACAGGGCGCGCATCGAGGGTGTTCACCCGGCCGACGTAGCGGGCGGGGGCGGATTTGCTTCGCGGCCGCCGGTACCCGTACAGTTCCGGAGTCGCGCCGAGAGGGGCGAACGAAGGCGAGTTCGAGGAAACACCGGTGAAAAACACGGTGAAAACCTCTGATAAGCTTCAAACACGAAAGAACGAAGCGCCCGGAGGGTCGGTCGGAAGGCCGCCTGAAGGAAGTGTCCGTTCCTTGAGAACTCAACAGCGTGCCAAAAGTCAA
>NZ_JBSFXE010000028.1:0-106182 GCF_053595195.1 Kitasatospora sp. NPDC002522
TGCAGAAGTCCTTCGACCTCTCGGCCTTCGCCGGCCAGACCGTCACGGTGAAGTTCACCGGCACCGAGGACTCCTCGCTCAAGACCAGCTTCGTGATCGACGACACCGCGCTCAACGTCTCCTGACGCACTGTCACCCACGGCTGCCGGAAGGGTCCCTCGGGCCCTTCCGGCAGCCGTGTGTCAGGAGTGTTTCCTATCCGATCCGGCACATAAATGCTTGTCGTGACCACTGTCATATGTCCTGATTGATGACGTAGCCTCTCAACCTGCGTAGGGTTCCCACACGCTCGGCGGCTCTCCTCCGACGCACCGGGGAGCCGGAGCGAACCCGCCGGGTGGGGAAGGTGTCGCATGGGCTCACAGCAACCACAGCACGCCGGCCGGCTTCGTCTGGTCGGCCAGCGCGAGAACAGCGGCGAGGCGGGCCCGCAAGCAGGCCCGGCCGAGCCGCCGCAGCCCGCCGACCCGGTGACCGTCGCGGCCACCGCCGCGGCCGCGGCCGCCCAGGGCGGCTTCGCCGAAGTGCTCAACGGCGCCATCGAACACAGCGGACTCAGCCTGGACCGGATCCGCGCCGCCCTCGCCAAACAGGGCGTCAGGGTCAGTGTCACCACGCTCAGTTACTGGCGTCGAGGCCGCAGCCAGCCCGAACGGGCCACCTCGCTGCGCGCCGTCCACCTGCTCGAGGAACTCCTCGGGCTGCGCCACACCACCCTCACCGGCCTGCTCGGCCCGCCGCGTCCGCGCGGCCGCTGGGTCGCCCAGGGTCCGGCCGTCGACGGCCTGCGGGTGGAACAGGTCTGGCCCGGCGAGGCCGAGATCGCCGAGGTCTTCGAGGAGCTCGACGCGCCGCCGTCCGGCCAGCTGGAACGCCAGTCCATCCACGACGCTTACTACGTCGACGCCTCCCGTCGCGGCCACCTGCTGAGGATGCGCCAGGTGGTGCGCGCCACCGTCGACAACATCACCCGCCACGTGGTGGTCCACAAGGCCGACGAGGGCGTCGAGGTCTGCCCGGAGATCACCTCCGTCCGGCACGCCCGGCTCGGCCGGGTCCGCCGCCGCCCCGCCAGCGGCCTGCTGGTCGCCGAACTGCTGCTGGACCGGCCGCTCGCGCTCGGCGACTCCACGGTCCTGGAGTACGAGGTGCAGATCCCGGACTCCGGCCCCACCACCGACTACGGCCGGTTCTTCGCCGCCCCGGTCCGCGAGTACGTCCTGCAGGTGCACTTCGACCCGTCCGCCGTCCCGGTGCAGTGCGAGCGCTTCGACCGCTCGCCCGCCGCCGAGGTCGACCGGAGCCGCGAACCGCTGTGGATCGGCGCCTCCGCCAGCGCCCACGTGCTGACCGCCGATCAGCAGCCCGGCCAGGTCGGCATCCGCTGGCAGTGGGAGTAGCCGCCCGGCCGCTCCCTCGACCCGCCGGCACCCGACGGCGCGCGCCGTCGGAACCCCCGCCACGCCCGACCTCGCGGTGCGGGGGTTCACTCGAACCGCCCTGTTCAACGCCCCATCAGGTGGTCGCGTGCCGCCCTTCCGAGGAATCTGAGTCCCACTCACCGAGGAAAGGCAGGACCTCCCGTGCTGATGGAGTTCAGCGACGTCGAACCCGATGACACCTGCGCCTGCGGCGGCTGCGCGAACCGCCGCCGGGCGCGACTGCACGCGGCCCGGGTCGAGCACGGCGGCCACCCGGCCGCCCGCGGGGCGCGCCGCGCCGCGGTGCTGGTCGCCGCCGTCGGCAGCATGCTCGGCGGCGGGGGAGCGGCCGCGATAGCCACCGCCGTCCCGCGCACCGACGCCGGCCCGCAGATACCCGACTCCCCCCAGGGCGAGGTCTCCGGACTCCACGGCGGGAGCGCCGCCCAGCCGTTCGCCAAGGCCGCCGAGCAGCCCGCCACCACCCGCGCCGAGATCATGCAGCGTGCCCAGCACTGGGTCGACCAGAAGGTGCCGTACAGCATGAGCCGCTACTGGTCCGACGGCTACCGCCAGGACTGCTCCGGCTTCGTCTCGATGGCCTGGGGCCTGGGTAGCAGCCAGACCACCTGGACCCTGCCGGACTTCGCCGAGCGGATCACCAGGAACGACCTGCAACCCGGCGACGCGCTCGTCTACAACAACCCCGGCGACCCCGAGGGCGGCTCGCACGTGGTGCTGTTCGGCGGCTGGACCGACGCCACCCACACCCGCTACACCGCCCTGGAGCAGACCCTCCCGGGCACCACCGAGCGCTCCACCCCGTACGCGTACTGGAGCCACGCCGACGCCTACGTCCCCTACCGGTACAAGGGCCTGAACGCGCCTCAGCCGCTGCCCGACGCCTTCCCCGGCGCGGACGCCTTCGGCCCCGGAAAGGTCAACGCGTACGTCACCCGGCTCGGGCGGATGCTGGTGGACCGCGGCGCCTCCCGCTACTACCACGAGGGGCCAAGCGCGGACTGGGGCGAGGCCGACCGGAAGGCCACCGAGGCGTTCCAGCTCGCCCAGGGCTGGCGCGGCGGCGAGGCCGACGGCTACCCCGGCAAGGACACCTGGGACCTGCTGGTCAACCACAAGGGCAAGGACATCCCGCCCGGCGCCGTCCAGCCCCCGCCGCCCGGGCCGACCACCACCCCGCCCCCGGCCGGCGTCCCGCCGTTCCCCGGCGCGGACAGGTTCGGCCCCGGGCAGGTCAACGACTACGTCACCCAGCTCGGCCGACAGCTCGTCAAGAAGGGCTACGGCGCCTCCTACCGGGAGGGCCCGAGCCCGGACTGGGGCGAGGCCGACCGGAAGGCCACCGAGGCCTTCCAGCGCGCCCAGGGCTGGACCGGCGCCGAGGCCGACGGCTACCCCGGCAAGGACACCTGGCGGCTGCTGTTCTCCTGACGCCGGGTCGGCTCAGCGGTGCGGGCGCACGCCTCAGAACGTCCCGTGCGCCCGCACCCAGCTGTGCATGGCGATCGCCGCCGCGGCGCCCGCGTTGATCGAGCGGGTCGAGCCGTACTGGGCGATCGAGCAGACCGCGGCGGCGTGCTCCCACGCCTGCTCGGTCAGGCCCGGGCCCTCCTGGCCGAACAGCAGCACGCAGCGCTCCGGCAGCGGGTAGGTCTCCAGCGGCACCGCGCCCGGCAGGTTGTCGATGCCGATCACCGGAAGCCCGCGCTCGGCGGCGTACGCGGCCAGCGAGGCCACCGACTCGTGGTGGCGCACGTGCTGGTAGCGGTCGGTGACCATGGCGCCGCGCCGGTTCCAGCGGCGGCGGCCGACGATGTGCACCTCCTCGGCGAGGAAGGCGTTGGCGGTGCGCACCACCGAGCCGATGTTGAAGTCGTGCTGCCAGTTCTCCACGGCGACGTGGAAGCCGTGCCGCCGGGTGTCCAGGTCGGCGACGATCGCCTCGTGCCGCCAGTACCGGTAGCCGTCGGTCACGTTGCGCCGGTCCCCCGCGGCGAGCAGCTCCGGGTCCAGCCGGGCGTCGTCGGGCCACGGCTCGGGGTGCGGGCCGACGCCGATCTCGCGGTCGTCGGCGAGGAAGCCGTCGTCGTACTGCTCGCCCAGCTGGGGTACCGAGGTGTCGCTCACGCCCTCGAGGGTACGGGCTCCGGGCGGGCCGGCTGCGGGCGCGTCCGGACGGCCTTCTCCAGGTCGGCGAGGGCCTGCATGACCAGCCGGGCGCCGGCCCGGGCGACCGCGATCCGGTCGTCGGCGGGCAGCGCGGCGAGCCGGTTGTCCCAGTCCCGGTGGGCGTCGCGCAGCCCGCCGAAGTCGACGTCCTGGCCGAGCAGCACGGCCGCCGCGGCGATCGCGGTGGCGTCCCGCAGCTCCTCGCCGAAGGCCTCCGCGCCGGGCACCGGCGGGGCGTCCTCGCCCGGCAGGTGAGCCTCCATCAGCACCGTGGAGCGGCCCAGCATGCCGACCGCCGAGCGGGCCCGGTCGAGCTGCTTGCGGGTCAGCTCCGGCACCTGGCTGTCGTGCCGGACCGGCTCCACGTCGGCCCGGTCCAGCGCGGCCAGCATCTCGCCGCGGGTCTCCCGGACGTCCAGCAGCGCCGGCCGCACGTCCCGCTCGGCGTGCCCGCCCGCCGGGTCGCCGTACGCGGTGAACACCGCCGCCGCGTACCGGCCCGCCGCGGCCAGCCACTCCGCCAGCCGCTCCGGCAGCCGGGCGGTCTGCCAGGTCGGGAACAGCGCGTACGCGCCGAGCGCCACGAAACCGCCGAGCAGGGTCATCACCAGGCGGTCGACCGCGGTCTGCACCGGGTCGCCCGGCTGCAGGCCGAGCAGGAACACCACGTACGAGGAGATCGCCACCGTCGCCACCGCGTAGCCGGTGCGCAGCGTCAGGTAGGCGAAGCCCATGCAGGTGACCGCGAGCGCCGCCAGCACCCAGTCGCCCGGGTGGAAGGCCTGCACCACGGCGGTCGCCGCCAGCACCCCGACCGCGGTGCCCGCCACCCGGGCCACGCCCCGGCTGAAGGTCTGCGCGAAGTCCGGGCGCATCACCATCGCCGAGGTCATCGGCGCCCAGTAGCCGTGCTCGATGCCCAGCGCCCGGGCCGCCAGGTAGGCGGCGGTCACCACCGCGGCGAGCCGCACCGCGTGGTGGAAGACCGCGGAGCGCTTGTGCAGCTGGCGGCCGACCGCGCCCAGCACGGTCGGCGCGACCTTCACCAGCGGCGGACGGCGCAGCCCCGCCTCCCCGCCGGACGGGACGCTGACGGTGGAGCGGTCCTGCTGGTCGAGCCGGTCGGCGGCCCGGGCGAGCAGGCTGCTCAGCCGGCGCCCGGCCCGCCGGGCGGCGCCGCGCAGCAGGTCCTCGCCGGCGCCGGGGCGGGCCAGCGCCAGGCCCGGGGAGTCCTTCGGCATCCGGAACGGGTCGCCGGAGCGGATCGCCCGGGCCTGCGCGTCCAGCACCTCGGCGGCCGCCGCCAGCACCTCCCGCGCCCGGTCCCGCTCCGCCCCCTCGGCGGCGGCGCCGACCCGCGGATCGGCGAGCGCGGCCAGCGCCGGACGGATCTGCTCCGCGATGGTGCGCAGCCCGCGCAGCTCCGGCGGGCGGCGCCGGGCCTGCCAGCCGGTCAGTCTGGCGGCCTGCCGGGCGACCACGAACGGCTCCGGGTCGATGTGCGCGACCGGGTCGTGGCGCAGCCGGCGGGCGTAGTCGCCGAGCGCGGCGTAGATGTCGGCGAGCGCGTCGCGCTGCGCCCGCCAGCTGCCGATCGGCCACACCGTCACCACCAGTGCCTGCACCGCGCCGCCGACCGAGCAGAGCAGCCCGTGGCCGATCGCGGTGGGCACCGACACCGGCAGCTGCACCACCACCATCATCACCGCGAGGGTGTTGGCGGCCACCACCCCCGCGGTCGGGCCGACCGCCCACGCCATGCCCGCGCCGAACGCCCACAGCGCCAGCAGCACCGGGAACGCGCCGGGGATGCCCACCGCGACGTAGCCGAGGAAGGTCGACGCGCCCAGGCCCGCGGCGGCCGCCAGCGCCAGCGAGGCGCGCGGGCGGAAGGAGCGCTGGAAGGTCGCGGTGCCGGCGATGAACGCGCCCATCGCCGCCGAGGTGGCCTGCGCCGGCCCGTAGACCGCGAGCACCGGGAAGACCACCAGGGCGGCGGCGAGGGCGCCGCGCAGCGCCCGGCGCGGGTCGGTGAGCGAGCGGTCCACGGTCAGCCCGGCCCTCGCGGTGTCACGGAGGGCGGCGAACCAGGACATATCGGGAGCTTATCGGCTCCCCGGCGGCCCGCCCGTCGGCTGCCGACCGGTCAGCCGCCGCTCCACGGCGAGCAGCGCCGCGGTGGGCAGGAAGACCGCGTCGGCGGCGATCATCGCCAGCGAGAAGAACGGCAGTCCGAGCACCACCGCGATCGCCAGGTGCTCGCCGATCATCACCGCCAGCAGCGCGTTCTTCAGCCGCCGGTTGGCCAGCGTGAACGGGAACGCGACCTGGGCGATCACCGTGCCGTAGGAGAGCAGGAAGGTCACCACCAGGCTCGCCCCGAGCAGCGCGGACAGCTCCGGCCAGGGGGAGAAGTAGCCCAGGTGCAGCGGGTAGTGCACGGCGGTGCCGTCCTGCCAGCGCGAGCCCTGCACCTTGTACCAGCCGGCCGTGGCGTACACCAGCACCACCTGCACGGCGACCACCAGCATCGCGCAGTTGTGCAGCATCGCGGCCAGCGCGTCCAGCACCGCCCGCGGCTCGCTCCAGGCGGTGGGATCGTCCGCGCCGCGGCGGGCCCGGCGGCGGGCGTCCAGCGACCAGACCGCGCCGCAGCGGGTGAACACCAGGTAGATCGCCATCAGGTGGACCACGTTGTCGCCGCCGTCGCCGACGAAGACGTCGCGGTTCTGCAGCGAGAGCACGGTCAGCGCGAACACCGCGGAGCTGGCCCGGGTCCGCCAGCCCAGCAGCATCGCCGCCGCGGCGGCCAGCGCCAACAGGTACACCGCCTCGAACCACCAGCGGCCGTCGTTCCAGGCCAGCAGCGTGAAGGCGTGGGTGTCGGCGAGCAGCCGGGCGTTCAGCTCCGCCGACCAGGGCGAGCGGTCGCCGTACAGCACCCGGCGGTTCGGCCATTCGCGCAGCAGGAAGCCGCCCCAGGCGGTGGCCACGCCGATCCGCAGCACCGCCGCCTGGTACGGGGCCAGGGTGGTCAGCAGGCGCGGCAGCAGGTCCCCGACCGGCCGGGCCCCCGTCATGACAGGCCCCGGTAGTCCTCGTCGTTCACCGGCCACCAGGCCAGCTCGCGGTAGTGCACCGAGGTGTCGACCTGCTCGGTGCTCCAGGCGGGCGGGGCGACGGTGGCCGCGCCGACCCGGAACTGGATCTGCAGCACCCGCTCGCCGGCCACCGTGCGGCCCAGGCGCTGCAGCGCTATCCGCTTCAGGTACTCCTCGGCGAGCTTGCCCCGCGGCCCGGCCGCGACCGCCTGGTCCTCACCGGGGTGGGTGGTCTCGTAGAAGTCCCAGGCCCGGCGCAGCAGATTCTGGTCGAGGTGGCTGGGCGCCGGGTTGTGCCGGACCGCCGCGAGGTCCCGCGCGGTCAGGCCCAGCCAGTCGCGGGTGGTGACGGCGCCGTCGTCGGCGATGGTCTGCACCCGGGCGTCGACGGTGACGTTCTGCTGCAGCGGGTTCGGCGCGAACAGCTTCCAGTTCTGCTCGAACTCCGGGTAGACCACCGCGTCGACCTGGCCGCGGTACGCGCGGGAGACCGAGTTCTCGGGTGCCACATGCAGGAACAGCGCGGCGAGGAACGCCAGGGTGCAGGCCGCGAGTCCCACCCCGGCGGTCACCAGCACCACCCGGGCGGGCTTCGACCAGACACGCACGGCGGTCATCCTGCCGCACCGCCCGTGCGTTCGAACAGGGGCGGTGCGTGCGGGAGCGTCAGAGCACGAAGGCGTCCTGCCCGCCGCTGCTCACCATCGGGCGGCCCGCGGCCTCCCAGGCGAACATCCCGCCGTCCACGTTGACCGCGTCCCGGCCGCCCGCGACCAGGTACTGCACGACCTGCGCGGAGCGTCCGCCGACCCGGCAGAGCACGTACAGGCGCTCGTCGGGCAGCTCCTCGATCCGGGCGACCACCTCGCCGATCGGGATGTGCAGGGCGCCGTCCACGTGCCCGGCGTCCCACTCGTCCTGCTCGCGGACGTCGAGCAGGACGGCGTCGGCGGGCACCGCGGCGGCGTCGGTGGTGGGCAGCTGGGCGAACATCGGATCCGTCTCCTGGGGTCGGGGGGCGTTTCGGCCGTGGTCGGACGTGTCGGGAAGCAGGGCGGCCAGCCGGCCCTGCCGGTCGGCGGCGGTGGCCAGCAGTTGCTCGGCGAGCTCCTCCAGCAGCCGCTCCGGCTCCCGGGGGTTCAGCAGCAGCAGCTCGCCCATCGGGGTGCGCTCCAGCCGGACCTGCTCGGTGGCGAGCGCCGCGATCCGGCCGGTCAGCCACTCCAGGCGGTGGTTCAGCCAGGCCAGCCGGTCCGGGGAGCCCGCCGCGGGCGCCGCCTCCGGGGCGGCCGACCACTCCTCGGCGAGCTGCTCCAGCGCGGCGGCGTCGCCGAGCGCGTACGCCTCGTTGACCCGGGCGATGAACGCCGAGCGGCGCTCCTGCTCGGCCGGCTCGGTGGACAGGTCGGGGTGGGCCCGGCGGGCCAGCTCGCGGTAGACCCGCTGGGCGTCCTTGTCGGGCCGCACCCGGCGGGCCTCCGGCTCGCCCTCGCGCGGCCCGGCCTCCTCGACCGGCTCGACCCGCTCCCGGGCCTCCCGGGCCCGGCGCAGGTCCTCCGGGTCGCCGCTGCGCGCCGCGACCGCCTCCGCGATCAGCGCGTCCAGCTCGTCGAGCCGGGCGTACAGCGGGCCCAGCAGCTGGTGGTGGACCAGGGCGAAGTTGTCGATCTCCACCCGCAGGGTGGCCACGTCGACGTCCAGGGTCAGCCAGGCCAGCTCGGCCGCCGCGACCCGTTCCTCCAGCCACTGCCGCTCGGGGTCCGCCCACACCTCGACGCTCGGTACGCTCACCCGCGCCACCCTACCGGGGCTCGGCCCTTACCCGATCGGGTGAAGCCGAAGCACCTCGGGCGACACGCAACTGATACTGACGAATCTGCCCGATTCGCTACCTGCCGCCACCCCGTCCGTGCTTCGCTGGAAGGTGCTGCGGGCAAGGACGCGCGCAACGGGCCAGGAGGAGCAGCAGGAGACAAGGGGCAGACCGATATCCATGGTGGACCAGCCCAACTCCACACCGGATCAGGACGACGCGCCGGGCAGCCATCCCGCCGGGGTGGTGGCCCTGCTCCGCGTCGCCGCCGTGCTGGTCGACCCGGACGGCCGGATCGCGCTGTGGAACCGCACCGCGGAGGAGCTCTTCGGCCACCGCGCCGAAGTCGCCCTCGGCCGCACCGCCCACGGCCTGCTGCCCGCCGTCGAACCCCGCCCGGAGACCGCCCCGCCGCCACCCGCCGGCGCGCGCCGCTGCGACGCCTTCGACACCCTCGACGACCTGACCCAGCTGAACACCCCGTGGGCCGGCTCGATGGCCGTGCACGACCGCGAGGAGCGGCTGCGCGACGTCCTGTGGTGGGTCTACCCGCTGGTCGAACCGGCCGGCCGCTCCCTGCTGGCACTGGCCGCCGACGCCCGCCCGCTGCGCTCCGCCGGCCCGCGGATCGCCCTCGGCGAGCGGCTCGTCCCGTACGCCGCCGCGCCCGCCGCCGGCCGCCCGCACCGGGTCGCCGCGGCCTTCGCCCCGGCCACCGCGCACCCCCCGCAGGCACTCGCCGGACTGCTGCCGAACGGCTCCGAGGAGCGCCGCCGCCGGCTGCTCGACCAGCTCGCCGAGGCCGGACCGCCCGCCCTGTGGGTGGACGCCGCGACCCGGCTGCCGGTGGTGCCCTACCAGACCTCCCCGGGCGGGGCGGCCGGCACCGCCCGGCTCGCCGCCGGGATCGGCCGCCGCTACCCCACCCCGCAGCAGCGCGCCGCCCAGCAGCGCGAGCGCACCGCCCGCCGTCCGGCGGAGCCGCCGCACGGCACGGGTGCCAGGGCCTCACTCGGGGTACGGATACAGGCTGCGGAGTCCGCGTCCCCGCTCGGCGGCACCATCCCCGGTCAACGCGAAGCCGCCGCCCACGTCCAGCCCCCGGGAGGCCCCGTCATCGACGCCGCAGCCAACGGCCGCGCACCCGCCGTCCCCGAGCCGCACACCGTCCCCGTCCCCGAGCTGCCCACCCAGCCGACCGGCCCGTCCGGCGCGGTCGAGGTGCTCCGCGGCCTGCCCGTCGACGGCGACCTGGCGCTGCTGGCCACCGTCGGCAACCAGGTCGGCACCACCCTCGACCTGGACACCACCGCCCGCGAACTGTGCGAGGTGCTGGTCCCCCGGGTCGCCGACTTCGCCTGCGTCGACCTGCTGGACGGCCTGATCTCGGACGCCGAGCTGCCCGCCGACCAGCCCGACGACCGCACCATGCTGCGCCGGGTCGCCCGCACCTTCAACGCCGCCTCGCAGCAGTGGAACCACGTCCTGGACGAGGGCGCGCTGCTCGCCATGCCGCGCTCCACCCCGCCGGGCCTGGCGCTGCAGGAGAACCAGCCGGTGCTGGTCCCGCTGATCACCCCCGACGTCGCCGCCGACTACGCCGTCTCGCTGGGCGGCCCGGAGCTGGTGCCCGCCGTGGTCGGCCGCTCGATGCTGGTGCTGCCGCTGTCCGCCCGCGGCACCGTGCTGGGCATCCTCAAGCTGCTGCGGCTGCCCGACCGTGCGCCGTTCACCCGCGGCGACGCCGACACCCTCAAGGAGATCGCCGCCCGCGCCGCGCTCTCGCTGGACAACGCCCGGCTGCACCGCGCCGAGTCCAAGGTCGCCACCACCCTGCAGCGCTCGATGATCCCGACCCGCCCGCCGCGGATCCCCGGCGTGCAGATCGCCCACCGCTACATGCCCGGCGACCGCAAGGCCGAGGTCGGCGGCGACTGGTTCGACGCGATCCAGCTGCCCGGCAGCCGGGTCGCCCTGGTGGTCGGCGACGTGATGGGCCACGGCCTGCACTCGGCCGCCGCGATGGGCCGCTTCCGCACCGCCATGCAGACCCTCGCCGCGCTCGACCTGCCGCCCGGCCAGCTGCTGCGCCACCTCGACAACCTGGCCCACAAGCTCGGCGACGACCACCTGGCGACCTGCCTGTACGCGGTCTACGACCCGATCAACCGCACCTGCGAGCTCGCCTCGGCGGGCCACGTCCCGCCGGTGCTGGTCCACCCCGACGGCCGCGGCGAACTGCTCGCCATCCCCGAGGGCGCCCCGATCGGCGTCGGCGGGGTGCCGTTCGTCGCCAAGAAGATCGACGTCTCGGACGGCTCGATGCTGGTGCTGTGCACCGACGGCCTGGTCGAGGTCCGCGGCGGCGACATAGGGGAGGGCCTGGCCGCGCTGTGCGGCAACCTGATCGACCCCAAGCAGACCCCCGACGAGGCCTGCGACACCGTGCTGAACACCCTGCACTCCGACGACCGGCAGGACGACATCGCGCTGCTGGTGGCCCGCTTCGACGGCGTCCCGCCGACCGAGGTGGCGACCTGGCAGCTCGGCGTCACCGAGCTGGAGGTCGGCCGGGCCCGCCGGCTGGTCCGCGACCAGCTCGCCACCTGGCAGCTGACCGCGCTCACCGACACCGTCGAACTGCTGGTCAGCGAACTGGTCACCAACGCGGTGCGGGTGGCCCGGGCCGAGGTGCAGCTCCAACTGATCCGGGTCGACAAGCTGCTGGTCGAGGTCAGCGACGACAACCACAACCTGCCGTCGCTGGAGCCCGCCGAGTCGCTGTCCGAGCACGGCCGCGGCCTCAACCTGGTCAGCAAGCTGTCCGAGAAGTGGGGCACCGCCCGCAAGGCGGTCGGCAAGGTCGTCTACTTCGAGATGCCGCTGCCGCGCGGCTGAGCGCGGCCCACCGGCCGGGTCAGGACGTCAGCGCCCTGGTCCGGCCGGCCGCGTCCGCGGCCACCGAGGCCGCCGCGCCCACCCCGGACAGCACCCGCGGCCAGAAGTCGCCGAACACCTCGACCGCCACCGCGATCAGCACCGCCGTGGTCAGCGCCACCACGTGCTCCAGACCGGCCAGGTTCGGCAGTACCACCGCCTCGCCGACCATCGCCGCCACCACCGCCGAACCGGTCACCCAGGCCCGGCACCGGAACGCGATCACCACCGCCAGCGCCACCACCGCCGCCGACGGGCCGGTGTCCCGGACGTGCGCCATCCAGCGCGGGAAGCCGAACAGGTGGTCCGGCCCGATCATCACCCCGACCCGGGCGAACAGCGTGCCCGCCAGGGTGCAGGCGTACGCCACCAGCAGGGTCAGCCGGCGGCCCAGCACGATCTCGGCCACCCCGAAGACGAAGAACACCTGCGCCAGCGCGCCCCACACCGGCAGGTCCAGCGCCGGCACGTACAGCGACAGCGGGGTGCGCAGCAGCGACACGTCCAGCGGCAGCGCCGCCTTCACCACGCCGATCTCGTTCACGAACCGGGCCCCGCCCGGCAGGTGCTGGACGATCGAGAACAGCAGCACCAGGCCCGTCGCCACGGTCGCCAGCGGCACCGCGGCGAACTTCCGGCGCAGCACCCGGTCCTTCACCGTGCCGACCAGCGGCCCCCACTCGGCGACCGCGGCCCGGCGGACGACCGTCCACGGCCCCGATCGCACGCCCCCCGCGTGGGTGATCTGCTCCACGACCCGTCTCCCCGTTTCCCAGTGGACTTTCCGATGGCTTTCCCATGCCACGTTTTCGACCCTACGCACCGGATTCCTCATCAGCATCAGCATCGAAGCCGAACCATGTCATCCCAAGGGCGTATGTCGATCGGCCCGCTCCGCCCCCCGGCGGAGGGACCACCTCTGCCCGGGCCGCCGATAACGGCCCGGGAAGCCTTGCCGCGGTAATTCCCACTAGTCCTGGCGGACGTGCCGGCGGCGGAACAGGGCGGGCATGCTCGGCACCGTGATGAAACCCTCCGCCCGGGCCGAGGCGATTCCGATCCGGGGAATCTCGCTGCTCTTCTCGAACAGCAGATAGCGCGGTTCCCAGATCGGCCGGTATTTCGCGTTCGCCCGGTACAGCGACTCGATCTGCCACCAGCGGGAGAAGAAACCCAGCACCGAACGCCACAACCGCAGCACCGGCCCGGCGCCCAGCCTCGAACCGCGCTCGAAGACCGACCGGAACATCGCGAAGTTCAGCGACACCCGCTCCAGCTCGACCTCCTTGGCCCGCTGCAGCAGCTCGATCACCATGAACTCCATCAGGCCGTTCTCGCTGTCCCGGTCCCGCCGCATCAGGTCCAGCGACAGGCCGTGCGCGCCCCACGGGACGAAGCTCAGCAGCGCCCGCAGCTCGTCCTCCCCGTCGAAGCACTCCAGCATCACGCAACGCCCGTCCCCGGGGTCGCCGAGCCGGCCCAGCGCCATCGAGAAGCCGCGCTCGGTCGCGCCGTCGCGCCAGTGGTCGGCCTTGGCCACCAGCTCGGCCATCTCGTACTCGGGAATGTCCTCGTGCCGGCGGATCCGCACCGTGTACCCGGCCCGCTTGACCCGGTTGTACGCCTGCCGGACCACCCGCATCGCCCGGCCGTCCAGCGAGAACTCGTCCAGCTCGACGATCGCCTCGTCGCCCAGCTCCAGCGCGTCCAGGCCGTGCCGGGCGTAGATCACCCCGGCCTCCTCGGAGGCGCCCATCACGGCCGGCACCCAGGCGTGCTCGCGGGCCTCCGCCAGCCAGGCGTCGATCGCGCCCGGCCAGGCCTCCGGGTCGCCGATCGGGTCGCCCGAGGCCAGCGTCACCCCGCCGACCACGCGGTAGGCGACCGCCGCCTTGGCACTCGGCGAGAAGATCACCGCCTTGTCCCGGCGCAGTGCGAAGTAGCCCAGCGAGTCCCGCTCGCCCTGCTTGTCCAGCAGCTCGCGGAGCCGGCGCTCGTCCTCGTCGCTCTGCAGCTCCTCACCGCGCGGGCTGCGGAAGGTCACGTACAGCACGGCCAGGAACAGCAGCGCGCCCATCACGTTGATCGCGGCGTTCACCCAGGTCGGCACCGAGACCACGTCGGCCACCCGGTCCGAGGGGGTGACGGTGATCATCCGGTGCACCGCGTAGCTGAACCGGCTGCCGAAGCTCGCGCCGGAGATCTCGTTGGTCAGCTGCACCAGCAGCGAGCCGACCAGGCCGCCCAGCACCAGGCCGCCCAGCGCCGCGGCCACCGCGGTCTTCGGGTTCGAGCGGTCGCCCTTGGAGGTGAACTCCTTGCGGGAGACCAGCAGGGCCAGCAGGAACAGGCCGGTCAGCGCGATCGAGAAGTAGTTCCACGGATGGGCCGCGAACCGGTCGCCGAACGCCATCAGCAGCACGTAGCCCAGGAAGGTCAGACCGGCCAGGCCCACGTTGAAGATCCACGCCGCGCGCTTGCGCCGGCGCATCGCCACCGCCAGGAACAACGACAGCGCCACCGTGGTCAGACCGGCGGTCACCAGATAAGGGGTGAAGTACTCCCCCTCGTTGTGGCGCTGCACCTGATCCCGGAACGGCACGGAGAGCACCGCCACCAGGTTCAGCAGCGCCATCAGCCGCAGGTACCAGACCGTGGAAGAGGCCGCCCGCGGGCGCCACTTCCCCAGTGGACCGGGGTCTTCTCCTCGCGACGAGGGCACGGCCGAGGCAGCCGTCTTCACAGTGGACACAGCAACCATTCCAGACGATCGATCATCGGGGCGCATCCGCTCGCGGTCGCGGGCTTCCGCCCCGATTTCCATGGTTGCCCAGCCCAGATGAGAATTGCGTGAATCCGGTAGCGGATTCCCACCCCCGCCGATCGGCGGGGGTCACCCGGCACCGGCCCCGTACCCTCGAACTGCCGCCCGCCGCACCCACCAGGGAGAGACATGCCGCCGACCCGGGTCCTGATCGTGGACGACGAGGTGCTGGTCCGCTCCGGGCTCGGCCTGATCGTCGGCTCCGCGCCCGACCTCGAGGTGGTCGGCGGCTGCTCCGGCGGCCAGGCCGAGCAGCAGGCGGTGGCGCTGCGCCCGCACGTGGTGCTGCTCGACGTCCGGATGCCCGACCTGGACGGCCTGACCGTGCTGCGCCGGCTGCGCGCCCTGCCCGACCCGCCGGCCGTGGCGATGCTCACCACCTTCGACACCGACGAGTACATCGGCACGGCGCTGCGGGCCGGCGCCGCCGGGTTCCTGCTCAAGGACACCGCCCCCGAGCAGTTGGTGCACGCCGTCCGGGTGCTGGCCTCCGGCGGCAGCGTGCTCTCGCCGACCGTCGCCGGCACCGTGATCAGCGGCTACGTCGACGGCGGCGGCCCCGACCTGGCCGCCGCCGCCCTGACCCGGCAGCTCACCGGCCGCGAACTCGACGTCCTGGCGCTGCTCGGCGAGGGCCTGTCCAACGCCGAGATAGCCGACCGCCTGTTCCTCGGCACCGGCACCGTCAAGGACCACATCAGCGCCATCCTGGCCAAGCTCGGCGCCGCCAACCGGGTGCAGGCCGCGGTCATCGCGCACCGCGCCGGACTGGTCCGGGAGAGCCGCCGGGACGAGCGGTGAGCGCCGAGCCGCCCGCCGGCCGCTGGGCCTGGCTGCGCTCCCCGCGCACCACCCTGCTCGTCCCGGTCGGGCTCGCCGCGATGGACTCCGCGCTGGTCGCCAAGGACTCCACCGGCTGGCAGCTCGCCCTCTCCGCGCTCTCCGTGGTCGCCCTGCTGCTGCGCCGCCGCTACCCGCTGACCGTGGTGCTGCTCACCCTCCCCGGCGCCTTCGTCAACGACATCTGGCTGGCCCCGCTCACCGCCGTCTACTCGGTCGCCGCCGCCTACCCGAAACCCCGCGTCCCGGTCGCCTGCGCCACCGCCTTCGCGCTGGTCGAGTTCTTCCACTGGCCGCTCTCCCCCGCCATCTTCGAACTCAGCCGGGACAACGTCCTCTACGCCATCCAGTCGGTGATGCTCGGCGCCGGCCCGGCCGCGCTCGGCATGCTCGCCCGCACCCGCCGCGAACTCGCCGAGCGGGTGACCGAACTCACCGAGGGCCGGCAACGGGAGAGCCGGCTGCTGGCCGAGAAGGTGCTCGGCGCCGAACGCGCCCGGCTCGCCCGCGAGATGCACGACGTGGTCTCCCACCAGGTCAGCCTGATCTCCGTCCAGGCCGGGGCGCTGCAGGTCTCCACCGCCGACCCGGCCGCCCGGGAGACCGCCCGCACCATCCGCGAACTCTCCGTCCGCACCCTCGACGAACTGCGGCAGATGGTCGGCGTGCTGCGCGCGGCCGGGGTGAGTCCCGTCACCCCGCTCGCCCCGCAGCCCCGGCTCGCCGACCTGCCCCGGCTGCTCGACGGCAGCGGGCTCGACGTCACCGGCGCCCTCGACCCCGGCGACCGGGACTGGCCCGAGGCGGTGGAACGCGCCGCCTACCGGACCGTCCAGGAGTGCCTCACCAACATCAGCAAGCACGCACCGGGCGCCGCCGTCACCGTCACGGTCACCGCCCGCGGCCACCGGCTGCACGTCGACGTCCACAACGGCCCGCCGCCCGCGCACGGCCCCACCCCACTGCCCGGCGGCGGCCACGGCCTGGTCGGCCTGCGCGAACGCGCCGCCCTCCTCGGCGGCACCTTCACCGCCGCCCCCACCCGCGACGGCGGGTTCAGCGTCCACGCGGAACTCCCGGCCACCGCCGAGCGCGCGGCCCAGCCGTAGCGCTCCGGTGTCGGCGGCCCGGGCGGGGCCGCGCGGGCGGCGCGGTCGGCCCCGGGGAAACGAGAAAGCCCCGCAGATCCGAAGATCTGCGGGGCTTCGCTGTGCGCGAGGGGGGAGTTGAACCCCCACGCCCTTTCGGGCACTGGAACCTGAATCCAGCGCGTCTGCCTATTCCGCCACCCGCGCATGGGTGTCGCCGTAAGATGCTTACCGCTCTTCCGACCTGCCGAGAAGCTTAGCGCATCTCTTGGGGTCTTCCGTCCGGCTCCCTCTCGGGCGCCCCTTCCGACATGGAAAACATTAGCACGCCCCGCGGGCCACCTGCGAATCCATTCCCCGTACCCCCGCAACCGGGGCGAGCCGAACGAGTGAGCGGGCCCCGCCGCGGGTAGCCCTCGGGGGCGCGACCTACCGGGGGAACCGTACGGAAGGGCCGCGCGTGGATACGATCAGTACGGAAGTACCGCTTTCAAGCCGACGAGCCGGCCCGACCGACGCCCTGAGAGGGGGTGCCCCGTGGGAGTCCTGAAGAAGTTCGAGCAGCGACTCGAAGGTCTCGTGAACGGCACCTTCGCGAAGGTGTTCAAGTCCGAGGTCCAGCCGGTGGAGATCGCGGGCGCGCTGCAGCGCGAGTGCGACAACAACGCCACCATCTGGAACCGGGACCGCACGGTCGTCCCCAACGACTTCATCGTCGAGCTCAGCCCGCACGACCACGAGCGGCTCAGCCCCTACGCCGCCCAGCTCGGCAGCGAACTGGCCGGCATGGTCCGCGAGTACGCCGAGGCCCAGCGGTACAGCTTCATGGGCCCGCTGCAGGTCAACCTGGAGAAGGCCGACGACCTGGACACCGGCCTGTACCGGGTGCGCAGCCGCACCCTGGCCGCCGAGCAGCCGCCGCAGGCCCCCGCGCCGCCGGCCGCCCCGGCGGGCTACGGCCGCCAGCCCACCCCGCACGCTCCCGGCGCGCCCTGGCAGCAGGGCACCGCCGCGCCGTACGGCGCTCCGCCGCCGCCGACCGCGCCCCCGGCGATGCCGCCCGCCCCGCCGGCCCAGGCCGGCAACGTCCGCCCCTTCCCGGGG
Organism: Kitasatospora sp. NPDC002522; assembly: GCF_053595195.1. Taxonomy (NCBI): domain Bacteria; kingdom Bacillati; phylum Actinomycetota; class Actinomycetes; order Kitasatosporales; family Streptomycetaceae; genus Kitasatospora; species Kitasatospora sp. NPDC002522. The sequence continues at coordinate 17,319 of NZ_JBSFXE010000028.1, forward strand.
GCCGGGCACGGCGGCGCCGGTACCCGCCGGTGGGTCGAGGTGAACGGCGCCCGGCACCAGATCGGGCAGAACGCCGTGGTGCTCGGCCGCTCGACCGAGGCGGACATCCGGGTCGACGACCCCGGGGTCTCCCGCAAGCACGCCGAGATCCGCCCCGGATCGCCCGCCATGGTGCTCGACCTCGGGTCCACCAACGGCATCGTGGTGGACGGGCAGCACACCCAGCGCGCTACGCTCCGCGACGGCTCCCGGATCGTCCTGGGGTCGACCACCATCGTCTACCGACAGGTCGAAGGGTAGAGCGGGCCGGATATGTCAGACCTGACCCTGACGGTCATGCGGCTGGGTTTCCTCGCCGTGCTGTGGCTGTTCGTCATCGTCGCGGTGCAAGTGATCCGCAGCGACCTCTTCGGCACCAAGACGACCCCGCGCTCCGGGCGCCGGGCCGCCCCCGCCGGGGCGCCCGCCGGGCAGAGCCGCCCCGCGCAGGCGCAGACGTCGGCCGCCGCCCAGCAGCAGGCCGCCGCCCGGCAGCGCCGCGGCCAGCCCACCCACCTGGTGGTCACCCAGGGCTCGCTGGCCGGAACCACGGTCGCGCTGCAGGGCCAGACCGTCACGCTGGGCCGCGCGCACGACTCGACGATCGTGCTCGACGACGACTACGCCTCCTCCCGCCATGCCAGGATCTACCCCGATCAGACTGGGCAGTGGACGGTGGAGGATCTAGGCTCCACCAACGGCACGTATCTGGACCGGCAGCGGCTGACCACGCCGACTCCGCTCCAGCCCGGCGTGCCGATCCGAATCGGCAGGACCGTCATCGAGCTGCGGAAGTAGTCAGCGCATGAGGACCAGCTCCACCCGAAGGAGGGCCCGGACAGCATGAGTCTCGTGCTGCGCTTCGCCGCCGGCTCGCACAAGGGCCTGATCCGCGAGGGGAACGAGGACTCCGGCTACGCCGGGCCCCGGCTGCTGGCGGTCGCCGACGGCATGGGCGGGGCGGCGGCCGGCGAGGTCGCCTCCTCCGAGGTGCTCGGCTCGATCGTCCGGCTGGACGAGGCCGACCCCGGTGCGGACCTGCTGACCCTGCTCAACGACGCCGTGCAGGTCGCCAACGACCGGCTGCGGCAGATGGTCGAGGACGACCCGCAGCTCGAGGGCATGGGCTGCACGCTCACCGCGCTGCTGTGGGACGGCCAGCGGATGGGCATGGTGCACATCGGCGACTCCCGCGCCTACCTGCTCCGCGACGGCCGGCTCAGCCAGATCACCCAGGACCACACCTGGGTGCAGCGGCTGGTCGACGAGGGCCGGATCACCGCCGAGGAGGCCGAGACCCACCCGCAGCGCTCGCTGCTGATGCGCGCCCTGGACGGCCGCGGCCAGGTCGAGCCCGACCTGTCGATCCGCGAGGTCCGGGCCGGCGACCGCTACCTGATCTGCTCCGACGGCCTGTCCGGCCCGGTCAGCCACCAGACCCTGGAGGAGACGCTCGGCAGCTACTACGCGCCGCAGCAGACCGTCCAGGAGCTGATCCAGCTGGCGCTGCGCGGCGGCGGCCCGGACAACATCACCTGCATCGTCGCCGACGTGATCGACGTCGGCGCCACCGACACCCTCAGCGGCCGGTTCGCGGACACCCCCGTGGTGGTCGGCGCGGTCGCCGACAGCCAGCCGCACCCGCTCACCGACCCGCGGCTGCTGGACACCCCGGCGGGCCGCGCGGCGGGCCTCGGCCGGTCCCCGCAGCCGCCGCAGGGCGCGTTCGGCCCGGCGCAGGGCTACGAGCCCGGCTACGGCGAACCCGGCTACGGCGCCCCGGCCGGCGACTTCGGTCCCGCCGAGGGCTACCAGGAGCCGGCCGCCGGCTACGGCCAGGGCGAGTACGAGGAGTACGACGAGCCCGCGCCGACCCACCGCAAGAAGAAGCGCGGCCTGAAGCTGACGCTGGCCGCGGTGCTGGCGCTGGCGGTGCTCGGCGGGGCCGGCTACTTCGCCTGGCAGTGGACCCAGGACCAGTACTACGTCGGCTCCGACGAGGGCCACGTCGCGGTCTACCGCGGTCTCGACCAGAACCTGGCGGGGCTGAAGCTCAGCTCGGTGTACCAGCAGTACACCGACGTCGAGCTGAAGTTCCTGCCCGCCTACCAGCGCGACCAGCTGGCCAAGAACATCCAGGCGACCAGCCTGGGCGACGCGCAGAAGCAGGTCGACACCCTGCGCGCACAAGCCGCGGTGTGCAAGAAGCTCGCCGAGTCCAAGCAGGCCCCGGCGGAGGGCGGCACCGCGCCGTCCGCCCCGCCGCTGACCGAGCAGGAGCAGCAGCTGGCCGCCTCCTGCTCGGCGCCGTAGGCCGCGTCCGCCGGGGGTAGGCACCGACATGAGCACCTTCGACGTGAGCAGCAGCACGCCCGCCGCCGGGCGGCGCCGCGCCGACTCCGCGAGCCCGCCGGCGAGCACCGTCCCGACCCGGCGGAACACCGAGCTGGCGCTGCTGGCGTTCGCGGTCGCCATCCCGGTGCTGGCGTACGCCAACGTCGGTCTGGCGATCGACGGGTCGCTGCCCACCGGGATGCTCGGTTACGGCCTGGGCATGGCCGTGCTGGCCGGCATCGCGCACCTGGTGACCCGCCGGTTCGCGCCGTACGCCGACCCGCTGCTGCTGCCGCTGGCCACCCTGCTCAACGGGCTCGGCGTGGTGATGATCTGGCGCCTGGACAAGGCCGGCGGCCTGCTGCGCAACAACTTCCCGGCGGCCGCCAACCAGCTGATGTGGTCCGGCCTCGGGGTGGCGCTGTTCATCGGCGTGGTGGTGCTGCTGAAGGACCACCGGATCCTGCAGCGCTACACCTACATCTCGATGGTGGTGGCGCTGGTGCTGCTGGCCGCGCCGGCCTTCTTCCCGTCCCGGGCGGAGGACTTCGGCGCGAAGATCTGGATCCGGTTCGGCTCCTTCTCGATCCAGCCCGGTGAGTTCGCCAAGATCATCCTGACGGTGTTCTTCGCCGGCTTCCTGATGGTCAAGAAGGACGCCCTGGCGCTGGCCAGCCGCAAGTTCATGGGCCTGTACCTGCCGCGCGGTCGCGACCTCGGACCGATCATCCTGGTCTGGCTGCTGTCGATCCTGATCCTGGTGTTCGAGACCGACCTGGGCACCTCCTTCCTGTTCTTCGGCCTGTTCGTGGTGATGCTGTACGTCGCCACCGAGCGGACCAGCTGGATCGTCTTCGGTCTGCTGATGTCCTTCGGCGGCGCCGCGGTGGTGGCCACCACCGAGTCGCACGTGAAGACCCGCATCAACGCCTGGCTGGACCCGATGGCGGCGTTCTCCCCGCACCCGCCGGCGCAGTCGTCCGAGCAGATCGGGCAGACCCTGATGGCGCTCGGCTCGGGCGGCACCACCGGCACCGGCCTCGGGCAGGGCCGCAGCTGGCTGATCCAGTTCGCCGCGAAGAGCGACTTCATCCTCGGCTCGTTCGGCGAGGAGCTCGGGCTGACCGGCCTGATGGCGCTGTTCATGGTGTACGCGCTGATCGTGCAGCGCGGCCTGCGCACCGCGCTGGCCGCCCGCGACCCGTTCGGCAAGCTGCTCGCGGTCGGCCTGACCTCGGCGTTCGCGCTCCAGGTGTTCGTGGTCGCGGGCGGCGTCACCGGGCTGATCCCGCTCACCGGCATGACGATGCCGTTCCTGGCGCAGGGCGGCTCCTCGGTGGTGGCGAACTGGATGCTGATCGCCGTCCTGCTGAAGATCAGCGACACCGCCCGCCGCCCGGCCGCCGAGCCCGCCACCGCCATCCCGGAACCGACCAGGCCGGACCAGATCCCCGGAGCGTCCTCGTGAACAAGCCGATCCGCCGGGTCTCGATCTTCTGCCTGCTGCTGGTGCTCGCGCTGATGCTGCGGGTGAACTGGGTGCAGGGCGTGCAGGGCTCCGCCTGGGCCGCCAACAGCCACAACGAGCGGGTGAAGTACGACCGGTACGCCTATCCGCGCGGCAACATCATCGCGGGCGGGCAGGCGGTCACGAAGTCCGACTTCGTCAACGGCCTGCGCTACAAGTACAAGCGTTCCTGGGTGGACGGCGCGATGTACGCGCCGGTCACCGGGTACTCCTCGCAGGCCTACGACAGCAGCCAGCTGGAGAAGCTGGAGGACGGCGTCCTCTCCGGCACCGACTCCCGGCTGTTCTTCCGCAACACCCTGGACATGCTGACCGGCAAGCCCAAGCAGGGCGGCGACGTGGTCACCACGATCGACCCCAAGACCCAGAAGGCCGCCTACGACGCCCTGGGCAACCGCAAGGGCGCGGCGGTGGCGATCGACCCGCGCACCGGGGCGATCCTGGCACTGGTCTCCACGCCGTCCTACGACCCGAGCACCTTCGCCGGCGGCAGCGCCGCCGACACCAAGGCGTGGACCGACCTCAACAACGACCCGAACAAGCCGCTGCTGAACCGGGCTCTGCGCGAGACCTACCCGCCCGGTTCGACCTTCAAGCTGATCACCGCGGCGACCGCGTTCGAGACCGGCAAGTACAAGAACCCGACCGACGCCACGGACACCCCGAACCCGTACATCCTCCCCGGCACCAGCACCGAGCTGAAGAACGCCAGCTCCGACGAGCCGTGCGAGAAGGCGACCGTGCAGGACGCCATGGACCTGTCCTGCAACACCGTGTTCGGCAAGATGGGCGCCGACCTGGGCCGGGACGCGCTGCGCGCGCAGGCCGAGAAGTTCGGCTTCAACAACGACCACCTGGACGTCCCGATCCGGCCCAGCGCCAGCTACTACCCGAAGGGCTCCTCGCCCGACGGCACCGCGCTGGACGCCATCGGCCAGCACGACACCCGGGCCACCCCGCTGCAGATGGCCATGGTCGCCGCGGCGATCTGCAACAACGGCTCGCTGATGGAGCCCTACCTGGTCGCCCAGGAGCGCTCCGCCCGGGACGTCATCTCCACCCACTCCGAGCACCAGCTCAGCCAGGCGGTCTCCCCGGCCACCGCGCAGAAGCTGCAGCAGCTGATGGAGTCGGTGGTGCAGAACGGCACCGGAAAGAACGCCAAGATCCCGAACGCGACGGTCGGCGGCAAGACCGGCACCGCCCAGCACGGCCAGGACAACACCGGCCTGCCGTTCGCCTGGTTCGTCTCCTACGCCAAGGGCGCGGACGGCAAGCAGGTCGCGGTCGCGGTGGTGGTCGAGGACGGCGCCGCGGACCGCAACGAGATCTCCGGCGGCAGCCTGGCGGCCCCGATCGCCAAGTCGGTGATGCAGGCGGCGCTCGGCCGCTAGGGCCGGTCGCATGCGTCACAATCCGGCCGGACTCCTCCGAACAGTGGCTTGAATTGTCACAATGGGACGGTCCTGGACGATACCGGTCTGGTCTCAGCTGCCAGGCCGTCCCGGACCGCTCAGGTTGGCCCGGTAGCGTATCCGCCAGCAGCGGGTGTACCCGCAGCCACCCGGGGCCCAGCGTTCCGGGGGTCGAAGCCGCGAACCGACGGGGCCTCGGCCGCGTCCAACAGAGCGTGCGGGGACACCTACGTCACATCCTCACCGGCCGGTGGGGGAGAGGGTCGGAGATATGGAAGAGCCTCGTCGCCTCGGCGGCAGGTACGAGCTCGGCGGCGTCCTAGGGCGCGGTGGCATGGCCGAGGTGTACCTCGCCCACGACACCCGGCTCGGCCGTACGGTCGCCGTGAAGACGCTCCGTGCCGACATGGCCCGCGACCCGTCCTTCCAGGCCCGCTTCCGGCGGGAGGCGCAGTCCGCCGCCTCGCTGAACCACCCCGCCATCGTCGCGGTCTACGACACCGGCGAGGACTACATCGACGGGATCTCCATCCCGTACATCGTGATGGAGTACGTCGAGGGCTCCACCCTGCGCGAGCTGTTGCACACCGGCCGCCGGCTGCTGCCGGAGCGCGCGCTCGAGATGACCATCGGCATCCTGCAGGCCCTGGAGTACTCGCACCGCGCCGGGATCGTCCACCGCGACATCAAGCCCGCCAACGTCATGCTGACGCGGCAGGGCAACGTCAAGGTGATGGACTTCGGCATCGCCCGCGCGATGGGCGACGCCGGCATGACGATGACCCAGACCTCCGCGGTCATCGGCACCGCCCAGTACCTCTCCCCCGAGCAGGCCAAGGGCGAGACCGTCGACGCCCGTTCCGACCTGTACTCGACCGGCTGCCTGCTGTACGAACTGCTCACCGTGCGCCCGCCGTTCGTCGGCGACTCGCCGGTCGCGGTGGCCTACCAGCACGTCCGCGAGGAGCCCGCCCCGCCGTCCGCGTACGACCCCGAGGTGCGCCCGGAGATCGACGCGATCGTGCTGCGCGCGCTCGCCAAGGACCGCGACTACCGCTACCAGTCCGCCGACGAGATGCGCGACGACATCGAGCGCTTCCTCGACGGCCTCCCGGTCAACGCCGCCCAGCAGGCCGCCGCGTACGGCGCGGCCGGCCCGGGCTACGGCTACGACCAGGGCGCCGGCCAGTACGACCCGTACGGCCAGACCAACGTGCTGCCCCAGCAGGGCGCCGGACCGACCACCATGCTCCCGCAGGTCGGCAACCAGCAGCCCGGCTACGGCTACCAGGAGCCCGGCTACAACGACGGCCGCGGCGGCGGCGGGTACGACGACGACGGCTACGAGGGCCGCGCCGGGCGCCGCCGCGAGGAGCCGAAGAAGAACAACACCTCCTGGATCATCCTGGCCGTGGCCGCGGTGCTGGTCCTGGTCGGCGCGTTCTTCGTGGTCCAGGCGATGGTGAAGACCGGCGACTCGGCGGGCGGCAAGACCACCGCGCCGAGCCTGGTCGGCAAGAGCCTCGCCGACGCCCAGGCCGCCGCCCGCGCGCAGAGCGCCAAGCTGACGGTCAAGCAGGGCGACCCGATCGCCTGCCCCGACACCAAGATCCAGAAGGACCAGGTCTGCACCCAGGACCCGGTGGCCAGCTCGCAGATCCCCGCCGACGCGGTGATCACGGTCCACCTGTCCTCCGGCCCGGCCCAGGCCGACGTCCCCGACGTCACCGGCCAGACCAAGGACGCCGCCTCGGCGACCCTCACCAAGCTGGGCTTCCAGGTCACCGTCGCCTACCAGAACGACGACAAGGTCGACCAGGACAAGGTCATCTCGCAGAACCCGACCGGCAAGGCGGCCGCCGGCGCGACCATCACGCTGACCGTCTCCTCCGGCCAGCAGAAGGTCAACGTCCCGAGCGTGATCGGCCAGTCGCAGGACAACGGTACGCAGGCCCTGACCGACGCCGGCTTCACCGTCCAGGTGCAGACCAAGGTGATCACCGACCAGAGCAAGGTCGGCCAGATCGTGGACCAGAACCCGAAGACCGGCCAGTTCAAGAAGGGCACCCAGGTCACCATCACGGTCGGCAAGATGGCCGACAAGGTCACCGTGCCGCCGCTGCAGAACGTCAAGCTCTCCGACGCCATCAAGCAGCTGACCGCGCTGGGCCTGACGCACTACCAGCTGGCCGGGTCGCAGGACCCGAACGGCGTGGTCCAGGGCACCAACCCGCCGGCCGGCACCCAGCTGAACCCCGACGACACGGTCACCCTGTTCGTCAAGCCCGCGGACCCCAAGTCACCCACCCCGTGACCGCCCGCAGCTGACGCAGGGGCCGCACCGCCCGCCGGTGCGGCCCCTGCGGCGTTCCCGGCTCAGCGCAGTTCGGCCGGCGGGGTGCGACGGGCGTCCACCGGCTCGGTGCGGACCAGTTCGGCCCAGACCGCCATCCGGTAGCGCGAGGTGTACACCGGGGTGCAGGTGGTCAGCGTGAGGTACCGGCCGGGACGGGTGAACGGCGAGCCCTCGGGAACGGGGGCCACCACGCCCACGTCGTACTTCGAGGTCTGCGGCAGCACCCCCGCCACCCGGTAGACGTACCAGGCGTCCCGGGTCTCCACCACCACCGGGTCGCCGGGCTTCAGCAGGTCCAGGTCGTGGAACCTGGCACCGTGCCCGTCCCGGTGCGCGGCGAGCGCGAAGTTGCCCTGCGCGTCCCAGGGCATCGCGGAGCGGTACGGCTCCTCGTACACCCCGGCCACGCCCTCGTTCAGCACCTCGGCCGAGGTGCCCGTCCGGATCAGCGTCCGGTTGCCCCGGCCGAGCGCCGGCACGTGCAGGAAGCCCACCCCGTCGCCGGCCTGGTAGCCCGGCGCGGGGGCGGTGTCACCGGGCGCGGCCGGGGCCGTCCAGGACTGCCGCAGCCGGTCGCCGGCCCGGTCGGCGGTGCGGTCGGCGACCACGTCGGTCCACCACAGCGAGTACCCGACGAACAGGGCCACCAGCAGCCCCAGGGTGATCAGCAACTCCCCCAGCAGCCCGAGGGCCGCCGCCGTCCGGCCGCGCCTGCGCCCGCCCGCCCCGACGGCTGTGCCCATGGTGCCGTGCCTCGCTGCTCACTGATGCCCGGTCAGCGCCTCCGGCTGGCCCTGGCTCCTCGGCCGTTCCTCGACCATCTTGCCAAAGACGATCAGCCTTCCCCGGGCACTGAACTCCGGCGTGCATGTCGTCATCGTCAGGTAGCGGCCCGGCGCGGTGAACGGAGAGCCCTTCGGCACCGCCTGAAGCACCGTCACGTTGGTCGGCGGGGTCTCCGGGATGCCGCCCGCCACCTCGTAGGTGTAGTACGCGGTCGCGGTCTCCACGACGACCTTGTCCCCCGGCACCAGCTGACCGATCTTCCGGAACGGCTGCCCGTGCGTGGTGCGGTGCGCGGCGACCGCGAAGTTGCCGGTCTTGTCGGAGGGCATCGCGGTGCCGGTGTAGTGCCCGACCAGGCCGTGGTCCAGCACCTTCTCCTTGTTGGTGCCCTCGGCGATCGGGTACTTCAGGTCCAGCTTCGGGATGTGGATGATGGCGAAGCCCTGCCCGGGCTCGAAGGCGGTCTGCGGCGCGGCGCTCTGCCCGCCCTGCGGGGCGGCGGGCGGCTGCGCCCACTGCTGCTCCAACCTGTGGCCGGCCGCGTCGGCGGCGGCGTCCGCCTGCACGTTGGTCCACCACAGCTGGTACGAGACGAACAGCAGCATCACCACGCCGAGGGTGATGAACAGCTCCCCCATCAGGCGGGCCAGCACCACCCGTCGGCGCTCCTTGGGGCGCGGCGGCCGCGCCCCGCCGGCCTTGCCGCTGGCCCGCCGGCGGCCGGTGCCGGGCCGCAGCCCCACCGGCCCCTGGGCCCGCCGCCGCCCGGCCCGGCCGCCGTCGGCGACCGGCTGGACGGGCGGCACGGGCAGCCGCAGTTGCAGTGTCTGCTCCACCGGGGCGGGCTCGTAGACCCCCCAGTCGTCCGGCTCGCCCAGGTTCCCGGGCACGCCCCCCTCCGGGCGCACGGCGGTCACCGGGTCAGCTCCGCCCGATCACCGGGGCGAGCCCGGCCGATCGGCCCACGGCCTCCGGGAAGCCGCACTCGGCCAGCCAGTTGGCGAGCATCCGGTGGCCGCCCTCGGTGAGCACCGACTCGGGGTGGAACTGCACGCCCTCGACCAGCAGTTCACGGTGGCGCAGGCCCATGATGACGCCGCTCTCCTCGGTCCGGGCGGTGACCACCAGCTCGGCGGGCACGGTGGCCGGGTCGACCGCCAGCGAGTGGTAGCGGGTGGCGACCAGCGGCGAGGGCAGGCCCTCGAACACGCCGCCGTCCTCGTGCTCCACCGTCGAGGTCTTGCCGTGCAGCAGCTCGGGCGCCCGGCCGACCACCGCGCCGTAGGCCACCGCGATCGACTGCAGGCCCAGGCACACCCCGAACAGCGGCAGCCCGGCCTCGGCGCAGTGATGCACCATCTCCACGCACACCCCGGCCTCCTCGGGCGTGCCCGGGCCGGGGGAGAGCAGCACCCCGTCGTAGCCGTCCGCGCCGTCGCGCGGGCGCGCGTCGGCGACGGTCAGCTCGTCGTTGCGGACCACCTCGCAGACCGCGCCCAACTGGTAGAGGTACTGGACGAGGTTGAAGACGAAGCTGTCGTAGTTGTCGACCACGAGGATCCGGGGCGGGCGGCCGGCGGAGGTCATCTCACTGCTCCTGGGGTGTGCGGGCATCTGCTGCGGCTACGGGGGAGCGGCTCAGCCGCCGGCGCCGCCGCCCTGATCCACCGTCACGTTGCCGAAGGGCAGCAGCGGCTCGGCCCACGGGAAGACGAACTGGAACAGGACGTAGACGACGCCGAGGACGAGCAGCACCGCGATCAGCGCGCGGACCGGGGTGGGGCCCGGGAGGTGCCGCCAGATCATGCCGTACATGCTGCTCCTCGGAGTTCGGGTCTGCACAAGCGTAGACGCCCGCCCGCCCCGCCCAGGCGGGTATCCGCGCAACAGGACCCGCGCGTCCGCTACTGCGCGGAGGCGGCCCGCAGGTCGGCCGAACCGGCGTAGCCCGGCAGGTTCAACTCGCCGCTCTCCTGGACCTTCCAGCCGAGCCCGTAGGCGGCCACGTAGCCCAGGTAGTTGCGGATGGTCGGGTCGGCGTCCACCGCGGACCTCAGCGCCTCGGTCCGGCCGACCGCGCGGATCACGTACGGCGGGGAGTAGACCCGGCCCTGCAGCAGCAGGGTGTTGCCGACGCAGCGCACCGCGCTGGTGGAGATCAGCCGCTGGTCCATCACCTGGACGCCCTCGGCGCCGCCGCGCCACAGCGCGTTCACCACCGCCTGGATGTCCTGCTGATGGATCACCAGGTCGTTCACGCCGGGCTCGGGGACGCCGGGGATCTTCGCGGTGGCGTTCGGCGGGGCGTCGTCCAGGGTCACGGTCAGGCCGGGTCCGCGCAGCGGGTCCAGCCCGGCGGCCTGCTGCAGCGCGTCCAGCCGGGCGGCGTCGGCGGGGGACTGCCCCTGCTCCTGGGCCAGCCGGTCGGCCTTGTCCTGGTCCTCGGCGACCTGCGCCTGCAGCTCCTGGTTCTGGGTGGAGCGCTGCTGTATGACGTCGCTCAGCTTGAGCAGCGAGTTGTCGGTGCGCAGATCGGTGCCGCGGGCGGTCTCCGCGCTGACGTAGAACAGCAGCCCGGCGAGCGCGAAGACGGTGCAGGTCAGGGCACGTCCGACAATTCGGGTGCGACGAGGGCGGCCGAGCGGCGGCTGGGGCGAAATCGTGGAATCCGGCACCGTACCCTTATCTCCCTAAGACCCGACGAGCCACTACGCTAACGGACGCCGATGGCATGTGCGGAGTACCGCTCGTACCAATCCGGCCCCCACACGCCGCCCGTCCCCCGCTGCACACCTGCGCGGTCACAGCGCATCGACAGGAGAACCCCTCGTGCCGAAGTCTCGACTCCGCAAGAAGGCCGACTACACGCCGCCGCCGACCACCACCACGGCCGTGAAGCTCAGCTCCGGCCGCAGCTGGGTGGCACCGCTGATGCTGGCGCTGTTCCTGATCGGCCTGGTCTGGATCGTCACGTACTACGTGACCAGCGGCACCTGGCCGATCGAGAGCTGGGGCAACTGGAACATCCTGGCCGGCTTCGGCTTCATCGCCGCCGGCTTCGGCGTCTCCACCCAGTGGAAGTGAGCCGCGCTCCGCGGCTCCCCTGACACAACGCGTCCGCACCGCTCCGGGCCCCGGGTCCGGAGCGGTGTTCGGCACGCGCCCGCCCGGAAGGCAGCGCCCGAACGTTTATCCACAGGGTTGTCCACACTGGGGAAAACTTCGCCAGGCCTGTGGATAACTTGCAACGCAGCAGGATAACGCGCGTAGACCGAAGAACGCCAACCGGCTGCCCGCACCCGCTGTGGACAAGTTCACACCCGCTGTGCACAGGCCCGCACCCGCTGTGGACAGCCGCCGCCCAGCATGCCGCCCGGGCCGGGATCACCCCGGCAGGCGCGCCGTCCCGGCCAGCACCAGCAGCAGGCTCGCCACGAGCACTCCGGCCACCGTCAACCCCTGCACCAGTGCACGGCGTTCCCGTGGGGCGTACATCATCCCCGCGCCGGTGACGACTCCGGCCACCAGGCCGCCGACGTGCGCCCGCCAGTCGATCGCCGACACCGAGAAGGTGATCACCAGGTTGACCACCAGCAGCGCGATCACCGGCTGCATCGGTACCCGGTTGACCCGGAACAGCACCGCGGTCGCCCCCAGCAGCCCGAAGATCGCCCCGGACGCCCCCACCGAGTAGAGCTTGTCGCCCGACAGCAGGTAGGCCAGCGCGTTGCCGGCGATGCCCGACACGAAGTACAGCCCGAGGAACCGCACCCGGCCCAGCACCCGCTCCAACTGCGGCCCGAGCACCCACAGCGAGAGCATGTTCATCCCGATGTGCAGCAGGCCGGAGTGCACGAACATCGCGCTGACCAGCCGGTACCAGTCCTGCGGACCGGCCGCCACGCCGATCCGGACCCCCGGCACCGGCACCCAGCTGTACAGGCCGAGTCGCAGCTCCCAGGTCCGGTCCAGGTAGGCGGTGACCAGGAAGACCAGCAGGTTGAGCCCGATCAGCACCTTGGTGACCAGCGCGCCGTCCCCGGCCTCCAGCACCCCGCCGAAGGTGGTCCGCGGCTGCCGGACCTGCTCGGCTTCACCGCGCACGCACTCCGGGCAGTGGAAGCCCACCGAGGCGCCCACCATGCACTCCGGGCAGATCGGTCGCCCGCAGCGCGCGCAGGCCACGCCGGTCTCCCGCTCCGGGTGCCGGTAGCACCCGGGCAGTCCGGTCCCCTGGCCGTCCGCGGGCGCCGGCCGCACGGGCTCCTCCGGATGCATCGCCGCAGTCCCTCCTCACAAGACCGGTCCCGGCGCGCCACCGCCTCGAACGGGGCACCGCCGGGACCGCCCAGGCTACTGCGCGCACCAGGGTGCGCGGGGGCCGCTCACGGGCGGCGGGGCCGGAATCAGCCGCGCGAGACGACGACCGACTCGATCACCACGTCCTCGACCGGGCGGTCGTACGGCTTGGTGGTGGCGGTGGTGGCGATCGCGTCCACGACCTTCTGGCTGGCCGCGTCGACGACCTCGCCGAAGATGCTGTGCTTGCGGGTCAGCCACGTGGTCGGGGCGACCGTGATGAAGAACTGCGAGCCGTTGGTGCCCGGGCCGGCGTTGGCCATGGCCAGCAGGTACGGGCGGTCGAAGGAGAGATCCGGGTGGAACTCGTCCGCGAACTTGTAGCCCGGACCGCCGGTGCCGTTGCCCAGCGGGTCGCCGCCCTGGATCATGAAGCCGTCGATCACCCGGTGGAAGACCGTGCCGTCGTACAGCGGCTTGGCGGCCACCTCGCCGGTCTCCGGGTTCTTCCACTCGCGGGTACCCTCGGCCAGCTCGACGAAGTTGGCGACCGTCTTCGGGGCGTGGTTCGGGAAGAGCTTGACCACGATGTCGCCGCGGTTGGTCTTCAGGGTGGCGATGAGTTCCTGGGCCACAGGATTACCTTCCAATCTCTTACCTGACTATCACCCGAAATCATCCCATGGGCCCAACGGACGGCTCGGCCGAAGTGCTCGCCGGCCGAGCGGGATGCATGATCTCCTATCAGGTGGAAAGGTGCATACCGGACAACACCGGAGCCCCGCCGAGAAGGAGAAGCCCGTGAGCCGTACGGACACCGCGCGCGAGACCGCCGGACGGGCGAAGGACGCCGTCGCGCCCTACGCCGCCTCTGCCAAGGAACACGCCCTGCAGTACGCCGGGGAGGCCAAGCAGGTGCTCGGCCCCAAGCTGGAGGCGCTCGGCCCGAAGGCCGCCGCCGCCGGGGCGCAGGCCAGGGCCGGCGCCGGCCAGGCCGCCCAGGCAGCCCGGGTGCAGTACGTCAAGCACGTCGCCCCGCACATCGAGCACGCCTTCTCCAGCCTCCCGCCGGAGACCCAGAAGTCGGCGCTGAAGGCGGTCCACCGGGCCCAGGAGGCGGCGCTCTCCGCCAAGCTCTCGGCCGACCGGGCCGCCGGGCACGCCAAGGCCTCGGTGGTCCCCAAGGTCACCGAGACCTTCCAGAGCGCCAAGGACACCGTCACCCCGTACGCCGCCGAGGCCCAGGCCCGCGGCGCCGCCGCGATCACCGCGCTGCAGGGGCACGTCAGCGCCGCCGAGATCAGCGATCTGGCCGCGAAGAACCTCAAGAAGGAGAACCGCGGCGGCCACGGCTGGGCCACCGGGCTCGCGGTGGCCGGCACCATCGCCATCGGCACCGGCGTGCTCTGCTGGCAGTGGTACCGGAAGCAGAACAACCCCGAGTGGCTGACCGAGCCGCCGGCCCCGGCCGCCACGCCGTCCGCGAACAGCGCGGCACCCGGCTCCCCCGGCGCCCCGCCCGCTCCCGGCAGTGCGACCGGCACCCCGGTCGGCGAGACGGTGCTCAACGGCTCCGCCCCGCGCGAGACCTCCACCGAGGCCTCCGCCGCACAGCCCGGCCAGTCGGAGGACCCCAAGCCCGCCCCGGACGACCGGCCCAAGCCCCACGACCCCCGCAAGCCGCACTGACCCGTCGCGCGAACGCCGAAGACCCCCGGTCCGGAATCCCGGACCGGGGGTCTTCGGCTTGTGAAGCCTTGTGGAGCTTAGGGGAGTCGAACCCCTGACATCTGCCATGCAAAGACAGCGCTCTACCAACTGAGCTAAAGCCCCGTGCGACAGGCATTAGCGTACCCGCTCCGGGCGGCAACCCCGAGCGAGTTCGGACCGGCCGCGGCAGGCGCTCCGCCGGCCGGTCCGAGGAAAGATCGCGTGTCGGACCTCAGCGGCCGGCCGGGACCGGGTCGGTGGCCTCGGTCCACAGGTCCTGCTCGGCGCGGTCCGCCTGCACCTGACGGTAGACAAAGAAGCCGCCGAGGGCGACCAGGGCGACCAGGAGAAGCTTCTTCACCGCGGGACCTCGTCCTTCTTCTGCTTATTGGATGTACGAGCACGAACCAGCGGTCAGGCTGCAGACCGCCCTGCGGCCGATGATACACACCGGTAACCCGTTCAAGAGCGGCCCCCGCCACGGCCAACCGACCGATCCACGGGCCGGGTTGACGACCCCCCAGCAGTGCGATGATCAGCCCGGACGGCCGTCGGGCGAATCACCGCGAGCCCGCCCTCCAGATCCACCGTACTGCGTGGCGGAGCGCCCTCCCCCTCCTCGTCGCGGAGCATCAGCGTGGTCTTCCGCTGCTCCAACTCGGCCTGCTTCCCGGCCGCGAACTGGGCGTGCAACTGCTCGAAGCCGGTCGCCGAGACCTGCCCCTCCCGCCCCGTCCCGCGCCACGGAATCCACCGCGACCGCTGCGCCGCCAACGCCAGCTGGTCCACGAAGGCCAGCAGCACCAACACGCACACCAGCCCCGGGATGCTCACCGCGAAGAACCACGCCATGCCCCGACAACGCACCCGGGTGCGTCGCCGTTCCACCCGACCGGGCCGGAACGGCGACGCACCCGTCAGCGGCTACCCGCGCCGGCGCCGACCGCGCAGGTAGGCCACGTCCCGCCGGATCGCCCGGACGTCGGCGCCCAGCGACGTCAGCTCCGCGCCCTGCCGGGAGATCCGCTCACTGATCGCCGTGATCACCGCCCCCTGCGCGTCCAACCGCCGCTCGATCGCCCCGACGGACACCGCCAACCCGGCCACCACGACCGGCAGTTCATCCACCGACGGCACCCGGACCGGCTCGCCCGGCTCCTCGTAGCACTCCTCGCACGACACCCCCGGCTCGTACGGCAGGTCGAACGGGTCCATCCCGTCGATCCGCCGCCGCCAGGCCTCGGCGGCCGGATCCCGGCTCACCGCCTCGTACTCGTCCCAGCGCAGCTCGCTCCACCGCTTCCACGGCCGCGCCCGGAACGCCCGCACCTCCGGCACCTCGACCACCGGCCGCGGCGCCGCCTCCACGAGATCGAGCAACCGGCTGCGCACCGCCCGCGCGACCTCGCTGTCCCGCAGCAGCATCGCCACGTTCAGCACGGCCCGCCGCGAGTACAACGCGATGCCGGAACCCCCGCCCTGTGGACGGTCCGAAACCGGGCTCTCACCACCTTCCGAGTCGCTGACCTGCCAGACTTGCATCTTGCAAGTCTGGTTCGCCGAGTTATCCACAGGCTTGTGGACGGTGTATCCGTTGCTTTCCAGCTCCGCCCGGTGGCGGCGGACCAGGGCGTAGACGGCTGTGTCGCCGACCTGGAAGTAGTCGGCCACCATCCGCGTGGTGACGTGCAGCCCGTCGGGCAGCAGGACGAGCGCCTTGACCTCGTCGAGGACCTCGGTGCGACTGCACAGGCCGCTGCGCAGAGTCCTCGACTCGAGCAGCGCGGCTTCCATGGACATGGGAATGCCTCACAGGGTGAAAGAAGACATGACGTGGGAACCGCCCTGTCACCCCGGGCGGCGGGGCTGGTCATCCGCCAGCAAGAGCAGAGGCGCGCTACGTCCCACGTTCCCAATGACCGGTTCTGACGCCCGGCTATCCCCGACACTGAAGTTTCGAGTCGACTCACCCTGTGTTGCCTCTGCGCACCCGGCCCAACGAGCCGCACCGGGCCGGGGTTACGGCCGAACCGGGGGCGAAAACGTCGAAGGCCCCGATCACCAGGTGATCGGGGCCTTCGCGCCGGTGGGCCTAACAGGACTTGAACCTGTGGCCTCTTCCTTATCAGGGAAGCGCTCTAACCGTCTGAGCTATAGGCCCTTGCCGCACTGAAAGATTAGCGGACCGACGGCCGATCTCCCAAATCCGTTCCCCGGGGGGTCGCCGCGCGGTGCAGCTCAGGGGCTTCGGCGAGCCACTGGGCGCGGGTGGCGGGGAGCCGGGAGGCCCCTTCGGGGGTGGGGCGGACGGCGAGGATCTGGTTCACGCCGATGTGGTTCTGCTCGAAGGCGACGGCGGACGCCGCCATGTACAGGCGCCAGACCCGGGCGCGGCCGCGGCCGACCAGCGCGACGGCCTCGGACCAGTGCGCCTCCAGGTTGGCGACCCACTCGCGCAGGGTGAGGTGGTAGTGCTCGCGCAGCGCCTCGACGTCGCGGACCTCGAAGCCGGCCTCCTCCAGCCGGGAGACGGTGGTGCCGACCGAGGAGAGCTCGCCGTCGGGGAAGACGTAGCGGTCGATGAAGGGGGAGAGCCGGTACCGCTCGTCGGGCCGCAGCGGACGGCGGGCGATCTGGTGGTTGAGCAGGCGGCCGCCGGGGGCGAGCAGGTGGTGCAGGTGGCCGGCGTAGACCAGGTACTGCTCGGAGCCGACGTGTTCGGCCATGCCGATGCTGGAGATGGCGTCGAAGGGGCCGTCGGGGATCTCCCGGTAGTCCTGCAGGCGGATCTCGATCCGGTCGGTCAGGCCGGCCTCGGCGACCCGCTGGCGGGCCAGGGCGACCTGCTCGGTGGAGATGGAGACGCCGACGGCCTCCACGCCGTAGTGCCGGGCCGCGTGCAGGACGAGGGAGCCCCAGCCGCAGCCGACGTCCAGCAGGCGCATCCCGGGGCGCAGACCGAGCTTGCGGCAGACCAGGTCGAGCTTGGCCTGCTGGGCGTCCTCCAGGCTCTTGCCCTCGGGGGTCCAGTAGGCGCACGAGTAGACCAGGGACGGGCCGAGGACCAGGCGGTAGAAGTCGTTGCCGACGTCGTAGTGGTGGCTGATCGCGGCGCGGTCCCGGCGGCGGCTGTGCAGGCGCCCGCTGCGGTGCCGGATCTCCTCGGGCGGCGGCGCGGGCTGCGGGCCGAGCACGCCCAGCCGCAGGGCGGTGGAGAGCGCGCGGCGACCGGGAGCGCCGAGGTACTGGCGCGGGCCGATCCGGATGCCGTGCAGCTCGGGGTCCTCGGCGACCGCGCCGAGCACCTCGTACAGGTCGCTGTCGGGGTCGATGTCCAGGTCGCCGGAGACGTAGCCGCGGGCCAGGCCGAGTTCGCCGGGGGACCAGAGCAGGCGGCGGGCGGCGCGGCGGTTGCGCAGGTGGACGGTGGGGGCACCGGGCGGGCCGGCCAGCGAGCCGTCCCAGGCCCGGACCCGCACGGGGACCCGACGGCCCATCAGGCCCTCCAGCGCACCCACCAGTTGTTCCGCGTTCCCAGCCATGCCGGACCTCCCGACGTACCCGTCCAGGGCCGCCCCGGAGCCGCGTCCGCGGCCGGACGGCCGGTGCTCGTCCCCGCTTCCCACTTATCCACGGCGGGCCCGGGCGCTACGCCCGGCACGCCGTCCGGTCACCCGTTTGCCCCCGATCCGGGAAAGCATGCGAACGGGCCCCGAAGGCTTCAACGGCCTTCGGGGCCCGGGACATTCCGTACGCCGCCGGAGCGGACTGACAGGAGGTCAGTCCTCCTCGGCCAGGGTCAACTCGATGCCGCCGGTGAAGCCGGCCGCGGTGTTGTAGATGAACGCGGCGAGGGTGGCCAGCGCGGTCATCAGCACCACGTCGACCACCGCGATCAGGGTGGTGAACAGCATGACCTTGCCGAAGCCGATGTAGTCCATCAGGTTGAAGGCGCCGGAGCTGTCGGTGCCGGTGACGTCCTTCAGGGTGCTGGTCAGCGAGTCGAAGACGCCCAGCCCGTCGAGGGTCATCCAGAGCACCGCGGAGGCCACGATGATGATCACGCCGACGGCCAGCGAGAGCAGGAAGCTGACCTTCATCACCGACCACGGGTCGGCCTTGGTGATCCGCAGCCGGGCCTTGCGGATCCGCCCGCCGCCGGCCGGGGCCGGGGCGCCGGTGCGGCGCGCGGCGCTGCCCTGGGCGGCGCCGCCGGTCCGGGTGCCGCGGGCCGGGGTCGGCTGGCCCTTGGTGTAGGTGGTCGGCTGGGAGAAGCCGCCGCCGGCGGTGGGCGGGGTGCTCGGCGGGGGCGGCGGGGTCTGCCCGCCGTAGCTCTGCTGGGCGCCCTGCGCCGCGCCGGGCCCGCCCTGGCCGACCGGGGGCATCAGCGAGGTGGACGCGGCGGGGTGCTCGGCCGGACGCTGCGGCACGCCGTACGCCGGCGTCCCGCCCTGCGCGCCCGACAGGCCGCCCGTGGCACCTCCAGCACCCGTGGCTCCGCTCACCGTGGTCCTCCCGAACCGTCCGCCAGGCCGATGCACCGCCCTGGTCCGTGTTGTGCTCGTCCGCCTGCCCCGGTGGCCTGCGGTCAACCGGTGCTGCCCGACCCGCGCTCGCGGGCCGGGCACCACCGGACGGGGAACAGCGTCAGCCCTGGTCGGCCGCGCCGTCCGCCTCGTGCTCCGTGGGGGCCTCGGTCGCCGTCGCCTCGGCGTCGACGTCCGCACCCTCCTCCTCGTCCGCCTCCGCGTTGCGGGCCATGCCCACCACCGCGTCGCGCTTTCCGAGGTTGATCAGTTGGACGCCCATCGTGTCACGTCCGGTTTCACGTACCTCGGAAACCCTGGTCCTGATCACGCCGCCGGAGAGCGTGATGGCCATGATCTCGTCGGTCTCCTCGACCACCAGGGCGCCGACCAGCGAGCCCCGGCCCTCGACGATCTTCGCCGCCTTGATACCGAATCCGCCACGCCCCTGGACACGGTACTCGTCAACCGAGGTCCGCTTGGCGTAGCCGCCGTCGGTGGCGGTGAACACGAAGGTACTCGGCCGGATCACGTTCATCGAGAGCAGCTCGTCGTCCTCGCGGAACGACATGCCCTTCACGCCGGAGGTGGCCCGGCTCATCGGGCGCAGCGCCTCGTCGGTGGCCTTGAACCGGATCGACTGGGCCTTCTTGGAGATCAGCAGCAGGTCGTCGTCGGCCGAGACCAGCTCGGCGCCGATCAGCTCGTCGTCCCGGCCCTCCTCGTCCTGGCGGAGGTTGATCGCGATCAGACCGCCGGAGCGCGGGGAGTCGTAGTCCTTGAGCAGGGACTTCTTCACCAGGCCGTTGCGGGTGGCGAGCACCAGGTACGGCTTGTCCTCGTAGGTGCGCACCGCCATCACCTGGGCGATGTGCTCCTCCGGCTGGAAGGCCAGCAGGTTGGCGACGTGCTGGCCGCGGGCGTCGCGGCCGGCGTCCGGCAGCTCGTAGCCCTTGGCGCGGTAGACCCGGCCCTTGTTGGTGAAGAACAGGATCCAGTTGTGGGTGGTCGTCACGAAGAAGTGGTCGACGATGTCGTCCTGCTTCAGCTGCGCGCCGCGCACGCCCTTGCCGCCGCGCTTCTGCGAGCGGTACAGGTCGGAGCGGGTGCGCTTGACGTAGCCGCCGCGGGTGATGGTGACGACGATGTCCTCTTCGGCGATCAGGTCCTCGATGGAGAGGTCGCCGTCGGACGGGATCAGGGTGGAGCGCCGCTCGTCGCCGTACTTCTCGACGATCGCGGTGAGCTCCTCGGAGACGATGCCGCGCTGGCGCTCCGGGGAGGCGAGGATCGCGTTGTACTCGTTGATCTTCGCCTGCAGCTCGTCGTGCTCGCTGAGGATGCGGGCGCTCTCCAGGGCGGCGAGCCGGCGCAGCTGCATCTCGAGGATGGCGTTGGCCTGGATCTCGTCGATGTCCAGCAGGCCCATCAGGCCGGTGCGGGCGGCGTCGGCGCTCTCCGAGGCCCGGATCAGCGCGATCACCGCGTCGATCTGGTCGAGTGCCTTGAGCAGCGCGCGCAGGATGTGGGCGCGCTCCTCGGCCTTGCGCAGCCGGAAGGTGGTGCGCCGGACGATGACCTCGATCTGGTGCGCCACCCAGTGCCGGATGAAGGCGTCCAGCGAGAGCGTGCGCGGCACGCCGTCGACCAGGGCCAGCATGTTGGCGCCGAAGTTGGTCTGCAGGTCGGTGTGCTTGTACAGGTTGTTCAGCACGACCTTGGCGACCGCGTCGCGCTTGAGCACGATCACCAGGCGCTGGCCGGTGCGCGAGGAGGACTCGTCGCGGACGTCGGCGATGCCGGCGATCCGGCCGTCCTTGACCAGGTCGGCGATCTTCAGCGCGAGGTTGTCCGGGTTGACCTGGTAGGGCAGCTCGGTGATGACCAGGCACTGGCGGCCCTGGATCTCCTCGACCTCGACCACCGCGCGCATGGTGATCGAGCCGCGGCCGGTCCGGTAGGCCTCGTCGATGCCGCGGCGGCCGACGATCAGCGCGCCGGTGGGGAAGTCGGGGCCCTTGATCCGCTCGACCAGGGCTTCCAGCAGCTCCTCGTTGGTCGCCTCGGGGTGCTCCAGCGACCAGAGCGCACCGGAGGCGACCTCGCGCAGGTTGTGCGGCGGGATGTTGGTGGCCATGCCGACCGCGATGCCGGTGGCACCGTTGACCAGCAGGTTGGGGATGCGCGCGGGCAGGACGGTGGGCTCCTGCTGCCGGCCGTCGTAGTTGGCGGCGAAGTCGACGGTCTCCTCGTCGATGTCGCGCATCATCTCCATCGCCAGCGGCATCATCTTGCACTCGGTGTAGCGCATCGCCGCGGCCGGGTCGTTGCCCGGGGAGCCGAAGTTGCCGTTGCCGTCCACCAGCGGCATCCGCATCGACCAGGTCTGGGCGAGGCGGACCAGGGTGTCGTAGATCGAGGTGTCACCGTGCGGGTGGTAGTTGCCCATCACGTCGCCGACCACGCGGGCGCACTTGTAGTAGCCCTTCTCGGGCCGGTAGCCGCCGTCGTACATCGCGTAGAGGACCCGCCGGTGCACCGGCTTGAGGCCGTCGCGGACCTCGGGCAGCGCACGCGAGACGATCACGCTCATCGCGTAGTCGAGGTACGAGCGCTGCATCTCGGTTTCGAGCTCGATCGGCTCGATCCGCATGGTCGCCTGGGCGGAGGTGGTGTCCTCGGGGAGCTGCTCGCCGCCGTCCGGACGGTTGTCGTCGACCACTGGTGGTCAGTTTCCTTTCCTGACGGGGTGTCAGACGTCCAGGAACCGGACGTCCTTCGCGTTGCGCTGGATGAAGGAGCGGCGGGCCTCGACGTCCTCGCCCATCAGGACGGAGAACAGGTCGTCGGCGCGGGCGGCGTCCTCCAGGGTGACCTGGAGCAGGAGGCGGTGGGCCACGTCCATGGTGGTGACGCGCAGTTCCTCGGCGTTCATCTCGCCGAGACCCTTGAAGCGCTGGATCGCGTCGTCCTTGGGCAGCCGGCGCCCGGCCTCGACCCCGGCGGCGATCAGCGCGTCGCGCTCGCGGTCGGAGTAGGCGTACTCGAAGTCGTCCTTGCCCCACTTGATCTTGTACAGCGGGGGCATCGCCAGGTACACGTACCCGGCTTCGACCAGCGGGCGCATGAAGCGGAACAGCAGGGTGAGCAGCAACGTCCGGATGTGTTGTCCGTCGACGTCGGCGTCGGCCATCAGCACGATCTTGTGGTAGCGGAGCTTGGACTCGTCGTAGTCCTCCTGGATGCCGCAGCCGAAGGCCGAGATCAGCGCCTGGACCTCGGTGTTCTGCAGCACCTTGTCGATCCGGGCCTTCTCGACGTTCAGGATCTTGCCGCGGATCGGGAGGATCGCCTGGGTGCGCGGGTCGCGGCCCTGCTTGGCGGAGCCGCCGGCCGAGTCGCCCTCGACGATGAAGATCTCGCACTCGGCCGGGTCCTTGGACTGGCAGTCCGAGAGCTTGCCGGGCAGCGAGGCGGACTCCAGCAGGCCCTTGCGGCGGGTCAGGTCGCGGGCCTTGCGGGCGGCGACCCGGGCGCTGGCGGCCTGGATGGACTTGCGGATGATGTCCGCGGCCTCGTTGGGGTTGCGGTCCAGCCAGTCGGCCAGGTGCTCGTTGACCACCTTCTGCACGAAGGTCTTGGCCTCGGTGTTGCCGAGCTTGTCCTTGGTCTGGCCCTCGAACTGCGGCTCGCCGAGCTTGACCGAGATGATCGCGGTCAGACCCTCGCGGATGTCCTCGCCGGAGAGGTTGTCGTCCTTCTCGCGGAGCAGCTTCTTGTCGCGCGCGTAACGGTTCATCAGACCGGTCAGCGCGGCGCGGAAGCCCTCTTCGTGGGTGCCGCCGCCGTGGGTGTGGATGGTGTTGGCGAACGAGTACACGCCCTCGGTGTAGGACGAGTTCCACTGCATCGCGATCTCGGCGGAGATCCGCTTCTCCTTGTCCTCCGCCTCGAAGTCGATGACGGAGGGGTGGACCGCCTCGCCCTTGCGGGAGTTGAGGTGGGCGACGTAGTCCGCGATGCCGCCGTCGTACTTGTAGGTGACCGAGAGCGCGTTGCCGTCCTCGTCCGCGTGCTCGGCGCGCTCGTCGGTCAGCGCGATGGTGACGCCCTTGTTCAGGAACGCCATCTCCTGGAAGCGGCGGGAGAGCGTCTCGAAGGAGTAGACGGTGGTCTCGAAGATGTCCTGGTCGGCCCAGAAGGTGACCGCGGTGCCGGTCCGCTCGGTGGCCTCGTGCTTGGCCAGCGGGGCGGTCGGGGCGCCGGACTTGTACTCCTGGGTCCAGCGGTGGCCGTCGGTCCAGATCTCCACCGCGAGGCGGGTGGAGAGCGCGTTCACCACGGAGATGCCGACGCCGTGCAGACCGCCGGAGACCGCGTAGCCGCCGCCGCCGAACTTGCCGCCCGCGTGCAGCACCGTCAGCACGACCTCGACGGCCGGCTTGTCCTGGCCCGGCATGATGCCGACCGGGATGCCACGGCCGTTGTCGATCACCCGCACGCCGCCGTCGGCCAGGATGGTCACGTCGATGGTGTCCGCGTGCCCGGCCAGCGCCTCGTCCACGGAGTTGTCGACGATCTCCTGCACCATGTGGTGCAGGCCGCGCTCGCCGGTGGAACCGATGTACATGCCCGGGCGCTTGCGGACGGCGTCGAGGCCCTCCAGCACCTGGATCGCGCTGGCGTCGTAGGCGGCCTTCTGGTCGGTCGGGTCTGGGGTCTGGCTGGGGTTGCCGGAATCGGCCACGAAGCGCCCTCTCTGGCACAGCGCGGGCCGCGCCCCTTCCCGGTTGTCCGGGCAGGTGTGCGACCACGGCGTTTCGACTCGGTTGCTGCACGCAACGGTGTTTGCGTTCAGTCTACCGGTACGACCGACAGAGAGGGGCGTTTGGCAGCCCCTGAGGGCAGATGTGCCGCCCGAAATCCCCTCCACACATGTCCCGATACTCGACAGGGGGGCTCAGAGCGCCTACACGGGCCGCCAGCGATTCCGGAGGCCTGCAGTCCGGTCGAGCGGGCTCAGCCCCAGGTGTCCCCGGGGCCCTTGCTCCCCGGCGCCCGCAACCGCCCGTAACCGCGCACCGGGGCGTCCGGCCCCAGCACCTTGATCACGCGGACCGTGCCGTGCCCCAGCTCGTGGTTCAACCGAGCCACCAACTGGCGCGCCAACAGCCGTAGTTGGGTGGCCCACGCGGTGGAGTCGCACTGCACGGTGAGCACCGCGTCCGCTTCCACGTACGACTTGGGCTCACAGTGCGCAGCGATGTCAGGCCCGACGATCTGGGCCCAGCGGCCCATCACCCCGCCCACCGCGGCCGGCGCCTCCCAGCCCCGCTCGGTGATCAGCCGGTTCAGCGCTGCCCCCAGCGGCACCGGATCGCGGCCGTCCGCGCGCGCTCCGCTGCGCAGTCCGGTCCGCTTGGCCTCCCGGCGCTCGCGCACCTGCTCGCCGCGCTGCCTGGCCTGTTCCTTGGCGGCGCGCAGCGCGACCCGGGCCAGGTCCACGCCCGACGGTTCGGAGCTCTCCGCCATCACGCTCCATCCCCAGGCTGTGGACAACTCTTCCGGTGAGCGGTCCAGCGTACGGGGTGGCAGGGGCTCACGGGGCCAGCCGGGTCACAGTGCCGTCCGAGACGCCGTAGCGCGCCCCGCTCAGCACCTTCGGGACGTCCTCCGGCACCGCCGCGGTGACCAGCACCTGCTCGCCGCCGGCCACCAGCTCGGCCAGCCGGTCCCGGCGGCGGGAGTCCAGTTCGGCGAAGACGTCGTCGAGCACCAGCACCGGCTCGCCGCCCTCGGCGCGCAGCAGTTCGTAGGAGGCCAGCCGCAGCGCCAGCGCGTAGGACCAGGACTCGCCGTGGCTGGCGTAGCCCTTGGCGGGCAGCGGGCCGAGTTTCAGCAGCAGCTCGTCGCGGTGCGGGCCGACCAGGGTCAGGCCGCGGTCGATCTCCTGCTTGCGGGTGGCCTGCAGGGCGTCCAGGAGTTGTTGTTCGGCCTGCTCGCGGCTGGTCGGCAGCTCCCCCTCGAAGGAGGAGCGGTACTCCAGCACGGTCTCCCCGGCGCCCGGGGCGAGCTGTCCGTAGGCCTGCGCCACCAGCGGCTGCAGGGCGGCCGCCAGCTGGATCCGAAAGGCGGTCAACTCGGCTCCGGTGCGCGCCAGATGGCCGTCCCAGACCTCCAGGGTGGCGAGGTCGGCGGCCTTCCCGCCGCCGGCCCGGCGAGCCATCGCGGCGGTCTTCAGCAGGGCGTTGCGCTGCTTCAGCACCCGCTCGTAGTCGGAGCGCACCCCGGCCAGCCGGGGGGCCCGGGCGGTCAGCAGCTCGTCCAGGAAGCGCCGGCGCTCGCCCGGGTCGCCCTTCACCAGGGAGAGGTCCTCGGGGGCGAACAGCACGGTGCGCAGCACGCCGAGCACGTCGCGCGGGCGGACGTTGTCGGAACGGTTCAGCCGGGCCCGGTTGGCCTTGCCCGGGGTCAGCTCCAGCTCCACCAGGGTGGTCCGGCCGCCCTGCGCCACCACGCTGGCCCGGATCACCGCCCGCTCGGCGCCGAGGCGGATCAGCGGGGCGTCGGTGGCCACCCGGTGGCTGCCCAGGGTGGCGACGTAGCCGATCGCCTCCACCAGGTTGGTCTTGCCCTGCCCGTTGGGCCCGACGAACGCGGTGACGCCCGGGTCGAGCGGAACCTCGACCCGGGCGTAGGAACGGAAGTCGGCGAGCGACAGATGCGCGACGTGCATGGCTGTGGACTGCGCTCGCCTTCTTGTGGATATCCGTTACTTGGACTCGACCGCGTGGCCGCCGAACTGGTTGCGCAGCGCGGCGATCATCTTCATCTGGGGCGAGTCGTCCTGGCGCGAGGCGAAGCGGGCGAACAGCGAGGCCGTGATGGCCGGGAGCGGCACCGCGTGGTCGATCGCGGCCTCGACCGTCCAGCGGCCCTCGCCCGAGTCGGCGGCCCAGCCCTTGAGCTTGGCCAGGTGCTCGTCGTCGTCCAGCGCCCGGACGGCCAGGTCGAGCAGCCAGGAGCGGAT
Organism: Kitasatospora sp. NPDC002522; assembly: GCF_053595195.1. Taxonomy (NCBI): domain Bacteria; kingdom Bacillati; phylum Actinomycetota; class Actinomycetes; order Kitasatosporales; family Streptomycetaceae; genus Kitasatospora; species Kitasatospora sp. NPDC002522. Next base: position 43,342 of record NZ_JBSFXE010000028.1, read on the forward strand.
CACGGTGCCCTCCTGCCAGCTGCGGAACACCTCGCGCACGTCGGTCACCTCGGGGGCGGCCTCCAGCAGCTCCCAGCCCTCGGCGAAGGCCTGCATCATCGCGTACTCGATGCCGTTGTGGACCATCTTGGCGAAGTGCCCGGCGCCGACCTTGCCGGCGTGCACGGAGCCGAAGTCGCCCTCCGGCTTGAGCGCGTCGAAGATCGGCTGGACCTTCGCCACGTGGGCGGCCTCGCCGCCGTACATCAGCGCGTAGCCGTTCTCCAGGCCCCAGACGCCGCCGGAGACACCGCAGTCGACGAAGCCGATGCCCTTGGCGGCCAGCAGCTCGGCGTGCTTGATGTCGTCGGTCCAGCGGGAGTTGCCGCCGTCGACCACCACGTCGCCGGGGGCGAGCAGCTCGGCCAGGTGCTCGACGGTCTCCTGGGTGGGACCGCCGGCCGGGACCATCACCCACACCACGCGGGGGGCCTCCAGCTTGGCGACCAGCTGCTCGACGCTGTCGACGTCGGCAAGGTCCGGGTTGCGGTCGTAGCCGATGACGGTGTGGCCGGCGCGGCGGATGCGCTCGCGCATGTTGCCGCCCATCTTGCCGAGACCGATGAGGCCGAGCTCCATGACAAGTCCTTCACTGTGGTGTCGTACCTGGTGACGGCGCCGTTGCCGCTCGTGTTGAGCCTACGCCGACGACGAGGGCTCGCCGGGCAGCCACAGGGGCGCGGAGGCCCCTGGCCCTCGCGCCCCTGGTGATTGACGTCGCGTCAGTCGGACCCGGTCAGCCGGAGAGACGCACCGGCATGATCAGGTACTGGTAGGCGTCGTCCGGCTCCGCGTCCACCGCGGGCTTGCCGGTGAGCAGGGCCGGCTTGGTCGGGGTGGTGAAGCTCAGCTGCGCGTACGCGGCGTCGATCGCCTTGAGCCCCTCCTCCAGGTAGCCGGGGTTGAAGGCGATCGAGATGTCGTCGCCCTCCAGGTCCGCCTCGACCCGCTCGGAGGCCTGGGCGTCGTCGCCGGAGCCGGCCTCCAGGGTGAGCACGCCCTGCTCGAAGTTGAGGCGCACCGGGGTGTTCCGCTCGGCCACCAGCGAGACGCGCTTGAGCGCCTCCAGGAAGGGCTGGGTCTGCACCGCGGCGACCGCGGAGAACTCGGTCGGGAAGATCGACCGGAACTTCGGGAACTCGCCCTCCAGCAGGCGGGTGGTGGTCCGCCGCCCGGCGCCCTCGAAGCCGATCAGGCCCTCGCCGGCCCCACCGGACGACAGCGCGATGGAGACCGTGTCGCCGCTGCCCAGCGACTTGGCGATGTCCTGCAGGGTCTTGGCCGGGACCAGCGCCACCGCGTTGATGTCCGCCTGCTCGGGCTTCCACAGCAGGTCGCGGACGGCGAAGCGGTACCGGTCGGTGGCGGCCAGGGTGATCCGGTCGCCGTCGATCTCGACCCGGACGCCGGTGAGCACCGGCAGGGTGTCGTCCCGCCCGGCGGCGACCGCGGCCTGGCTGACCGCGGCGGCGAACACGTCGCCGGAGACGGTGCCGGTCGCGGTGGGCATCTGCGGCAGCGCCGGGTACTCGTCCACCGGCAGGGTCGGCAGGGTGAACCGCGAGCTGCCGCAGACCACGCTGACCCGCATGCCGTCGGTGGAGATCTCCACCGGACGGTTCGGCAGGTTGCGGGAGATGTCGTTGAGCAGGCGGCCGGAGACCAGCACGGTGCCCGCCTCCTCGACGTCCGCCTCGAGCTCGACCCGGGCCGAGACCTCGTAGTCGAAGCCGGACAGCGCCAGGGTGCCCTCCTGCGCGGTCAGCAGCAGGCCGGCCAGCACCGGCACCGGCGGCCGGGCGGGGAGGCTGCGGGCGGCCCAGGCCACCGCCTCCGCGAGGACATCACGCTCCACCCGGAACTTCACCGGTAACCGCCTCCTGGCTGCATGTCGCGCGGTCGGCCCGTACCGCCGACCCTGCGCTGTTGATCGTGTTCCGGCTCCCGGCGGACCGGACTCACTCGGTCCGGCTTCCAGGTGCCGAAGGACAGTCTGACGTACTCGGCCGACAGCCGGGGCAGATGGGCGGAAGCAAGCCGAACAGATGTCGGGGCCCGGTTGTCCACAGATTTCGCCCAGCCCCACTGTTGATCAAGTCCAGGGCTCTCTATGTGTAGTAGTAGTAGTAGGGCCTGTGGATACCGTGGATAACGTTGTTTTCGCAGGTCAGGGCCCCAATTTTTTCCACAGGTCCTGTGGATGACGGCTGTGGACAACCAGGCGCTCCTGTGGACAACGGAGCGTAATCCACAGGGCACGCTGAGTATCCACAGGTTATCCCCAGCTTCATCCACAGATTCCGGGTGAGTTATCCACGGGCGCCGATCAACATCACGTGACGCCTTTCACACCCAGGCGTGACAAGGGAGTTGATGTTGTCGAACTGTGGATGCAGCTGTGGACAACCTGGGGATAACTCCCCTTTTCCTGTGGACAGCCGGTGGATAACTCTGTGGACCGGCTGACGAGCCCTCAGTTCTCCACAGGCTGTGGATAACCGTTGTGCACAAGTCCCCAGGGGGTTGACCTGCGCGGAAGAGCGTAGCGGCCATCCGGCTGTGGAGAAACCTCGGGATAACTCAGGCCGGTGGACTATGTGGACGGGGAAAACCACCCGATCCTGTGGACAACTTCGCTACGCACTCGAACCGTTCGAATTGCTGCTCAAACGTTCGGTGCGGCGGCTCGCCGATCGACACGCGACTCGAACGGTTCCTGCCCCGCCGGTAGCCCTTCCACACCTCCCGGAAACGCCGAAAGGGGAGCCGGGCCGCTCGGCCCGACTCCCCTGTGCACGCGTCCCCGGCTAGCTCTTGATGCGGTTCGTGAGCTCGGTGACCTGGTTGTAGATGGACCGGCGCTCGGCCATCAGCGAGCGGATCTTGCGGTCCGCGTGCATCACCGTGGTGTGGTCCCGGCCGCCGAACTGCGCGCCGATCTTCGGCAGCGAGAGGTCGGTGAGCTCCCGGCACAGGTACATGGCGATCTGCCGGGCCGTCACCAGCACCCGGCTGCGCGAGGACCCGCACAGGTCCTCCACGCCCAGCCCGAAGTAGGCGGCGGTCTGCTGCATGATCACCTGCGCGGTGATCTCCGGCCCGGCGTCCTCGTCCCCGCCCGGGATCAGGTCCTTGAGGACGATCCCGGCCAGCTCCAGGTCGACCGGCGCCCGATTCAGGTTGGCGAACGCGGTGACCCGGATCAGCGCGCCCTCCAGCTCCCGGATGTTCCGGGTGATCCGGGACGCGATGAACTCCAACACGTCGGCGGGGGCGTTGAGTTGCTCCTGGATCGCCTTCTTGCGAAGGATCGCGATCCGGGTCTCCAGCTCCGGCGGGGTGACGTCGGTGATCAGGCCCCACTCGAAGCGGTTGCGCAGCCGGTCCTCCAGCGTGATCAGCTGCTTGGGCGGCCGGTCCGAGGAGAGCACGATCTGCTTGTTCGCGTTGTGCAGGGTGTTGAAGGTGTGGAAGAACTCCTCCTGCGTCGACTCCTTGCTGGCCAGGAACTGGACGTCGTCGACCAGCAGGATGTCGATGTCCCGGTAGCGCTTGCGGAACGCGTCCGCCTTGCCGTCCCGGATCGAGTTGATGAACTCGTTGGTGAACTCCTCCGAGCTCACGTACCGCACCCGGGTGCCCGGGAACAGGCTGCGCGAGTAGTGCCCGATGGCGTGCAGCAGGTGGGTCTTGCCGAGGCCGGACTCGCCGTAGATGAACAGCGGGTTGTAGGCCTTGGCCGGCGCCTCGGCGACCGCCACCGCCGCGGCGTGCGCGAAGCGGTTGGAGGCGCCGATCACGAAGGTGTCGAAGAGGTACTTGGGGTTCAGCCGGGCGTTCGGCTCGTCCTTGCGCGCCCCCGGTGCGGGTGGCGCGCCGGGCGGGGCCGGGACGCCGGGAGCCGGGGTGCGCTCCACCGGGGCCGGCGGACGCTCGGCCGGCGGACGGGCCGCCGCGGCGCGGCGGGAGGCACCCTGCCGCGGCCGGTCCTCGTCCGGGGAGCCCAGCGCCCCGCCGAACAGGTCGCCCTGCGCGGAGTCCGCCGCGGCCCGGCTGGAGCGCCGCGGCGCGGGGTCCGGCCGCCGGTCCGGCATCACCGGGGGCTCCCAGCTGCTGCCCGGGCCGGCCGGGTACTCGTCGTCCTGGGCCCGGTAGTCGTCCGAGCCGTAGGGGTCCGCGGCCGGGTAGCCCGAGCCGTACGGGGGCCGCTGGTAGTCGCCGCCGGGCTGCCCGGGCCAGCTCCCCGGCTGCTGCCCGGGATAGCCCTCGGAGCCGCCGTAGGGCTGGTCCTGGCGCGGGTGCGGCCACTCGGCGGCGGGCTCCGGCTCGGGTTCGGGTTCGACGAGCGGCACCGGCGGCGCCGGGGGGACGGCGTTGGCGTCCACCATCACGGCGATCCGCACCTGGCGGCCGAACTCCCGGGAGATCGCGTCGGTCAGCTGCGGCAGCAGCCGGCCCTCCAGCACCTGCTTGGCGAACTCGTTCGGCGCCGCGAGCAGGGCGGTGTCGTGCATCATCCACATCGGCTGGGTCCGTCGGACCCAGGTCTTGTCCTTGTCCCCGACATCGCTGTCGTTGACCAGTCGCTCGACGATCCTCGCCCAGACCAAGACGAGATCGCTGTTGACATCAGCCACTGGTACACGCTTTCTCGTTCCCCGGGCGGGGGGAGTCAGGGGAGGTCAAGGGGCGGATCACGGGCTGACCGAGAGCCCAGAACAAAAGAGACAAGTCCTGCAACGGTAGTCAGCGGGCAGATCTGATTCAAGTTGTTGTCCACAGGCTGTGGGCAACGGCGCGACGGCCACCTGGTTTGACCCCCCGACCCGCTCCCGCGTACCGTAACCAGGTCGAGTTGTCGATGGCCGCTGCCGCATGTCCGCGGGTCCGCCCGCTTCCATGACGCGCGCAGCACGGGCGCCGTGGTGGTCCCTCCCAGCAGATCTGGGGCCCGGGACCGGATTTCCCAAGCAGGGGAGATCGCGCGGACGCACGGTGACGGCCAAGCGATTCCCCGTCATCCTACGATTCACCCCAGGAGCCCCCGAGTGAGCAAGCGCACCTTCCAGCCGAACAACCGTCGTCGCGCCAAGACCCACGGCTTCCGGCTGCGGATGCGTACCCGCGCCGGCCGCGCCATCCTGGCGAACCGCCGTGCCAAGGGCCGCACCGCCCTGTCCGCCTGATCCGCGCCAAGGGTCTGCAGTGCTGCCCACCGAGAATCGGCTGCGGCGGCGCCAGGACTTCGCGACCGCGGTGAAACGCGGTCGCCGGGCCGGACGGCCCCTGCTGGTGGTCCACCTCCACAGAGAGGCGGACCCCGTGGGTGCCGCCGACCGGAACAGCGACTCCCGCCCGCACGTCGCCGAGGGGCTTCCTTCGGCGCGTGCGGGTTTCGTCGTGAGCAAGGCAGTGGGTCCGGCGGTCGTCCGCAACCTGGTGAAGCGTCGGCTACGTCACCTGGTCCGCGAACGTCTGTCCCGGTTGCCCGCAGGTAGCCTGATAGTGGTACGCGCGCTGCCGCCGGCAGCGACTGCTTCGTACCCCGACCTCGCGCACGACCTGGACGCGGCCCTGCGCCGCCTGCTCAGGTCGGAGCCGACCGGCAGTGCCCCGACGGGACAAGGGCGATGAAGTACCTGCTGATGGGCCTGATCAGGCTCTACCAGTGGACGATCAGTCCGCTGCTCGGTCCGGTGTGCCGTTACTACCCCTCGTGCTCCCGCTACGGGTACGAGGCGGTGCACGTCCATGGCGCGATCAAGGGCAGTGGCCTGACCGCCTGGCGCATCCTTCGCTGCAATCCGTGGTCTCCCGGTGGGGTCGACCACGTTCCGCCGCGAAAGCACCCGGTGTGGCACCGCCGGCTGCGCAATCTGCTGAGCCCCACGAGCGGGACCGCCGAGCCGGAGCCGGTGGCGAAGCCCGATGTCCAAGGAGTCTGACCGGTGACCTTCGGTTTTCTGAGTCCCCTCTACACAGCGGTGTCCTGGATCATCGTCCAGTTCCACTCGCTGTTCAGCCACGTCTTCGATCCGGACGGCGGCCTGGCGTGGGGCCTGTCCATCGTGATGATGGTGGTCGTCATCCGGATCTGCCTGATCCCGCTGTTCGTGAAGCAGATCAAGGCAACCCGGGCCATGCAGGCGATCCAGCCGAAGATGAAGGCCATCCAGGAGCGCTACAAGAACGACAAGCAGCGCCAGTCCGAAGAGATGATGAAGCTGTACAAGGAGGCGGGCACCAACCCGTTCTCCTCGTGCCTTCCGATCCTCGTGCAGGCGCCGTTCTTCACCGCCCTCTACGGCGTGCTGGCCTCGGTCGCCAACAACAAGCCGATCGGCGTCATCAACAGTGACCTGCTGGTGAGCGCGCAGAAGGCGCACATCTTCGGTGCGCCGCTGTCGGCGAAGTTCGTCGGTGCGGACAGCATCCACATCCAGATCGTCTGCGCGGTCATGATCGTGCTGATGTCGCTGTCGCAGTTCGTCACGCAGCGCCAGCTGATGACCAAGAACATGGACCTCACGGTCAAGACGCCGTTCATGCAGCAGCAGAAGATGCTGATGTACGTCTTCCCGGTCATGTTCGCCGTGATGGGCATCAACTTCCCGGTCGGTGTGCTGGTCTACTGGCTCACCACCAACGTCTGGTCGATGGGCCAGCAGCTGATCGTCATCCGCAACAACCCGACGCCGGGCAGCCAGGCGTGGAACGAGCGCCAGGCCCGGCTGAAGAAGCAGGGCCGGATCAACCCGGACGGTTCGATCAAGAAGGTCGGCCTGATGGCCATGCTCTCCGGGAAGAAGGACGGCGGTGCGCAGGCCCAGGCCGCGGCGGCGGTCGAGGAGAGCGTCCAGGTGCGCCGGCAGCAGCCGCGCAAGCAGAGCAAGGCGCAGCGCCAGGCGACCGCCGCCCACCAGCAGCACGCGGTCGATCTGGAGAAGCCCGTGGAGCCGCAGGACACCGCACCCGACGAGGCGGAGGCCGAGACGGCCGGGGCCGGGCAGTCCGGTGCCAAGTCGGGCGGAGCCAAGCCGGCGGCGCGGCAGGGCGGTCAGCGCCAGCAGCCGCGACGCGGCGGCCAGCAGCGGCCGAAGAAGAAGTAGTCTCCGCGACAACCCTCGTTCTCGGCCCCACCCGAGGGCCCATTCCTGAAGGAGTCCACCTGTGACGGATGGCACCACCTCCGCGGTCGACACCGCCCCGGCCGGTGAGGGCGCTCTCGCGCGTCTGGAGCGTGAGGGTGACATCGCCGCCGACTACCTGGAGGGTCTGCTGGACATCGCGGACCTGGACGGCGACATCGACATGGACGTCGAGGGGGACCGGGCGCTGGTCTCCATCGTCAGCGAGGGCGACGACCGGACGCTGCAGCGGCTGGTCGGGCAGGACGGCGAGGTGCTGGAGGCGCTCCAGGAGCTGACCCGGCTGGCCGTGCACCGGGAGACCGGTGAGCGCAGCCGGTTGATGCTGGACGTGGCCGGCTTCCGCGCGCGCAAGCGGGCCGAGCTGGCGGAGCTGGGCGCCGAGGCGGCCGAGCGGGTCAAGAGCACCGGCGAGCAGGTGAAGCTGCGGCCGATGACCCCGTTCGAGCGCAAGGTGGTGCACGACGCGGTGGCCGCCGCGGGCCTGCGCAGCGAGTCGGAGGGCGAGGAGCCCCAGCGCTGCGTGGTCGTGCTGCCGGCCTGACGCCGGTGGTGCCGTCGGTACGGCGTCCGACCCCGCCCGCCTCGCGCGGGCGGGGTCGTCGCCTTTTCGGCGGAGGGATGTTTCACGTGAAACAGTGCTTGTACGGCGGGTGGATACGACGGTGACTTCGACTGTGGGCGGAGAGGCAGAGATGGACAGGGACGGCGTGGCGTCCGAGGCGGGGCAGGAGTCCGTGGCACCGGTGGAGGGCCCGGCAGCGCCCCCGGAGGCGGCCGGGCGGGTCTTCGGCGACCGGCTGCCGATGGCCGTGCGCTACACCGAGCTGCTGGCCACCGCCGGGGTGCAGCGGGGCCTGATCGGTCCGCGCGAGGTGCCGCGGCTGTGGGACCGGCACGTGCTGAACTGCGCCGTGCTGGCCGAGCTGCTGCCCCAGGGCGTCTCGCTCTGCGACGTCGGCTCGGGCGCCGGTCTGCCCGGCATCCCGGTGGCACTGGCCCGTCCGGACGTCTCGGTGACCCTGCTGGAGCCGCTGCTGCGGCGCACCACCTTCCTGGAGGAGGTGGTGCGCGAGCTCGGGCTGGAGAACGTCACGGTGCTCCGCGGCCGGGCCGAGGAGACGGTGGGCAAGCTGGCGGTGGACGTGGTGACCGCCCGCGCGGTGGCGCCGCTGGACCGGCTGGCCGGCTGGGGGATGCCGCTGCTGCGGCCGTACGGGCAGATGCTGGCGCTGAAGGGCGACACCGCGGAGCAGGAGCTGGCGGAGTCCCGGGCGGCGCTGACCCGGCTCGGTGCGGTGGGGTTCTCGGTGATCGGGGTCGGCGAGGGGGTGCTGGAGACCTCGACCCGGGTGGTGCGGGTGGAGGCGGGGGAGAGCCCCGGCGGGGTCAAGGCGGCCACCCGGCGGGCCAAGGCGGCCCGCGCGGCCGGGCGTGGCGGCAAGGGCGTCGAGGGATCGGCCCGCGGCGGCGGTCGTCGGCGGCGCTGAGTCGGACCAGGTGGGAGCGGGGCGGACGGCCGGGGCGGCCGTCCGCCCCGCTGCGTTGCGCCCGGATGACTCGGAGTGTCGGACCGTCAGATTCCGACATTCCGGGCATCGTGTTTCACGTGAAACATCGCTTCCTGCTCTCCGGCGTATTTGACCAGGGGCTGTCGCGCTTGCTCGGCCGCCTCCAGGCGGCGACTGTCGCCGCTCCGGTTTCACGTGAAACACTGACCCCCATGCAGGACTCGGAGATCGTCGACCAGGTGGATGACACCCCTGTCACATGTGCCGCGCAGGCCGCCGTCCAGGGCGCCGTGCGCCCCGGGGAGGGGCTTCCCCGACCCGCCGCGACCCGGGTGATGGTGGTCGCCAACCAGAAGGGCGGGGTGGGCAAGACCACCACCACCGTCAACATGGCCGCCTCGCTCGCCATGCACGGCCTGCGGGTGCTGGTCATCGACCTCGACCCGCAGGGCAACGCGTCGACCGCGCTCGGCATCGACCACCACGCCGAGGTGCCGTCGATCTACGACGTGCTGGTCGAGGGCCGGCCGCTGGCCGAGGTGGTCCAGCCGGTGGTGGACGTGGAGGGGCTGTTCTGCTGCCCGGCCACCATCGACCTGGCCGGCGCCGAGATCGAGCTGGTCTCGCTGGTGGCCCGGGAGAGCCGGCTGCAGCGCGCCATCGCGGGCTACGAGCAGCCGCTGGACTACATCCTGATCGACTGTCCGCCCTCGCTCGGGCTGCTGACCGTCAACGCCCTGGTGGCCGGCCAGGAGGTGCTGATCCCGATCCAGTGCGAGTACTACGCGCTGGAGGGCCTCGGCCAGCTGCTGCGCAACGTGGAGCTGGTGCGGGCGCACCTCAACCCGGCGCTGCACGTGTCGACCATCCTGCTCACCATGTACGACGCCCGGACCCGGCTGGCCTCCCAGGTCGCCGAGGAGGTGCGGACGCACTTCGAGAACGAGGTGCTGGCCACCGCGATCCCGCGTTCGGTGCGCATCTCCGAGGCCCCGAGCTACGGGCAGACCGTGCTGACCTATGATCCCGGTTCCAGCGGTGCGCTCTCCTACCTGGAGGCGGCGCGCGAGCTGGCGCTGCGGGCGGTCCCCGCGGCGGCCGCCGACGAGGTTCGGGCGGGCGTCGTGGCGGTCGGTGCGCAGCGGAACGGCGCCGGCGAGCTGCCCGCGTCGATGGCACAGCACAGTTCGATGGAGGGCAACCGGTGAGTGGCGCACGCAGGGGTCTGGGCAGGGGTCTTGGGGCGCTGATCCCGGCGACCACGCCGGCCGGCGGGGGAGCTGCTCCCGCACCGGCCGCCGCGCCGGCGGCCGCCGCCGTGGTGGTGCCCACCGACCGCGGCACGGTGGCCGCCAAGGCCGCCGCCGAGAGCCTGCGCGAGCTGGCCGGCGAGCAGGCCCGCAGCGTGCTGGAGTCGGCGCTGGCGCCGGTGAACGGCGCCCGTTTCGCCGAGCTGCCGCTGGACGCGATCAGCCCCAACCCGCGTCAGCCGCGCGAGGTCTTCGACGAGGAGAAGCTGGCCGAGCTGGTCGCCTCGATCAAGGAGGTCGGTCTGCTGCAGCCCGTGGTGGTGCGTCAGACCGGGCCGGAGCGCTACGAGCTGATCATGGGCGAGCGCCGCTGGCGGGCCTCCCAGGAGGCCGGGCTGGAGCTGATCCCGGCGATCGTCCGGGCCACCGAGGACGACAAGCTGCTGCTGGACGCGCTGCTGGAGAACCTGCACCGAGCCGAGCTGAACCCGCTGGAGGAGGCCGCCGCCTACGACCAGCTGCTGCGCGACTTCTCCTGCACCCACGACGAGCTGGCGGACCGGATCGGCCGCTCCCGGGCGCACGTCTCCAACACCCTGCGGCTGATGAAGCTGCCCGCCGCGGTGCAGCGCCGGCTGGCCGCCGGGGTACTGTCCGCCGGGCACGGCCGGGCGCTGCTCACCATCCCGGACACCGCGCGCCAGGAGAAGCTGGCCGAGCGGATCGTGGCGGAGGGCATCTCGGTGCGCAGCACCGAGGAGCTCGCCAAGCTGATGGCCAGTGAGGAGCCGTCCACCCGCAAGCCGGCCTCGCCGAAGGCGGGTCGGCTGATGTCCCCGGCCTTCAACGAGTTGGCGGGGCGGCTCTCCGACCGCTTCGACACCCGGGTGAAGGTGGAGGTCTCACAGCGCGGCGGGAAGCTCGGCAAGGGCAAGGTGGTGCTGGAGTTCGCCTCGGTGGAGGACCTGAACCGGATCCTGGACAGCCTCGCTCCGGGCGAGCAGGGGCTGAACCTCTCGCAGGGCTGAGCCCGCCGCAGGGCGAACAACGGGTGCATGTTTCACGTGAAACGTGCACCCGTTTCGTTGGGCGGAGCAGACTGGACTCCGAGGCCGATTCCCGTGTGGAGGAGGAGGTGTGGGGCGTGGGACGGAGGGTCGTTCCGCTGACGCTGGACAACCTCTCTGATCTGCCGAGTACCTGCCGCTCCTGCGTCTTCTGGGAGCTGGACCCGGTCAGCGGCCGGGCGGCGCAGGACGCGGGCAAGGGGGAGCTGGAGAAGGAGGGGTGGATCTCCGCGGTGCTGCTGGAGTGGGGGTCCTGCGGGCGGGTGGCCTACGTGGACGACCGGCCGGCCGGCTTCGTGCTGTACGCCCCGCCCGCGTACGTGCCGCGCGGGCAGTCCTTCCCGACCAGTCCGATCGCGCCGGACGCGGTGCAGCTGATGGTCTCCCGGGTGCTGCCGGAGTTCCAGGGGCAGGGGCTGGGGCGGGTGTTGGTGCAGTCGGTGGCCAAGGACCTGATCCGGCGCAACTTCCGTGCGATCGAGGCGTTCGGTGCGCTGGGGCGGGAGATCCCGAGCTGTGTGCTGCCGGCCGAGCACCTGTTGGCGGTCGGCTTCAAGACGGTGCGGCCGCACCACCGGTACCCGCGGCTGCGGTTGGAGGCGCGCACCACGCTCTCCTGGAAGGGCGACGTGGAGGGTGCGCTGGAGCGACTGCTCGGGGGTCGGCGCAAGGAACCGGCGCTACGACCCTTCTGAGGGCGTTCCGAGAGCGTGATTCTGTGGGCGGAACGGGCCGGCCGGCGGGCGGGCCGTCAGCTCTCAGGGCTTCCTGACGAAGCCTCGGCGCGGCCCGGAAGGGGTGCGAAACGCCGAGGCGGCCCGGGCGGGTGATCCGCTCGGGCCGCCTCGGCGACGGTGGGCCGTGGCCGACTCAGATGAACTCGGCCAGCTCGCGCAGCAGCGCGGCCTTCGGACGGGCGCCGGTGATGGTCTTCACCAGCTCGCCGCCCTTGTAGACGTTCAGGGTCGGGATGGAGATCACGTTGTACGTGGCGGCCGTCTCCTGGTTGGCGTCCACGTCGAGCTTGGCGACGGTCAGCTTGTCGCCGTGCTCGGACGCGATCTCCTCGAGGATCGGGGCGACCTGGCGGCACGGGCCGCACCAGGTGGCCCAGAAGTCGACCAGGACGGGCTTGTCACTCTTCAGGACCTCGGTGGCGAAGGTCGCGTCGGTTACTTCCTTGGTGGCGCCGGCCACGGGGACTCCTTGGGATCGGAGGAGCGGTACGGGAGGGATAACAACGGCGGGGGCGGTTCTGTTTCACGTGAAACCGGTCCTGCCCCCGACCGGGTGGCGGGGCGCCTGGCCCCGCCTCTGGCGGTCGGTCAGACCGCGACGGCGGCGGTCTCGGCCTCGGCGGAGTCGGTCAGCGCGGCCAGGTAGCGCTCGGCGTCCAGGGCGGCGGAGCAGCCGGTGCCGGCCGCGGTGATCGCCTGGCGGTAGGTGTGGTCGACCACGTCGCCCGCGGCGAAGACGCCCGGGACGTTGGTGCGGGTGGAGGGGGCCTCGACCTTGAGGTAGCCCTCGGCGTCCAGGTCCAGCTGGCCCTTGAACAGGTCGGTGCGCGGGTCGTGGCCGATCGCGATGAACAGGCCGGTGACGGCCAGCTCGCGCAGGTCGCCGGTGTTGGTGTCGCGCAGGGTCAGACCGGTGAGCTTCGGGTCGCCGTGGATCTCCTCGACCGCGCTGTCCCAGGCGAAGGAGATCTTCGGGTCGGCGAACGCGCGCTCCTGCATCGCCTTGGAGGCGCGCAGCGAGTTGCGGCGGTGGACCACGGTGACGCTGCGGGCGAAGCGGGAGAGGAAGGTGGCCTCCTCGAGCGCGGTGTCGCCGCCGCCGACCACCGCGATGTCCTGGTCGCGGAAGAAGAAGCCGTCGCAGGTCGCGCACCAGGAGACGCCGCGGCCGGAGAGCTTGTCCTCGTTGGGCAGGCCGAGCTTGCGGTGCTGCGAGCCGGTGGTGACGATCACGGCGCGGGCGCGGTGCACGTTGCCCTCGGAGTCGGTGACGGTCTTGATGTCGCCCGTGAGGTCGACCGCGACGACGTCGTCCGGGACCAGCTCGGCGCCGAAGCGCTCGGCCTGGGCGCGCATGTTGTCCATCAGCTCGGGGCCCATGATGCCGTCGCGGAAGCCCGGGAAGTTCTCCACCTCGGTGGTGTTCATCAGCGCACCGCCGGCGGTGACCGCGCCCTCGAACACCAGCGGCTGGAGGGAGGCGCGCGCGGTGTACAGCGCAGCGGTGTACCCGGACGGGCCGGAACCGATGATGATCACGTTACGGACGTCGCTCACTGCATCTCCTGGTTGGCATCGCGCCCCGCAGGGGCGGGGGAGGGCGGTCTGCTCCGCCGCCCCGGACAACGACTCACCAGTCTCCCGCATTCCCAGGCCCCGACGCACCCAGCGCCCGCACTCTGGGCGTGGACGGCCCGGATGGCGGAGGAATCAGGGGGCCGGGACGGTGCTGTGCAACAGGATCGCCGAGCCGGGGCAGTCCGGGGTGGCGAGGTAGACGTCCAGCCGGTCGGCCTGACCGGGCAGCCGGTAGACCAGTGCCAGCACAGGTCGCCCCTGGTAGCTGCCGGCCCCGGTGGCCACCGGCTGCTCGCCGGTGTGCCCGGCGGCGGCCAGCACGCACGGTGCGGCGGCCGGGCCGCCGAGGGGCTGCGAGTCGGCCGGGCCGATCTGCTCGGTCGGTCGGGCGGGCAGCAGACGGCGGATCTGCTCCGGGAGCTGCTCGGCGCGGAAGTCCGTCGTGCCCGCGGCGGCGCCCTCGGTCGGCTGGGTGTGCGGGGTCCTCGGCGCGGTGGTGCTCGCCGCCGCGCCGTCGGCCAACGAAGGCCGGGCGGCGACGTCCTTGGCAGCACTGGCGGTGGACGCACCCTGCTGCGACCCGGGCAGGTTCAGCAGTACGCCGCCCAGGGTGAGTGCGGCGGCGACCGCGGCGGTGACGAGCAGGATCGCCGTGGTGCGGCGACGACGGCGGGGTGGGCGGCCCGGGCCGGTGGCGGCGGGGGCGGTGCCCGCAGGGCGGCCGGCGGTCTGCGGGCCACCGGACGGGCCACCGGATGGGGCTGCGGTCGGGACTGCGGTCGGGACTGCGGGTCGGGTCTCGCGGCGGGCGGCCGACTCGGCGGCGAGGGCGGCGTTGAGGCGGTCCGCGACGTCCTCCGGCATCGGGGGAGCCGGGGCCGCGGCGAGCAGCTCGGGCAGCCCGCAGAGGGCGGCGTAGTCGTCCGCGCAGGAGGGGCAGCTGGCGAGGTGGCGGTGGAGCTGCTCGGCCTGCTCGGGCGGGAGCAGGTCCTCGGCGAGGTCGGCGAGGGCATCCAGGCCGGGGTGGTCGGAAGGCGGCTGCGGCGTCATCGCGGGGTCGCATCTCCTTCCAGCGCGGGTGCGGGATCCGTGGGTGGGACGGGGGAGGGCCGGTTCGGGTTCCCGTCGCCCGATGTTTCACGTGAAACGGGGGCACCGGGCGACGCGGTTTCCTGTGCGACGGGCGCGGCGGTCGGGTTGGAGCGTGGCGATGTTTCACGTGAAACATCGCCCGGGACACCCGGGGCATCGGTTTCACGTGAAACAACGGAGGGTCTGGAGCCGGCAGGAGCGGCGGCGGTGGTTTCACGTGAAACGGTGACCGGTCCGGAGGTGGCGGTGCGGGCCGCCGGGCCGAGGTGGCGCAGCAGGGGCAGCAGCCGGGCTCGGCCGCGGGCGCAGCGGCTCTTCACGGTGCCGACCGGGACACCGAGGAGCTCGGCCGCCTCGGCGACCGAGTAGCCCTGCATGTCGACGAGGACCAGCGCGGCCCGCTGCTCGGTGGGGAGGGCGGCCAGCGCGTCGGCCACCTCGCGGCGGGTCTCGGCGCGGACCGCGTGGTGCTCGGCCCCCTCGGCGGTGCCGAGCGCGCCGTCCAGCGGGCGGGGGTCCTGGTCGAGCGAGTCGGCGCGGCGGACGGCGCTCTTGCGGGCCCGGTCCAGGCAGGCGTTGACCACGATCCGGTGCAGCCAGGTGGTGACCGCCGAGCGGCCCTGGAAGCCACCGGCTGCGCGGAAGGCGGAGACCAGGGCGTCCTGGAGCGCGTCGGCGGCCTCCTCGCGGTCGCCGAGGGTGCGCATCGCGACGGCCCAGAGCCGGTCGCGGTGCCGGTGCACCAGCCGTCCGAAGGCGTCCGGGTCGCCCGCCGTGTGTCGGGCGAGCAGTTCGGCGTCGCTGGGCTCCTCGGCCATCCGCCCCCTCCTCGCGGTCCGGCCGTCCGCTCCGGGGGCCGTGGTTCACATCGTTGGGGATGCGGCGGAACGGATCAAGAGGCGGACGGGGATCCGGCCCGGTCCGACCGGATCCCCGTCCGCGTCAGCCGTTGACCTGGATCTCGGCGACCTTGCCGCGGTAGCCGCCGCCGGTGTCGTCGGCGGGGATGCTGGTGATCCACAGCAGGAGGTACCGGGTGGTGACCGCGGCGTCCGGCTTGAGGGTGACCTTGTTGCCGGAGCCGCTGGCCACCGCGTTGCCGAAGGTGCGCAGGCCGTTCTCGTCCGCGCCGGGTGCGGTGGTCGTGCCGGTCGGGGCGGCCTTCAGTTCGACCTTGTGGTCTCCGATGAACTGGACGTCGACCGAGCCGACCTGGCGGGCCGAGCCGAGGTCGATCAGCACACCGGTGCCGGCCCGGAAGGCGCCGAACGGGTCGTTGTAGCGCTGCGTGGTCCACGCGGTGGTGGGATTGCCGTCGAGCGTCCCGGGGAGCTCGCTGGCGTGCTCGTCCTTGTTGTCGCCGAGGGCGTTGAACGGGGCGAGCGCGGAGATGGTGAGCTTGCCGCCGGTCGGGGTGGCGGAGGGGGTCGGGGTGGGCGCGGGGGCGGTGTGCCCGCTGGTGGGCTGGCCGGTGCGGTTGACGTACTCCACCAGCTGCCAGGAGCCGACCATCACGGCGCCGAGCGCGACCAGCGAGGCGGTCCACCGGGCGACCCGGCGCAGGCCGCGGCCGCGCAGCGTGGGGCGGGCGGCGGGCGGGGCCGGGGCGGGCTCGACCCGCGGGAGCACCTGGGTCGGCGTGCTGGTGGCGTAGCGCGGCCGGGCGGCGGCGGGCAGCGCGCGCAGCGGGGCGGGGGCGGACTGCTCCGGCGGCCGGATCTTCGGCAGCTCCGCGATCGCCTCGGCCAGCTCGGCCGGGCTGGTGATCGGCTCCCGGTGGTGCGGCGGCTGGTCGCACAGGATCCGCGCGGCGAGCTCGGAGAGGCCCTTGTGGACGCCCGCCCGGACCTGGTCCGGCGGGACGCAGCCGAGCCCCTTCGGCAGCCCCTGGAGGTCGTAGCGGTCCTCCGGGTAGGGCCAGCGGTGGGTGAGCGCGGCGAACAGCAGCGCCCCGATCGCCCGCACGTCGGTCAGCGCGGCGTCCTCGGTGGGCAGTCCGCGCAGCGCGGCGTCGACCGCGATGCCGTTGATCCGGTACTGGCCGCCGTCGGTGCGCAGCACGCACTTGGGGGTGAGCCGCAGGTGCGCCTGGCCGCGCTGGTGGGCGGCGGCGATCGCGTCGGTGACCTGACGCACCATCTGGTAGGCGTCGTACGGCTCCAGCGGTCCGGCCGCGAGCAGCTCGCCGAGGTCGGAGGCGCCGGGCAGCCACTCGCGGATCACGTAGACCAGCTCGCCCTCCTGCACCGCGTCCAGCACCTGGACGAAGCGCGGGTCGCCGAGCAGGGCGGCGCTGCGGGCGGCGGTGAGCACCGACTTGGCGCGCTGGTGGCCGGCCGAGAGCAGGTGGACGCCGACCGCGCGGCGGAGCTTCTCGTCGACCGCGCGCCAGCTGCTGAAGGTGTCCGACTGGGAGATGCACTCCTCCAGCCGGTAGCGGCCGGCGATCTTGTCGCCGCTGTGCCGCGCCGGGGCGGGCAGTACCGCGGGCAGGGTGCCGGTGTCGGCGTCCAGGGTCGCGGTGCTGGTCGGCGGGGCGGGCTCGGACGGCTCGACCGGCGGCAGCGGGCGGCGGACGCCACGGCTCTTGCGAGCCGCGGTCTCGGCACGGCCGCCCTTGGCGACGAGTTCGGCGGCGATCTCCTGCGCGGAGAGCGGGGCGGTGGCCTCGGCGGGCCGTTCGGCGACCGGCGGAGCCGCGGGCTGCTCGGGCTCCGCCGACTGCTCCTCCGCGTCCTCAGCCGCGTCCTCGGCCGCGTCCTCGGCCGCGTCCGCGTCCGCGCTCGGCTGCGGGTCGTCCCCGAGGGGGTGCTCGTCGTCCTCGGCCGACGTATCGTCCTCGGCCGACGTATCGTCCTCGGCCGTCGCGTCGTCGTCAGCCGTCACGTCGTCCTCCGCCGGTTCGTCCGCGTCGGCTCCCGGGGTGGCGGGGCGTCGAGCTTCGGGGGCGGGCTCCGGGGCGGATACGTCCGGGAGTTCGCCCAGTGCCATGGCCAACGCCGCTTCGTCCGCCTGGGACGTGTCGACGATCGCCTTGGTGCCGTCAGCCACCGTGCTCCTGCCTCCCCTTGTGTCGACCGATCCCGTCGGGGACGGTCGACGATCCGTTGCCGGAGTGGTCAACCCGTGCCAGGTCAATTGTGCCCACTCTTGGTCCCCAGGTACGACCTATGAGAGCGCTCGGGGGTTGCCTGATTACCCACTTCCGGTGGAACGTCAGACGAAAGGGCCGGAATCGGGGGCTTCAACCCCGACTCCGGCCCCTCGAAACAGGGCTGAGTGAGCGTCTGGTTCAGCGGCCGAGACGACGGCGCACCATGCCGGTGAGCGCGTTCAGCTCCTCGATCCGCATCCGGCGGGCCAGCAGCAGGAAGACCGCGAGCTGCGCGCTGCCGGCCACCAGCAGGGTCAGCACGCTGCCGATCCAGCCGTCCAGCGCCTGCAGCGCGACCAGTTCGACGGCCAGGCCGACCGCGGCGGCGGGCAGCGAGGCGATCGCCAGCCGGACGTAGGTCTTGGCGATCCGCCCGGTGTCCAGGTCGCCGACCTTCGCCTTCAACTTGGGCACCGCCACGAACACCCCGACGGCGTACGACAGGCCGTAGCCGAGCGCCATGCCGGTCACCGCCCACTGGGCGGGCAGCACCAGCCAGCAGAGCACCGCCGTGACGGCCTGGGTGAGCGCCACCCAGACGGTGTTGGAGAACGGGGTGCGGGTGTCCTCGTAGGCGTAGAAGCCGCGCAGCAGCACGTACTGCACCGAGTACGGGATCAGGCCGAGGGCGAAGGCGGAGAGCATGAAGCCGACCGCGGTGGTGCCGTGGGCGACCGCGCCGCCGTTGCCGAGGCCGTAGATCGAGGAGCCGATCACCGGGCCGAGCGCGAGGAACAGGAAGGCGGCCGGGACGATCGCCACCGCGGAGGTGCGCAGGCCGTAGGAGAGGTCGTCGCGCACCGCGCCGGCGTCGTGGTCGGCGGCCGCCCGGGAGAGCCGGGGGAGCACCGCGCTCATCACCGAGACGGTGACCACGGCCATCGGCAGCTGCCAGATCAGCAGCGCGTTGGAGTACGCGGCGAGGCCGACGCCGAGGTGGCCGTCGGCTTCGGCGGCCTTCCCGGAGGCGGTGGCGAGCTGAGTGACCACCAGGAAGCCGGCCTGGTTGGCGAGGACGAACAGGAAGGTCCACTTGGCCAGCCGGGCGGCCTTGCCGAGGCCGTGGCCGCGCCAGTCGAAGCGCGGGCGGAACCGGAAGCCGGAGGCCCGCAGGTACGGGATCATCGACAGCGCCTGCACCGCGAGGCCCAGCAGGGTGCCGACGCCGAGCAGCCGGACGCCCTCGGGGGAGATGGTCTCCGGGGTGACCTCGGTGTGCTGGAAGGTCCCGTACACGCCGATGTACATCGCGAAGGTGAAGATCACCACGAGGTTGTTGAGGACCGGCGTCCACATCATCGCTCCGAACCGGCCGCGGGCGTTGAGGATCTGACCCATCACCACGTGCACGCCCATGAAGAAGATGGTCGGCAGGCAGTACCGGGCCAGCGCCACCGTGGTGTCGGCGCTCGCCTGATCGCGCATCAGCGCGTGCGAGATCAGCTGCACCAGCACCGGTGCGGCCAGCACCGCCACGAAGACCACGCCCGCCAGACCGGTCACCACCAGGGTGAGCAGCCGGTTGGCGTAGGCGGTGCCGCCGTCCTCGTCGTTCTTCATGCTGCGCACCAGCTGCGGCACGAAGACCGCGTTCAGCGCGCCGCCGCCGATCAGGATGTACAGCAGGGTGGGCAGGGTGTTGGCGGCGTTGTACGAGTCGCCCATCGAGGCCACGCCGATCGCCGCGGCGATCACCATGGTGCGCAGGAAGCCGGTGCCGCGGGAGACCAGGGTGCCGGCCGCCATCACGGCGCTGGAGTTCAGCAGGCCGGCGACCCGGCCACCACCGCCCTGCGCCGCGGCGGCCGCGGGGGCGGCGGAGGGCGGGGGCGCGGCGGCGGCGTCGGCCTCCAGCACCGCGGCGTTGGCCTGGATCACCGCCTCCTCCTCGGACAGCGGCGGGTCGAACTCGATCGGCGGCACGTACGGGTGCGGCTCGTCTTCCGCGGCCGGCGGCTCGGGCTGCGGCTCGTCGGCCGCGGCGTCGCCGGACAGCAGCGCGTCGACGCCGACGTACTCGGTGGTCTCGGTGTCCCGGGGCGATCCGGGCTGCGCCGCCGCGGGCTCGGCGGGCTGCGCGGGCTCGGCCGTCCCGGCGTCCGCGGCGACCTCGGCGGCGAGCGTCGCCCAGCGCGGGGCCGGCGCGGTCAGCTGCTTGGCACCCTCCGGCTCGCGCTGCGGCTGGCCGGGCACCGCGGCCGCGCCCTCGGGCTCGGCCGGCGCGCCGTACGGGTCCGGGCCGCCGCCGTACGTCTCGGCGGCGTACGGGTCACGGGCGTAGGTGTCGGCGACGTACCAGTCGGCGGCGGGTTCGGCGGGGGCGGCGGCGGAGCGTGGACCGCTCGCGCGGTCCTGGGGCCGGCCTCCCTGGTCCTGTGCTGCTCGCTCGCTCCGCTCGTTCATGCCACCAATCCACAGTCAGAGGGGTGGGCGCCCGGGGGTGGGACGGCCTAGTGCCCCACCTTCTCATCACCCGGGACCCGATCGTCGGCACCGGCGTCCGAGGACGGCTCCGCGTCGGCGTCCGGCCCCTCGGGGGCCTCCCCGTCGCCCTCCAGCGGGCGGTCCGGGTCCTCGTCGGCCTCGCCGGCCGCCTTGCGCTTCTTGCGCTGCAGGTAGAACCGGACCCCGGCGAGCGCCATCAGCACGGTGCCGCAGACGATCACGTAGGTCACGCCGCTGGCCACCGAGGTGACCTCGACGGTGAAGGTCACCGGCTCGCCGTAGCGCTGCGCGTCCGGGCCGGTGGTCCACAGCTCGGCGGTGACCTGGACCGGGCCGTTGACCTGCGCCTCGGCGGGGAAGCGGAAGGTGCGGGCGGTGGTGGCGTCCAGCACCACGGGCTGCGGTGCGCCGACGTTCAGGCGGTTGGGCTGGGTGGAGACCAGCCGCAGCTCCAGGTTGCCGACCGCCTGGGTCAGGTCGTTCTTCACGCTGATCAGCAGCGTCGCGTTGTCACCCGGCAGGGTCACCACGCTCTTGGTGGGCACCCGGACCGCGGCCTTCAGGTTGTCCAGGTACTGCCGCACGCCGGTGCGGTAGTCGGTGCCGACCTTCGGCTGGTCGCGCCACTCGGTGGACAGCGAGCGCACCATCGCCGCGCTGAACGGCCCGCGGACCCGCTGCGGCTGGGTGAGGATCATCATCAGCTGATCCACGCCGTTCTGCAGCTGCATGGTCGCGGCGAGCTCGTCGGAGGACAGCTCGGAGGCCGCCAGCTCCCGCGGGTAGCCGTCCGGGACGGCGCCGTTGGCGCTCGCGTCGGGCTGCGTGCCGACCACCCTGTCGAGCACCGCGGCACCCGCCCAGCCGCCCGCAACGGCCTGCGCCATCGAGTCGCGCAGCGCGGTGGCGGTGCCGGTGGTCAGCGAGCGGGGCGGCAGCACCAGCACCGTGCGCGGCTGCTCGGGCGCCTGGTGGGCGATCGCCAGGGTCTCGGCGAGGAAGCGCTGCTCGGCCGCGGTACGGTCGCGCGGGGTGCCCAGGTCGCCCTGGAACAGCTCGGAGAGGGTGGCGTCGGCGACCACCGCGGTCTGCCCGTTGCCGATCGGCCGGGCCGCGTTCGGGGTGTAGGAGAGCTTCTCCGACTCGGGCATCGAAGCGCCGTTGACCAGCACCACCCGGCCGCCGGACGCGCCCGCCACCGCCGCGGTCTTCTGGTCCAGCCAGCCCTGGTACGGCCAGGCCACCTCCGAGTGGGCGTCCACCGACAGCCGCGCCTCGGTGGTCACCTGGCCCGCCGTCACCGCCTTGCGCAGCGCGGTGTCCATCCCGGACTGGTCGGTGCCGTGGTGCGCGATCGACGCCAGGTCCGGGTCGGCGTACGGAAGCGAGACCACCTCGGTCTCGGCCTTGCCGACCGCCTGCCGGAGCTTCGCCAGCCAGGCCACCGCCGCGTCGTGGCCGGTGCCGGGGACGGTGTTCTCCTCGCGCGCGGACTCGCCGGAGGTGCCGGGCTTCTGGACCCGGTACGGCTTGGTCATCGCGTACACGGTGTCCAGCAGGTCCGGGTCGATCGCCCAGGTGAGGCCGGTCATCGTGCCGCCGATGTCGACCAGCTGGTTGAGCCGGCCGTCGCCGGTCAGCTCACCGGCCAGGCTGTCGTCGCGCAGCACCGGCATCTGGTCGTTGTCCGGCATGGTCTGGGCGACCAGTACCGGGGCGTGGGTGAGCGGCCAGACCACCGAGATCTGCGAGGCCTTGGCGGTGGCCTTGCCCTGCACCGGCAGGAACGTGCGGGCGATGCCCAGCGGGTGCCCCTTCTCGCTGCCGGTGGTGCCCCAGACGTCGACCGCCAGCTCGTACGCGCCGGTGTCCTTGGCCTTCAGCGCGGAGACCGGCACCGACAGGGTGAAGTCGGCGCTCTTGCCGGGCGGGAGGTCGCCGACGTCCTGGACCGGGTTCTGCAGGTCGATGCCGTCCTGGCCGCTCGGCGTGGTCCGGGACGCCACCAGGCCGATCTCGCTGCGGGTGCCCAGCGGCTTGACCTGCATCGGCGCACGGACCGCGACGGTCGGCGACTTCAGCGTCGACGAACCGGTGTTGGCCACCTTGCCGGTGATCGTGACGGTGCTGGTGTCGGTGGCGACCTGCGGCGAGACGGTGGTGATCTCCACCGTCGCCGGGTACTCGGGGGCGGCGGCCAGCAGGGTGCCGCGCTCGGCGAGCGCCGGGGAGGCGGAGACGGCCGTGAGCAGCCCGCCTGCCAGCAGGGCGGCGGCACTCCTGGCCAGTCGACCCGTCCGCCGTCCGCGGGACGCGGTCCTCGCCGCGTCTCGCCCGGTCCGCTCGTCCACGCGCGCCCTCGCCGTTCCCGATCGTCTCGTTCACTCCACGCACCGCCGCGGCCGCCCGGCGGTCGCCGACCCCCGAAGGAGCGTTCCCCGCATGGTAACGACGCCGACCGGGCCGCAGTGTTGCGGGCCGGTAGCTGTCCGGTGGTGCAAAAGGGGAAAGCGGTGGGGGAGGGCGGGCACGTACCCTTGTGAGCCGTGTCCACTGCCAACGCGTCCAGCGCCAATCATTCCAGCTCCGCCGACCCGACCGCCCTGCCGGGGCTGACCGAGGCGCAGACCTGCGGCCTGCAGGAGCTGCTGCGGGTCTCCCCGGTCGCCGACGAGATCGCCCGCCGCTTCGAGGCGCAGGGCCACCGCCTGGCCCTGGTCGGCGGCTCGGTCCGGGACGCCCTGCTCGGCCGGCTCGGCAACGACCTGGACTTCACCACCGACGCCCGCCCGCAGGAGATCCTCAAGCTGGTCAAGGGCTGGGCCGACGCGGTGTGGGACGTGGGCATCGCCTTCGGCACCGTCGGCGCGCGCAAGGACACCGCCGACGGCTCGTTCCTGATCGAGATCACCACCTACCGCAGCGAGGCGTACGACCGCTCCTCGCGCAAGCCCGAGGTCAGCTACGGCGACTCGATCGAGCAGGACCTGGTCCGCCGCGACTTCACGGTCAACGCGATGGCCGTCGACCTGCCCGGCCGCGGCTTCGTCGACCCGCACCACGGCCTGGACGACCTGGAGGCCCGGGTGCTGCGCACCCCCGCCACCCCCGAGGAGTCCTTCTCCGACGACCCGCTGCGGATGATGCGGGCCGCCCGGTTCGCGGCCCAGCTGGACTTCGAGCCGGCGCCCGAGGTGGTCGCCGCGATGACCGCGATGGCCGAGCGGATCACCATCGTCTCCGCCGAGCGGATCCAGGCCGAGCTGAACAAGCTGCTGCTCGCCGCCCACCCGGTCAAGGGCCTGCGGCTGCTGGTGGAGACCGGCCTGGCCGACCACGTGCTGCCCGAGCTGCCCGCGCTGCGGCTGGAGAGCGACGAACACCACCGGCACAAGGACGTCTACGAGCACTCGCTGACCGTCCTGGAGCAAGCCATCGCGCTGGAGACCGAGGGCCCCGACCTGGTGCTGCGGCTCGCCGCGCTGCTGCACGACATCGGCAAGCCGCGCACCCGCAGGTTCGAGGCGGACGGCCGGGTCTCGTTCCACCACCACGAGGTGGTCGGCGCGAAGATGACCCGCAAGCGGATGCGCGAGCTGAAGTACTCCAAGGAGCTCACCGAGGAGGTCTCGCAGCTGGTCGAGCTGCACCTGCGCTTCCACGGCTACGGCGGCGGCGAGTGGACCGACTCCGCGGTGCGCCGCTACGTCGCCGACGCCGGCCCGCTGCTGGAGCGGCTGCACAAGCTGACCCGCTCCGACTGCACCACCCGCAACAAGCGCAAGGCCGCCGCGCTGGCCCGCACCTACGACTCGCTCGAGGAGCGGATCGCCAGCCTGAAGGCCCAGGAGGAGCTGGACGCGATCCGGCCCGCGCTGGACGGCAACGAGATCATGCGGCTGCTCGACCTGCGCCCCGGCCCGGCGGTCGGCCGCGCCTACCGGCACCTGCTCGAACTGCGCCTGGAGCACGGCCCGATGCCGCACGAGGACGCGGTGGCCGAGCTCCGCAAGTGGTGGGCGCAGCAGCCGCAGGACTGAGCGCGGCCGGCGGGTGACCCGCCGTCAGTGCTTGGCGACCGGCGCGAGGCAGAGCACGTACCGGTAGCTGCGGAAGTGCTTGCGGTACTTGCCGCGGTAGGTCCGGGTGGTGCCCTTGGGGCAGCTGTACGACAGCAGCGTGTCGTTGTTGGCGCGCTGCGTCACCCGGTACTCGGCCGTGGCGGAGGAGCAGGCGGTGAGCTTCGGGGGCGTGCCGCCGGTCGTGCAGTCGCCGGGGACGGCGATCCGCGGGCTGTGGAGGTACGACCACAGCCCGAGCGGGACGGCCAGCACCAGCAGCGCCACGGCGATCCGGAACATCCAGTTGCCCTTGCGCCGGGCCTGCTCGGTGATCACGGGCTGCTGGTAGCCGTACGGCGGCTGCGGTGTGCTCATCTGGTCCCCCCGGGGCGTCGGTCGCGGTGCCGTGCGCCCACGTACCCTAGCGGGCGGGGTTCCGCCGGCCCCCGGCGGTCGAGGGCCCCGACGCTCCGTCAGTCGCGGCGGGCGGCGCGGTAGTAGAGCGCGGCGCCGAGCGCGTAGAGCACGGCGAGGCCGACCACCACCGGGACCGAGCGGCCGTTCAGCGGCAGCACCAGGGCGGTGACCGCGGCGGCGGCCACGAAGCCGACGTTCACCAGCACGTCGTAGATGGCGAAGACCCGGCCGCGGTAGTCGTCCTCCACCGACTCCTGGACGAGGGTGTCCGCGCAGATCTTGGTGCCCTGGGTGACCAGGCCGAGCAGCAGTGCCGCGATCATCGCCGGGATCTCGCGGAACGGCAGCCCGAGTGCGGGGACGAAGACCGCGGCGGCGGCCAGGCAGGTGGCCATCCAGCCGGGCAGGCCCAGCCGGCGGGTGCACCAGGGGCTGACCAGCGCGGCCAGGAAGAAGCCCGCCGCGGACATCCCGACCGCCAGGCCGAGGCTGGCCAGTCCGGCCTTGCTGTCGTCCGCGCTGTTGAAGGTGTACCGGGAGAGCATCAGCACCACCACGATCAGCACCCCGTAGCAGAACCGCGCCAGGGTGACCGCGGCCAGCGCGTGCACCGCCGGACGGCAGTCCCGCACCAGGTGCTGGACGCCCGCCCGCAGGTCCGCCCAGGCCGCGCTCAACGCGACGCCCAGGGAGGGGAGTTCACCACTCTGCTCGGGGCCGAGCTGGTCCGGGGCGATCCGCTGGGCGGCCAGCGCAGCGGACAGGTAGAGCAGCGCGGCCACGGTCACCAGCAGCGCGTCGGCGTGCCGGCCGGGCGGCAGCAACTGGTGCACCAGGAAGCCCACCAGGCCGCCGCTGGCCGCGGCGACCGTGCCGAGGGTGGGGGAGAGCGCGTTGGCGGTGACCAGGTCCGCGGAGGCCACCACCCGGGGCAGCGCGGCGGACAGGCCCGCCAGGATGAAGCGGTTGAGCGCGGTCACCAGCAGCGCCGCCGCGAAGAACAGCCACTCCGGGGCCCGGCCGAGCAGCAGCGCCGCCGTCACCAGGCCCAGCCCGAACCGCGCCAGGTTGCCCACCAGCAGCACCCGCTGCCGCCGCCAACGGTCCAGCAGCACGCCGGCGAACGGCCCGACCGCGGAGAACGGCAGCAGCATCACCGCCAGCACCGCGGCGATGTCCGCGGGGGAGGACTGACGCTCCGGCGAGAAGATCACGTACGCCGCCAGCGAGACCTGGAAGACGCCGTCGGACAGCTGCGAGAGCAGACGGACCGTCAGCAGCTTCCGGAAGCCGGAGCCGCTCAGCAGCCCGAGGAGGCTGGCCTCCTGTGGGGGCCGTTCGGTGATCACCCGCCAAGGGTGCCATGAGGGGCAGTGATGTTTCACGTGAAACATCTGCCAACGCCGAGCGACCAAATGCCCCCCGCGCGCCCCCTGTCGCCGATGTCCTCCCCGCCGTACGGTCGTTGACCCATCCCGGGAGGAACCATCGCACCCTCGCAACGGGAGGCTCCCATGAGAGACGAGTTCACCGCCCTGCTGCTCGGCCAGGTCGGCGTCCACGAAGGCCGCGACCCCGACGGCACCTGGAACAACCACCAGCGCTACTCCACCGAAACCCCCGGTCTGGAATGGTCCGACGGCCAGCCCTGGTGCGCCGTCTTCGAAGCCTGGGCCGCCCACCGCACCGGCATGGACACCCTCTGGCCGATGACGGCCTCCTGCCTCACCGCCGTCGCCTGGTGGCGCAACCACGGCCGCTGGACCGACTACCCCGTCCTCGGCGGCCCCTTCTACCTGGGCCCCGACGGCGGCACCCACACCGGCATCGTGGTCGCCTACGACGCCGACACCATCCACACCGTCGAGGGCAACGCCCTCCCGCTGCACGCGGGCGTCCTCACCCCCGGCGGCTTCCGGCGGATGGGCGACCTGCGGGTCGGTGACCCGCTG
Organism: Kitasatospora sp. NPDC002522; assembly: GCF_053595195.1. Classification (NCBI taxonomy): domain Bacteria; kingdom Bacillati; phylum Actinomycetota; class Actinomycetes; order Kitasatosporales; family Streptomycetaceae; genus Kitasatospora; species Kitasatospora sp. NPDC002522. Next base: position 69,793 of record NZ_JBSFXE010000028.1, read on the forward strand.
ATCGATCCCGCGGGGCAGCTTTCCCACGTCACCGGCGTGCACCCCAAGGGCGTCCGGCCGGTCCACCGGATCACGCTCCAGGACGGCTCGTCGGCCGAGGCCTGCAACGAACACCTGTGGCAGGTCGAGACCGAAGGCGATGCCCAGCCCCGGGTGGTCACCACCCTCGAGTTGGCCGACCTGGTCGCCCGCCCTCACCACCCGGTTCGCGTCCCCCTGTTGGAACCCGTCGAGTACCAGCAGACCGGCGAGCCCCTGCCGGTGGACCCCTACCTGCTGGGCCGTCTCCTCGGGGGCGGCGCAACGAGCGAGGGCGGTGCGCCGGTCACCGACACCGCCCTGGACGCGCTCGGCCTCCGCGGTGCCACCGCGGAGCGGACGTTCCTCCCGGAGCGCTACCGGAAGGCCGGGATCAAGGAGCGCCTGGCCCTGCTCCAGGGGCTGATGGACGCCGCCGGCCGGATCGACGAGCAGGGACGGATCGACTTCGCCGCAGACTCCCGCCAACTCGCCCTGGACGTCCAGGAGATCGTCCGGTCGCTCGGCGGCCGGGCCGTGCTGGACGAGGACGCCTCGCGGGTCCGGAACGTCGACATGCCGCGCCTCAACCCGTTCCGCCTGCCCGACAAGGCCGCGTGCTTCGTCCCGCGGGACGCGGCCTGGGCGCGCACGGTGGTCTCGGTCGAGTACCTGCGCGACGAGGAGGTGCAGTGCATCGCCGTCTCCGCACCCTCCCACCTGTTCGTCACCGACGACTTCATCCCCACCCACAACACCAATGACAACGGAACGGCCGAGGGCGACGGGGTCTACCTGAAGTCCCGGCCGCGGCGCGGTCCCGGGTCGCCGTACGGGTACGGGGTCCCGGCGTACCCCGAGGGGACGGTGTCGGCGGACCCGGCGCTGGGCGGGGTGCCGGCGGCGCGGACGTCGGGCCAGGCGACGACACCGGTGCCCGGCGTGCCGACCTGGCCCTGGCGGTACCTGCGGGTGCAGTCGCCGATGCTGCACGGCGACGACGTGCGGATGTGGCAGCAGAAGATGTCGATGCGCGGCTGGGCGATCGACGTGGACGGCTGGTACGGGCCCGCCTCGGCGGGCGTGTGCCGGGCGTTCCAGCAGCGCCACGGCCTGGCGGTGGACGGCGTCGTCGGACCGATCACCTGGCGCGCCACCTGGTCGTAGCGAGAGAAACGGCAGGAGGGCCGTCCCCGTGGCGCACCACGGAAACGGCCCTCCTGACGAGCGATCAGCCTGTCAGCTGCTCAGCTCAGCGCTCGACCTCGCCACGGATGAACTTCTCGACGTTCTCCTTGGCCTCGTCGTCGAAGTACTGCACCGGCGGGGACTTCATGAAGTACGAGGACGCGGAGAGGATCGGGCCGCCGATGCCGCGGTCCTTGGCGATCTTCGCGGCGCGCACGGCGTCGATGATGACACCGGCCGAGTTCGGGGAGTCCCAGACCTCGAGCTTGTACTCGAGGTTCAGCGGGACGTCGCCGAACGCGCGGCCCTCGAGGCGGACGTACGCCCACTTGCGGTCGTCGAGCCACGCCACGTAGTCGGACGGGCCGATGTGGACGTTCTTGGCGCCCAGCTCGCGGTCGCGGATCTGCGAGGTGACGGCCTGGGTCTTGGAGATCTTCTTGGACTCCAGGCGCTCGCGCTCGAGCATGTTCTTGAAGTCCATGTTGCCGCCGACGTTCAGCTGCATGGTGCGCTCGAGGATGACACCGCGGTCCTCGAACAGCTTGGCCATCACGCGGTGGGTGATGGTCGCGCCGACCTGGGACTTGATGTCGTCGCCGACGATCGGGACACCGGCCTCGGTGAACTTGTCGGCCCACTCCTTGGTGCCGGCGATGAACACCGGGAGGGCGTTCACGAAGGCGACCTTGGCGTCGATGGCGCACTGGGCGTAGAACTTGGCGGCGGCCTCGGAGCCCACCGGCAGGTAGCAGACCAGGACGTCGACCTGGCGGTCCTTCAGGACCTGGACCATGTCGACCGGGGCCTCGTCGGACTCCTCGATGGTCTCCCGGTAGTACTTGCCGAGGCCGTCGAGGGTGTGGCCGCGCTGCACGGTGACGCCGGTCGGCGGCACGTCGCAGATCTTGATGGTGTTGTTCTCGCTGTTGCCGATGGCGTCGGCCAGGTCGAAGCCGACCTTCTTGGCGTCGACGTCGAACGCGGCGACGAACTCGACGTCGCGGACGTGGTAGTCGCCGAACTGCACGTGCATCAGGCCCGGGACCTTACCGGCCGGGTCGGCGTCCTTGTAGTACTCGACACCCTGCACCAGCGAGGCGGCGCAGTTGCCCACGCCGACGATGGCTACGCGAACCGAACCCATTCCGGTTGCTCCCTGAATCTCATGAGATCCGCCGTGCTGTGGCGGCACCTCGGTTCCACATCTGTTCTGACTGTCTGTCGGGCGCACGGAGCGCCCTCACCTCTCGCGGACGGCCCGGGGCCGACGCGGAGCGCAGCGCTCCGTCAGGAGCGCCCCGGGCGGTCGTGCGGTGGCCCCGGCGGGTCCGAGGACCCGGCGGCCTGGCCACGGCCGTCCGAAGTTTGGGGGGACGCGGGTGCGCGTCCGGTTCTGGTGGCCCGCTCGGTCTCGATCAGCTCGTTGAGCCAGCGGACCTCGCGCTCCACCGATTCGAGGCCGTGCCGCTGGAGTTCGAGGGTGTAGTCGTCGAACCGCTCGCGGGTGCGGGTGATCGAGCTGCGCATCCGCTCCAGGCGCTCCTCCAGCCGGCTGCGCCGGCCTTCCAGCACCCGCATCCGCACGGCCCGGTCGGTCTGGCCGAAGAAGGCGAAGCGGACGCCGAAGTGCTCGTCCTCCCACGCCTCCGGGCCGGTGTCGGCGAGCAGTTCCTCGAAGCGCTCCTTGCCCTCCGGGGAGAGCCGGTAGACGATCTTCGACCGCTTGCCGTTGAGCGCGGTGGCCGGGACGTACTCGACGTCCGGGTTGTCCTCGACCAGGAAGCCCTGGGCGACCAGGTTCTTCAGGCACGGGTAGAGCGTGCCGTAGGAGAAGGCCCGGAAGGAGCCCAGCAGCACGTTCAGCCGCTTGCGCAGCTCGTAGCCGTGCATCGGCGCGTCGTGCAGCAGGCCGAGGACGGCGAACTCGAGCACGCCGGAGCGTCGACTCATGCCGCCTTCTCCTTCCGATGGGAGTGTCCCGGATCGATGCATCGCGCCGATGTATCGGCTCGATATATCGGCAACAGTAACCCTGGGTCACGGAAGGGGCAAGGGGGGCACGCGTAACCACGATCACAAGCGCTTTGAGCAACGGGCGTGTAATGATCTGCGGTCGTTTCGTCCTGATTGGTCATCAATGCCCGATTGACCACCTTTCAGATCGCCGTACTCTTTCGGCTGTGCACCCTGACCGAGGAGCTGCTGAGAGATGAGCGAACACCGGCGTAGGTCGGCCAATCCCGGGGGCGGACAGCAGCCGCCGCCCCGGCGAGCCGACAGCGGGCGTCCGTATGCCTACGGCAGCCCGGTCGAGGGCGCACCCGACTACGCACCCGGGGCCGCGCCCGGCACGGGCCGCGACGAGCTCGCCTCGGGCGGCGGAGGTCGGCGCACGACGCGGGCGACCGCGCAGCAGCCCCGGCTGACCCGCGCCGAGATGCGCAAGCAGGGCCGCAAGGGCGGTGCCGGCGGCGCCGGTGGCAGCGGCCCCGGCGGCCCCGGCGGCTCGGGCGGTCCGTCGGACGGCAGGTCCGGTGGGCGCGGCGGCAAGCCGGGCAAGAAGCGCTTCATCGACTACCCGCGGTTCGGCCGGGAGGGCTGGAAGCGCTGGGTGCCCTCCTGGAAGCTGGTGCTGAGCCTCTTCCTGGTGTTCTTCGGCGGCGGCGTGGCCGCGGTCGGCACCGCGTACGCGCTGGTCACGGTGCCGAACGCGAAGGACGCGATCCACGACCAGAACAACATCTACTACTGGGCCGACGGCACCGAGATGGCCCGCAAGGGCGACACCAACCGGCAGTTGGTGGAGCTCTCCGGGATAAGCCGCGAGGCCCAGGACGCGGTGATCGCCGCGGAGAACGAGACCTTCCGCACCGACAGCGGCATCGACCCCAAGGGCATCGCCCGCGCCGTGTACAACATGGCCACCGGCGGTGAGACCCAGGGTGGTTCGACCATCACCCAGCAGTACGTGAAGAACGTCTACCTGTCCCAGGACCAGACCCTGACGCGAAAGCTGAAGGAGTTCTTCATCACCCTGAAGATCAACGGGTCGCAGAGCAAGGACGACATCCTCAAGGGCTACCTGAACACCAGCTGGTTCGGCCGCGGCTCGACCGGTATCCAGGCCGCCGCCCAGGCGTACTACGGCGTGGACGCCAAGGACGTGAACGCCTGTCAGGGCGCCATGCTGGCCGGCCTGTTGAAGGGCGCGGGCCTCTACGACCCGACCCTGAACCAGGCCAACCACGACCGCATGGTGGCCCGCTGGAAGTGGATCCTGGACCGGATGGTGATCACCAAGGCGCTCACCCCGGAGCAGCGCGCCAAGTGCACCGACTTCCCGGAGCCGATCAAGCCGAAGGCCCCGGCCAGCATGAACGGCGAGGTCTCCTACCTGGTGGACACCGTCAACCAGTTCATCATGACCAAGGACCCGACGATCACCGACGCGAAGCTCGGCCGCGGCGGCTACCAGATCTACACCACCTTCCAGAAGGACAAGGTGGACGCGCTGAAGGCCGCGGTGGACCAGGTCAAGACCGAGTCGCTGCACCCGGACAAGCGCCCGGCCGACACCAACGTCCAGGTCGGCGCCGCCTCGGTGGTGCCCGGTGACGGCGCGATCGTCGCGATCTACGGCGGCGACGGCATCGAGAACGGCCACTACAGCAACAACGCGGACTCCAAGGTCCCGGTCGGCTCGACCTTCAAGCCCTTCGTGCTGGCCACCGCGATGCAGAACGGCGTGCTGACCAAGAGCGGCCCCGACGGCAAGCCGACCCAGATCAACCCCGAGTCGCTGTACCTGGCGAACAACCTGTCGCCGATCTACTCGAAGAACGGCACCCCGCTCACCGGCGACGACGGCAAGCCCTACAAGCAGCGCAACGACAGCCCGGGCACGCCCGGCTACGTCTCGCTGAAGAAGGCCATGCAGTGGTCGTACAACGTGCCGTTCGTCCAGCTCGGCCAGGACGTGGGCGGTGCCAACGTCGAGAAGATGGTGCTCAGCCTCGGCCTGAAGAAGGAGAGCCTGGAGCCCTCCTCGACCATCACCTACCCGCTCGGCACCTCGCACCCGAGCGCGATCCGGATGGCCTCGGCCTACTCGGTGTTCGCCGCCCGCGGGCAGCAGAACGACCCGTACTCGGTGGCCAAGCTGGTCTACAACGGCGCGGAGCAGCCGGCGTTCACCAAGTCCGCGCCGAAGCAGCCGCTGGACCAGGCGGTCGCCGACAACATCACCGACGTGCTGGAGAACGTGGCCAAGAACGGCACCGGTAACAAGACCAACGCGCTGGGCCGCCCGGTGGCCGGCAAGACCGGTACCACCGACGCCGGTACCTCGGCCTGGTGGGTGGGCTACACCCCGCAGCTGGCCACCTCGGTCGGTATGTGGCGCGAGGAGGCGGGCAAGCCCGGTCTGCTCTCGCTGAACGGCACCGCGGGCCACGAGTCCGTGCACGGTGGTGACTTCCCGACCGACATCTTCACCCGCTACATGAAGGTGGCGCTGAAGGACCAGCCGGTGAAGGACTTCCCGGCCCCCGAGCCGTGGGGCCAGCAGGTCGACTCCTCCGGTGCTCCGGCCAGCGCGTCCGCCTCGGCCTCCGCGTCGGCCTCCACCGGCCCGACCGACCAGCCGACCGCGACCGTGGGCCCGTCGCCGACGCTCACCGCCGAGCCGAGCAGCAGCCCGAGCCCGAGCAGCAGCCAGAGCTGCTTCCTCGGCCCGCTCTGCCCGAACCCGAGCCCGAGCAAGTCCGGCAAGCCCAGCAAGTCGCCGACGAGCAGTCCGAGCGACAGCGCCAGCGGCCTGCCCCCGGCCGGCTGACGGAGGCCGTAAGGGGACGATCCCGACAGAGGGGCACCGGACTGCGAGAGCAATCCCGTGCCCCTCTTCGGTTGTGGCGGACGGTGCGGCAGTATGTGCGCCATGACGTCCAGCCTGCGTGACGAGACCTCCGCGGCCGGCCCGGCCCCGGCCGAGGGCCCGCTGCCCGATACCGTGGTCGTCCCCGCGGACGAGGACCCGGTCTCGGCGGCCGGCAGCGAGCTGTTCGGCGGCCCGCCGGGGCGCCGGGCGCTGCTCGGGGTGTCCTGGTGGACGCCGGCCAAGTTCCTGGCGCTGGCCGTCATCGCCACCTACCTGCTGGGCCTGTTCCAGAAGGCGCCGTGCTACACCGACGGCTGGTTCCACGGCGCCACCACCCAGTACACGCACGCCTGTTACAGCGACATCCCGCACCTGTTCTCGGGGCGCGGCTTCGCCGACGGCCGGCACCCGTACCTGGACCCGATCCCGCAGGGCTCGCCGGACATGAAGTACCTGGAGTACCCGGTGCTGACCGGCCTGTTCATGCAGGTCGCGGCGTGGTTGACCACGCCGAACGGCGAGATGATGGGCCGTGAGCAGTGGTTCTGGCTGGTCAACGCCGGAATGCTGATGATCTGTGCGGTGGTCGCGGTGGTCGCCGTCTCGCGCACCCAGCGCCGCCGCCCGTGGGACGCGCTGCTGTTCGCCCTGGCACCCTGCCTGGCGCTGAACGCGACCATCAACTGGGACCTGCTGGCGGTCGCGCTGGCCGCGGTGGCGATGGCCTTCTGGTCGGGCTCCAAGCCGCTCTGGGCGGGCGTCTTCATCGGCCTGGCCACCGCCGCCAAGCTGTACCCGGTGCTGCTGCTCGGGCCGCTGCTGATCCTGTGCTGGCGCTCGGGCAGGTGGAAGGAGTTCGGCCTGGCCTTCGGCGGCGCGGCCGGCGCCTGGCTGCTGGTCGACCTGCCGATCATGATCGCCAACTGGCAGGGCTGGGCGACCTTCTACACCTTCAGCCAGACCCGCAAGGAGGACTTCGGCTCGTTCTGGCTGATCCTCATGCAGGTCCGCAACGCCCAGCTGTCCACCCTGAACACCTGGATCGCCGGCCTGCTGGTGCTCAGCTGCCTGGCGATCGGCTGGCTGGCGCTCAGCGCCCCGCGCCGCCCGCGCTTCGCCCAGCTGGCCTTCCTGGTGGTCGCGGCCTTCGTGCTCACCAACAAGGTCTACTCGCCGCAGTACGTGCTCTGGCTGATCCCGCTCGCCGCCCTGGCCCGCCCCCGCTGGCGGGACTTCCTGATCTGGCAGGCCTGCGAGGTGCTGTACTTCCTCGGCGTCTGGTCCTACCTGGCCTACTCCGGCGACTCCAAGCAGCACGGCATCGACCAGGAGTGGTACCACTTCGCGATCGCCCTGCACCTGATCGGCACTCTGTACATCTGCTACCTGGTGGTCCGCGACATCCTCTTCCCGGACCGCGACCCGGTGCGCTGGGACGGAAGTGACGACCCGTCGGGCGGCGTGCTGGACGGCGCCCCGGACACCTTCGTGATCGGCACCGCCCGCCGGCTGCGTGAGGAGGAGAGCTACGCCGCCTACGCCCCGCACGGCGAGGTGGACTGGCTGGGCCCCGACCTCGGCCCGGACCCCGACACCGACGCGAGCCCCGACGCGGACCCGCTGGCGAAGCGCTAGCTCAGCGCTCGGCCACCCGGTCGAAGTGCGTGGTGGTGTGACGGACGTTCAGCGGCAGTTCGTCACCCATCGCGGGCGGCTTCAGCTCGCCCGGCAGGAACAGGATCGACGCCTGCATGTGCGGCGGCTCGGCGAACCACAGCTGCTTGCCCCGCCAGGAGTACGGCGAGAGCGTCCGGTTGACGGTGGCCAGCCCGGCCCGGGCCAGGCCCTTGGCCCGGGGCAGCATCCCGTGCACGTACTTGGGCGCCTCCAGGCCGACGCCGTGCGCGGTGCCGCCGGTGACCACCAGCAGGTGGCCGTCGGAGGGGGCCTTGTGCTGCCGGTAGCCGTAGCGTTCGCCGCGGGCGACCGGGGTGACGTCCAGCACGGTGGCCCGCGAGGAGAGCGCCTCGACCTCGCCGAGCCACAGCCGGGTGCCGATCCGGGAGCGGAAGACCGTCCGCGGGTGGCGCTCGGCGAGCCGGGTGACGTCCTTGGCGGCCAGGTGGCTGAGGTAGACGGCCCCGGTGGGCAGGCCGGCCGCCTCGATCGCCCGCACCCACCCGGTGACCTCCTCCACCGGGTCGGAGCCGTCGGGGCGGTCCAGCGGCAGGTGCAGCGCGAAGCCCTCGACCCGCACCTCGCCGACCGGCAGCCGGGCCAGGTCCGCGACGGCGATGCCGTGCCGGCGCATCGTGGTCATGCACTCCACCACCACCCGGCTGCCGGACGGCAGCGCGGCCAGCGCCTCGGCGTGCGCCACGGTCCGCACCACCCGCTCCGGCGGCAGCTCCCGCGGCTCCTCACCGACCCGGTACGGGGTGAGTACCAGCAGGTCCCCGGGGAAGTCCTCGGCGACCTCGGCGGCCTCGTCCGCCGTGCCCACCGCCAGCATCGGCGTCCCCAGCCGGGCCGCCTCGGCCGCCAGCCGGCGGTTGCCGAAGCCGTAGCCGTTGCCCTTGGCGACCGGTACCAGCCCGGGGAACTCCGCCAGCAGCCCGCGCTGGTGCGCCCGCCAACGGCCGGTGTCCACGTACATCGTCAAGGTCATGCGTCGTTCTCCCCGAATGGTGTGACGGTGCGTCAGCGGCGCGACATGTAGAGGTCGAGCGCCTTGTGCAGCAGCTTGTTCAGCGGGTAGTCCCACTCGCCGAGGTACTCGGCGGCCTGCCCACCGGTGCCGAGCTTGAACTGGATCAGCCCGTACAGCGGGTCGTCCTCGTCCAGGGTGTCGCTGATCCCGCGCAGGTCGTAGAGGCTCGCGCCGAGCGCGTAGGAGTCCCGGATCATCCGCCACTGGATCGCGTTGGACGGCTTCACCTCGCGCTTGTGGTTGGCCGAGGCGCCGTAGGAGTACCAGACGTGCTCGCCGACCGTGAGCATCGTGGTGGCCGCCAGCGGCTCGCCCTCGTGGTAGGCGAGGTAGAGCCGCATGCGGTTGGGGTCCTCGGCGGTCAGCGCCTGCCACATGCGCTGGAAGTAGGCCAGGGGGCGGGGGGTGAAGTGGTCGCGCTCGGCGGTGACCACGTACAGCTTGTGGAAGACCGCGAGGTCCTCGTAGCCGCCCTGGACCACCTCGACGCCGCTCTTCTCGGCCTTCTTGATGTTGCGGCGCCACAGCTGGTTGAAGCCGCGCTGCACGTCGTCCAGCGAGCGGCCGCCGAGCGGCACCTGGAAGACGTACCGGGGCTGCACGTCGCCGAAGCCGGCCCCGCCGTCCTCGCCCTGCAGCCAGCCGGCCTTGCGCAGCCGGTCGGAGACCTCGAAGGCGCGCGGCTCGTACCAGTCCGGCTCGACGTCGCGCAGCCGCTTGGCCTCCTTGGAGGCGATCGCCTCCTTGATGGTGGCGGCCTCCCAGCGGCGGACCACCACCGGCGGGCCCATCTTCACCGAGAACGCGCCCTGCGACTTCAGGTGCGCCAGCATCGGCTGCAGCCAACCGTCCAGGTCCCTGTCGAACCAGTCGATCACCGGGCCCTCCGGCAGGTAGGCCAGGTAGCGCTTCAGCTTGGGCAGTTGGCGGTAGAGCACCAGCCCGGCGCCGACGATCTCACCGGAGGGGTCGAACCAGCCCAGGCTCTCCGCGCGCCACTCCGCCTTCACGTCCGCCCAGGAGGGCACCTGCATGTGGCTCGCCGAGGCGCGGCTCTGGACGAAGGCCAGGTGTTCCTCACGCGTGATCGTCCGCAGACGCAGGCTCATGCTGGGTGCTCCTCCTCGTCAGTCCTTGTCAAGGCCTGACCCTATCGCCCGAATGGTCCGATTCGGCCGCGAATCGGCGGAGGGCCGGGAAGCGCCGGCGCCCTCCCCGCCCGTACCTGCCGCACAGGTATTACGCGGGAAGGGCACCAAGGGTTGCTCGGTGGCCCGGAGGTCTACCGGTGGCCGCGCGCGGGGCTCACCACACGCCCCCGAACAGCCCGCCGTGCGCCACTCCGAGGTAGAGGCCGAACGCGGACGCGCCCAGCCCGATCACCACCACGAACCGCTCGGCGGTGGTCACCGAGTAGAACAGGCCGACAAGTCCGGCGATGACGCCGAACAGGCCGGTCCACGAGGTCAGCAGATGCAGGTTGTGGAAGAACGAGGTGACGAAGGCGACCAGGCCGAGCAACGCGGTGACGCCGACCAGGGCGTTCTCCCGTGGATGTGCGTGCCCGTCGGTGTTCAGCGTCAGCGGCGGCCGGTGGACTGTCTGCGCCATGGGACCCACCTCCAGTGGAGGGAAGCTTGCCGTTCTGTCCAGATTGCGACCGATTCGCTCCGGGTGGCAACCCCTGGACCGAAGTGTTTTGTCCGCCGGTCGGGTCACCCGGTAGGCTGGCACCTCTGTACTGGTGTAGAGGCGTGCCCGCATGCCCTGGCACCGGTGCCGACGCGCACAACCCTCCTGCCACGGAGAGACCGTGGCCGTTGAGTCCAAAGGAGGTGGGTTACACATGCGTCACTACGAGGTGATGGTCATCCTCGACCCCTCGGTCGAAGAGCGAGCTGTCTCCCCCCTGATCGAGAGCTTCCTCAACGTCGTCCGCACCGGCGGCGGCAAGGTTGAGAAGATCGACACCTGGGGCCGTCGTCGCCTGGCGTACGAGATCAACAAGCAGTCCGAGGGCATCTACTCGGTCATCGACCTCAAGGCCACGCCCGAGGTCGTCAAGGAGCTCGACCGCCAGCTCAGCCTGAGCGAGTCGGTTCTGCGGACCAAGGTCCTGCGCCCGGACACCCACTGAGCCCACTCCGGCGTCCGCGCCGGAGCGCTCACGTCGCATGTTTCACGTGAAACATCGCTGACGAGCACCGCAGAACTCCTTTCCGAGAGGTCATCACCACATGGCAGGCGAGACCGTCATCACCCTCGTCGGCAACCTCGTCGACGACCCCGAGCTGCGCTTCACCCCGTCGGGTGCGGCGGTCGCGAAGTTCCGTATCGCGTCCACCCCGCGCACCTTCGACCGCCAGACCAACGAGTGGAAGGACGGCGAGAGCCTCTTCCTCACGTGCAACGTCTGGCGTCAGCCGGCGGAGAACGTGGCCGAGTCGCTGCAGCGCGGCATGCGCGTCATCGTGCAGGGCCGACTGCGCCAGCGGTCTTACGAGACCAAGGAAGGCGAGAAGCGGACGGTCTTCGAGGTCGAGGTCGATGAGGTCGGCCCCAGCCTGCGCTCGGCGACCGCCAAGGTCACCCGCGCCAACCGGACCGGTGGTCCGGGCGGTGGCGGCGGCTTCGGCGGTGGCGGCGGCCAGCAGGGCGGCGGTTACGGCGGCGGCCAGGGCGGCGGCAACTGGGGTGGAAACTCCGGTGGCGGCCAGTCCGGTCCGTCCGACGACCCGTGGGCGTCCAGCGCCCCGTCCGGCGGCCAGCAGGGCGGCGGCTGGGGTGCCCCGTCCGGTGGCGGCTTCTCGGAGGAACCCCCGTTCTAAAGCGGTGCGGGCCGGGTTTCACGAAGACCCGGCAACGCTGACAGATTTCGTACCTAAACGGAGCACACGATGGCGAAGCCGCCTGCTCGCAAGCCGAAGAAGAAGGTTTGCGTCTTCTGCAAGGACAAGGTCAACTACGTTGACTACAAGGACACGAACCTGCTGCGGAAGTTCATTTCCGACCGCGGCAAGATCCGTGCCCGCCGGGTCACCGGCAACTGCACCCAGCACCAGCGTGACGTCGCCACGGCCGTGAAGAACAGCCGTGAGATGGCGCTGCTGCCCTACACCTCCACCACGCGCTAAGAGAGGGTGACCGAAGAATGAAGATCATCCTCACTCACGAGGTCCCCGGCCTCGGCAGCGCCGGCGAGGTCGTCGAGGTCAAGGACGGCTACGCCCGCAACTACCTGGTCCCGCGTGGCTTCGCCATCCGCTGGACCAAGGGCGGTCAGAAGGACGTCGACGCCATCCGTCGCGCCCGGAAGATCCACGCCATCCAGACCCTCGAGGCCGCCAACGAGATCAAGGCGAAGCTCGAGGGCCTCCAGGTCAAGCTGGCCGTCCGCTCCGGCGACGCCGGCCGCCTGTTCGGCTCGGTGACCCAGGCCGACGTCGTCGACGCCATCAAGGCCGCCGACGGCCCGGTCGTGGACAAGCGCGCGGTCGCGATCGCCTCGCCGATCAAGACCGTGGGCACCCACAAGGTGTCGGTCAAGCTGCACGGTGACGTCCAGGCCAACCTCGACGTCAACGTCGTCGCCGCCTGAGCGAAGCAGTAGCCAGTACGAAGGGGTCGGACTCCGCAGGGAGTCCGGCCCCTTCGTCGTGCCGGTGGTTCGTCGTGCCCGTGGCGAGGCCCGTGCTCAGGCGCGCACCGCGCCGGTCACCATCCAGTGGCCGGTGCGCACCCGGCCGGTCAGGAAGGCGGCGCGGGCCAGCATGAACAGGTTCATCGCCCACCACAGGCCGGCCAGGCCCAGGCCGAGCGCGGGCACCGCCAGCGCGGCCGGGGTGAAGACCAGCAGGGTGGCGAGCATCGCCCAGGCCAGGTAGCCGCCGTCGCCGGCGCCCATCAGCACGCCGTCCAGCACGAAGACCAGTCCGCCGACCGGCTGGGTCAGCGCGGCCAGCAGCAGCACCGTGGCGAGCTGGCTCCGGACGGCCGGGTCGGCGGTGAACAGCGGGATGTACAGCGGCCGCGCCAGCACCATCAGCAGGCCGAACAGCACGCCCGCGCCGATGCCCCACTCGACCATCCGCCGGGTGGCCTCCCGGGTGCCCGGCAGGTCGCTCGCCCCCAGGTAGCGGCCGATGATGGCCTGCCCGGCGATCGCGATGGCGTCCAGCGCGAAGGCGACGAACGACCAGATGGTCATGGTGATCTGATGGGCCGCCACCTCGGCGTCGCCGAGGTTCGCGGCCACCGCGGTGGCGATCAGCAGCGCCGCGCGCAGGCTGATGGTGCGCACCACCAGCGGGCCGCCGGCCCGGGCGGAGGCCTTGATCCCGGTGCGGTCCGGCCGCAGGCTCGCGCCCTCCCGGCGGGCGCCGCGGACCACCACCGCGACGTACGCCGCGGCCATCCCGGTCTGCGCGATCACGGTGCCCCAGGCGGAGCCGGCCACTCCCAGGCCGGCGCCGTAGACCAGGCCCAGGTTGAGCAGCAGGTTGGCGCTGAAGCCGCCGATCGCCACCAGCAGCGGGGTGCGGGTGTCCTGCAGCCCGCGCAGCACGCCGGTGGCGGCCAGCACCAGCAGCATCGCCGGCACCCCGAGCGCGCTGATCCGCAGGTAGGTGACGGCGTACGGGGCGGCGGTGGGGGAGGCGCCGAGCAGGTGGGCGGCCTGCGGGGCGAGCGCCAGGGTGAGGGCGACCACGCCGACCGAGAGCAGCAGGGCCAGCCAGATGCCGTCGATGCCCTGCTGGATGGCGGCCCGCCGGTCGCCGGCGCCGATCCGGCGGGCGACCGCGGCGGTGGTGGCGTAGGCGAGGAAGACGAACACCCCGGCGGCGGTGGTGAGCGCGGCGGAGGCGATGCCGAGGCCGGCCAGCTGGGCGGTGCCGAGGTGTCCGACGATGGCGGAGTCGGCCATCAGGAAGAGCGGTTCGGCGACCAGGGCGCCGAAGGCCGGGACGGCGAGGGCGAGGATCTCCCGGTCGTGGCGGCGGCGTTCGGGTGCTGCTGTGGATCTCCAGGGCATGGGGTCAGCCTACTCATCCACAGGTAATAGGCACTAGCCCCATCGATCTATTACCGATCCTGTGGATGAGCGCCCGTTCGAACGGCCGATCGAACACCTGAACGGCTCCGCTCACGGGTGTGTGAAGAATTTCTCATGCACAGCCCGTCGAAGAAGTACTCGCAGGTCAGCGAGTTGACACCGGAGCGATCGTGTGGTTATCCACAACGGTGTCCACAGGGTTGTGCACAGCTTTCCGGGGGTTCTCCACAGCCTTCGGACACTTATCCACATGGCCTGTGGATAACCGCCTTGGAGGAACCCGCCCGACCCCCGTACCGTGGCCCCGGACCAGACCACGGTGCCCGCGCGACACCGCCCCGCACACGGCCGGAACTGTCGGCTCGGTGGCGTAAGAAAGAGGGTGCGCCACCGGACAGGCCCGCACCAACTCGCACCACTCGCTGATCGGGGAAGACGCGTGACCGGCCCCCAGTACGACGACCACGACGCCCCGCCGCCGGAGGATGACTGGCAGCCGTCCGACGACGCCTTCCCGCTGGACTCGTTCCCGGACGGCCCCGGAGACCGCCTGCCGGTCACCCGCCGCTCGAATGGCCAGGGCGGCCAGGGCGGTGGGCAAGGCGGCGGCCAGGGCGGCTCCGGCGGCTTCCAGCGGCGGGACGGCAAGGGCGGCGACCGCTTCCCGGCCAAGGGTGAGCGGGCGGGCCGAGACGGCGACCGCGACCGCGAGGGCGGCTTCGGCGGCGAGGGCTTCGAGCGGGTCCCCCCGCAGGACCTGGCGGCCGAGCAGTCGGTCCTCGGCGGCATGCTGCTCTCCAAGGACGCCATCGCCGACGTGGTCGAGGTGCTCAAGCCCGCCGACTACTACCGCCCCGCGCACGAGCTGATCCACGGCGCGATCCTCGACCTCTACGCGCGCGGCGAGCCCGCCGACCCGATCACCGTGGCCGGCGAGCTCACCAAGCGCGGCGAACTCGTCCGCGTCGGCGGCGCCTCCTACCTGCACACCCTGGTCAACTCGGTCCCCACCGCGGCCAACGCCGAGTACTACGCCGAGATCGTCCACGAACGCGCGGTCCTGCGCCGCCTGGTCGAGGCCGGCACCCGGATCGCCGGCATGGGCTACGCCGCCGAGGGCGACGTCGACGACATCGTCAACGCCGCCCAGGCCGAGATCTACGCCGTCACCGAGCAGCGCACCAACGAGGACTACGCCCCGCTCGCCGACATCATGGAGGGCGCCCTCGACGAGATCGAGGCGATCGGCTCCCGCTCCGGCCAGATGTCCGGCGTCCCCACCGGCTTCGCCGACTTCGACGCCCTCACCAACGGCCTCCACCCCGGCCAGATGATCGTCATCGCCGCCCGCCCGGCCATGGGTAAGGCCCTCGCCCTCGACACCCCGCTGCCGACGCCGGACGGCTGGACCACCATGGGCGCGGTACGCGCGGGAGACCTGCTGCTCGACGCCCAGGGCCGACCGACCCGGGTGGTGGCCGCCACCGAGGTGATGACCGGGCGGCCCTGCTTCGAGGTGGTGTTCGACGACGGCACCTCGGTGGTCGCCGATGCGGACCACCAGTGGCTCACCGAGACCCGCGCCGCACGCCGCTCGGGCGGCGTCGGCCGGATCCGGACCACCAAGGAGATCGCCGCGACGCTGCGCTGCGCCTCGGCGGACGGCCGCAGCAACCACTCGGTACGCAACACTGCCGCGCTCGAACTGCCCCGGCGCGAGCTCCCCGTTCCGCCGTACACCCTCGGGGCCTGGCTGGGCGACGGTCACACCGACGCGGCCCGGATCACCACGACCGACCCCGAGGTGGTTCAGCGGATCGCGCGGGACGGCTTCGACCTGAAGCCCGTCGGCGACGGCTCCCCGACGTACGCGGTCCGGTACGCGGTGGAGCCGCCGAGCACCTTCGAGCGGTCCTGCGTGGTCTGCGGCGCCGTCTTCACGCCCAAGCTCGCCCACGTGCGCACCTGCGGTCGCTCGTGCGGCGGCCGGGCGCGGCTGGTCTCGGAGCCCGTCCAGCCCACCGTCTGCGTGGACTGCGGCCGTGCGTGCGCCTCGCCGTTCGCCGAGCCGCGCTGTGACGCGTGCACCCGGCGGCACGGCAGCCTACTGACCGTTCTGCGGGATCTCGGGGTGCTCGGGAGCAAGCACATCCCCGCGGCGTACCTGCGCGGCTCGGTCGAGCAGCGCAGGGCGCTGCTGGCCGGGCTGCTGGATTCCGACGGCACGGTGACCAAGACCGGCTCGGTGCAGTTCGCGGTGACCGACCGCCGGTTGGCTGAGGACTTCCGCGAGCTGGTGGTCGGCCTCGGCTACCGCTGCGGGATGGCGACGAGGCCGGTCGCCGGACGCTCTGCCGAGACCTCGACCCTGTACCGGATCACCTTCACGCCCACCACCGAGGTGTTCGAGCTCGATCGCAAGCGTGCGGCGCACGCGGAGCGACGGCGGCCGGCCACTCCGAAGTCGGCGCAGCGCTACATCGTGGACGTCCGTGAGATCGAGAGCGTGCCGGTCCGCTGCGTGGAGGTCGACAACCCGGACCACCTCTACCTGGCGACCCGTTCGATGGTCCCGACCCACAACTCCACGCTGGCGCTGGACTTCGCGCGGGCGTGTTCGATCCACAACAACCTGCCGAGCGTGATCTTCTCGCTCGAGATGGGGCGCAACGAGATCGCGATGCGCTTGCTGTCGGCGGAGGCGCGGGTGGCGCTGCACCACATGCGGTCGGGGAACATGACGGACGACGACTGGACCCGGGTGGCGCGGCGGATGCCGGAGGTGACGGCGGCTCCGCTGTACATCGACGACTCGCCGAACCTGTCGATGATGGAGATCCGGGCGAAGTGCCGGCGGCTGAAGCAGCGCAACGACCTGCGGCTGGTGGTCATCGACTACCTGCAGCTGATGCAGTCGGGCGGCTCGCGGCGGGCGGAGAGCCGCCAGCAGGAGGTGTCGGACATGTCCCGGAACCTGAAGCTGCTGGCGAAGGAGCTGGAGGTCCCGGTGATCGCGCTGTCCCAGCTGAACCGTGGTCCCGAGCAGCGCACCGACAAGAAGCCGATGGTCTCCGACCTGCGTGAGTCGGGCTCGATCGAGCAGGACGCGGACATGGTCATCCTGCTGCACCGTGAGGACGCCTACGAGAAGGAGTCGCCGCGGGCAGGCGAAGCGGACCTCATCGTCGCAAAGCACCGAAACGGTCCCACCGCGACAATTACCGTCGCTTTCCAGGGCCACTATTCACGCTTTGTCGACATGACCCGCGATGTGACCTGACGGACCGTCGGAGATTTTGTCGGCGTTCGGCCAAGCGTCATACGGCGCTCGGAAAAAGGCGATTGTTCGAGCAAGGCGGAATCTGTACGCTAAGCGAGCCTCTCATCGGATCATCACTTTATTCACGAGGTGTCGGTGTCTTATCGCCGTTTTCTCGCGGGAGCCGCTGCCGTTGCTGCCGGTCTCGCGTTCATCCCGAGCCAGGCCGTAGCGGCCGACTCGCACTCAACTCCCTCCTCCGCCAAGGCCGCCGGCGCGCACGCTGCGGTCCAGGCCCCGAAGCCCGAGTTCCAGACCTTCAGCGGGTCGGTCTCGGCGCAGCAGTCCGTCAAGCCGAACGCGCAGCCGCAGGCCGGCGCGCTGTCGGTGGGCAACGCCACGCTGGGTGCCTCGCTGCACGCCGTGCAGGCGACCGCCCGCAGCATCGAGCTGAGCATCTCGGCCACCAGCGACACCTGGCCGATCACCGCCACCATCAACTGGGGTGACGGCAGCCCGACCACTCCGGTGACGATCTACTCGACCGCCGAGGTCAAGCAGACGCACACCTACGCCCACCTGGGCAGCTACGCGATCTCCGTCAGCCTGGCCGACGGCGCCGCCAACACCGTCAACGGCGGCCTCAACGTGGTGACCGCGGGCAACGCGTACACCGCGTACGGCCCGACCCGTCTGCTGGACACCCGTAACGGCACCGGCGCCCCCGCGGCCAAGGTCGGGGCCTACGGCACCTCGCGGATCAAGATCGCGGGCAACGGCGGCATCCCGGCCGGGGTCACCGCGGTCGCGCTGAACGTCACCGTCACCAACCCGGAGACTCCGGGCCACGTGACCGTCTACGGCGAGGGCGACGCCCGTCCGACCACGTCGAACCTCAACTACGCGCCGGGCCAGACGGTTCCGAACCTGGTGATCGCGCCGGTCGGGGCGAACGGCTACGTCGACCTGTACAACGGCGGCTGGGGCAACGTCGACCTGATCGCCGACGTGACCGGGTACTTCACCCAGTCGCAGGCCTCCGGCTACACCCCGGTCAACCCGCAGCGCCTGCTGGACACCCGTGACGGCACCGGCGCCCCGCGCGGCCAGGTCGCCGCGTACGGCACCGTTCCGGTGACCATCCCGACCAACGCGCAGGTGCCGGACAGCAAGTTCACCGCGGTGGCGCTGAACGTGACCGTCACCAACCCGGGCAGCGACGGCCACCTGACGGTGTACCCGAGCGGGCAGTCCCTGCCCACCGCCTCGAACGTCAACTTCACCGTCGGCCAGACCGTGGCCAACTCGGTGATCGTGCCGGTCGGCGCGGACGGCCGCATCCAGATCCAGAACGGCGCCTGGAAGGCGTCGGACGTGATCGTCGACGTGGTCGGCTACTACACGCAGAACAGCCAGAGCGCCTACATCCCGGTCAACCCGGACCGCCTGGTCGACACCCGGGACCCGAGCTGGGGCCACCCGCTGTACGCGTACGACGCCAACTACGGCGGCTTCGACTACGTGCCGCTGGACCTCGGCTCCTGGGACTCGAACATCACCGGCTGGGCGCTGAACGCGACCGTCACCAACACCGCGGGCGACGGTCACCTCTCCGTCGCGCCGGACCCGAACACCAAGGCGGCCTACCAGGGCAACTACGCCACCATGCCGCCGGTGCCGAACGTGTCCTCGCTGAACTGGAAGCGCGGGGACACCGTCCCCAACCTGGTGCAGGCGAACACCGGCACCACCGGCCTGGTCGACTTCTGGAACGTCAGCTTCGGCGAGACCGACCTGATCGTCGACATGTTCGGCTTCTACGACAAGAGCTGATCCGCGATCAGTTCGGGAGCCCCCGCGGACCTCGGTCCGCGGGGGCTCCGTCGCATCCTGTGACCGAGAGACGGGAGTTCGACCGTGGACGAGTCGACGGAACCGGCGCTGCGCCCGCTGCCCGAGCGGGCCGCCGCGCTGCTGGCCGAGGCGGCTGCGCCGCCGCGGCTGGTGGCGCACCTGCGGCTGGTGCACGACGTGGCGGCGCAGCTGGTGGCGTGGGTGCAACGGCGCTGTCCGGAGCTGGAGTTCGAGCCGGCGGCGGTGCTGTTCGGGGCGGCGACGCACGACATCGGGAAGGCGGTGCACCGGGCGGAGCTCTCCGGCCCGGAGTCGGCGCACGAGCCGGCCGGCCGTGACCTGCTGCTGGCCGCCGGGGTACCGCCGGAGCTGGCCCGGTTCGCGGCGGGGCACGCCTCGTGGGACGCCCCGGGTACGCGGGTCGAGGACCTGCTGGTGAGCCTGGCCGACAAGGTGTGGAAGAACAAGCGGGTGCCGGAGCTGGAGGACCTGGTGGTGGCCGTGCTGGTGCAGGCCGGCGGGCGGGAGCGCTGGGAGGAGTTCCTGGCGCTGGACGAGGTGCTGACCGCGATCGGCGACGGTGCGGAGGGCCGACTGGCGTACCAGGCGGCCCGTCCGGTGGTCTGAAGGCGGGTCAGTCCAGGGTGACGGTGGCGCGGAAGACGGTGCCCGGGCCGGTCGCGGTGGTGGCGACGCCGTTGCCCGCAAGGTAGGCGGACTGGCCGGGGGAGAGGGTCAACTCCTGTGTTCCGTCGGCGAGGTGGACGGTGCCGGCGGTGCAGAGCAGGATCTGCGGGGCGTCGCCGGGCAGGTGCACCGGGCGGTCGGCGGTGAGGTCGTACCGGGAGATCCGGAACTCGTCGATCGGGACGGGGTAGTGGCGTTCGCCGTCGGCTGCGGGCTCGGGGCGCAGGACCTCGGGCCGGGTGGCGTGGAAGTCGACCACCTTGAGCAGTTCGGGGACGTCGACGTGCTTGGGGGTGAGTCCGCAGCGCAGCACGTTGTCGGAGTTGGCCATGATCTCGACGCCGGTGCCGCGCAGGTAGGCGTGCGGGACGCCGGCGCCGAGGTAGAGCGCCTCGCCGGGCTGCAGCACGATGTGGTTGAGCAGCAGGGCGGCGAGCAGCCCGGTGTCGCCGGGGTGTTCGGCGGCGGCGAAGGCGTAGCCGGCCAGCGCGCCGGTCGGGTCGGCGGGGGCGGCGACGGTGACGGCGCGGGCGACCTCGGCGACGGTCCGCTCGGCCTGCTCGCCGGTCATCGAGAGGATCTCGGCGAGCGCGCCGGCCAGTGCCTCCGACTCGGGCTTGCTGCGCAGCAGGTCGATCAGCGGGTCGAGCGCGGGCACCGCCAGGGACGCCATCAGGGCGGCCGCGTCGGCGGGCTCGCGGAAGCCGCACAGCCCCTCGAACTCGCTCAGCGCGCAGATCAGCTCGGGCTTGTGGTTGGCGTCCTTGTAGTTGCGCTGCGGCGCGTCCAGCGGCACGCCGCTGGCCTCCTCCGCGGCGAATCCGGCGCGGGCCTGGGCGAGCGTCGGGTGGGCCTGCATGGAGAGCGGGACGGCGGCGGCGAGCACCTTGAACAGGAACGGCAGGGTCGGCCCGAACTTCTCCACCGCGGCGGCGCCGAGCTCGCCGACCGGGTCGGCGGCGATCACCCGGTCCAGCGGCTGCGGCCCGTCGCCCCGGTCGACCAGTGACGGCGATCCGGGGTGGGCGCCCATCCACAGCTCGGCCTGCGGCTCACCGGTCGGCTCCTGCCCGAGCAGCTCGGGGATGGCCGTCACCGAGCCCCAGGCATACGGGCGAACGGTGGTGCGGAGCCGGTCCATCAGGAACTCCCAGGTGTGTGCGCGTCAGGTCTGCCGTGGTCCGAGGGACCACCGACAATAGCCGACGTCGATGGCCGCCCCACCGGGTGCCGAGGGCGTTCGGCGGGCGCCGGAGTGATCACCCTCCTGGGCGCGCCTACCCGGCGTCGCCGGGGTGTTGCGGACAGGCTGGTGGGGATCGGGCCGGTCCGGCCCGCCGCCGCAACCGACCAGGGAGCCGCCGTGACCGCGTCACCGCCCGACGAGACCGCCCAGGGCGGCGGAGCGCATCTCGGCGCGGGCGGCGCGCCGGCCGTCCGCCCGCTGGAGGTGGACGTCTTCACCGGTCCGGAGACCGCGTTCTTCGCCACCTCCAGCCTGATCATGGGCGAGCGCACGGCGATCCTGGTGGACGCCCAGCTGACCCGTTCGGCGGGCCGCGAGCTGGCCGAGTGGATCGCCGGGAAGGGCCGCCAGCTGCTGGCGATCGTGATCACCCATCAGCACCCGGACCACTACTTCGGCGCCGAGGAGGTGCTGCGGCTGTTCCCCGCCGCGCAGCTGCTCGCCGCGCCGTCCGTGGTGCAGGGGATCGGCCAGACCGCCGCCGCGAAGGTCGCGCAGTGGAAGCCGGTGTACGGCGACGACATCCCCGACCAGCCGCTGCTGCCCGCCCCGCTGCTGCCGCAGCCGCTGATGATCGACCGTCAGCTGATCCGGGTGCTGCAGCTCGGCCAGGGCGACGCGGCGGGCTCCACGGTGGCGCACATCCCGAGCATCCGCACCGTGGTGGCCGGGGACTTCGTCTACAACGGCACGCACGTGTGGACCGCCGACACCGACCCCGCCGCCCGCGACCAGTGGTCGCACAACCTGGGCCGGATCGCCGACCTCGGCGTGGACCGGGTGATCGCCGGCCACCGCGCCCCCGGCATGGACGACGCCGCGCACCGGGTGCTCGGCTTCACCGCCGATTACCTGCGCGACTTCGACGAGGCGCTGGCCGACCACCCCGACGACCCGGAGGCCCTCGCCGACGCGGTCAACGAGCGCTACGGCGGCCTGACCCTGCCGGTGATCCTGGAACTCGGCGCCGCCGCCAACGTCCAACGCGTGGAGGTCCCGCACGAGGACAACGGGGTGGTCGACGCGGAGATCGTCGAGGACGAGGAGTAGCCGCCCGCCGGGTTCCGGGCGCGGCGGATACTGGCCGGGTGACGGAGTACGACGCGGTGGTGCTGGCCGGCGGGGCCGGGCGACGGCTGGGCGGGGCGGACAAGCCCGCGCTGGAGGTCGGCGGACGGACGCTACTGGACCGGGTGCTGGACGCCTGCGCCGGGGCGGGTGCGGTCCTGGTCGTCGGCCCGCCGCGGCCGACCGGGCCCGCCGGGGTGCGCCTGCTGCGCGAGGACCCGCCCGGTGGCGGGCCGGTGGCGGCGCTCGCCGCGGCGCTGCCGTACGCCGCCGCGCCCGCGGTGCTGCTGCTCGCCGCCGACCTGCCGTTCCTGGACCGCGCGACCGTCGACCGGCTGGTGGCCGCGCTGGACGGGCCGGTCCCGCCGGACGGGGCGGCGGACGGGGCGCTGCTGGTGGACGCCGACGGGCGGGAGCAGCCGCTGGCCGCGGTGTACCGGACGGCGGCGCTGCGGTCGGCGGTGGCGGCGCTGGGCGACCCGGCGGGTGCGCCGCTGCGGCGGGTGACCTTGGGGCTGCGGCTGGTCCGGGTGCCCGATCCGGCGGGGGCCGCGCAGGACTGCGACACCTGGGAGCAGGTCGCGGCGGCCCGGGAGCGGGCGGCCCGCGAGGGGTGATCCTCACCGGCCGCGGCGGCGCCCGTGAGCGAAACGACTCGGGACGCTCACCCCGGAAGCGGCCCCGCGGTGCGCGGATCGGGCAGCATGGGCGTCATGGAGCGCACGTTGGATGAGTGGATGGCCGCGGCCGGTGCCGAACTCGGCCTCGACCTGGCGGTGGACGTCCGGGCCCTGCTGGACATGACCCGGGTGGTCGCCCACGGTGTGGAGCGCCCGGCCGCGCCGTTGACGGCCTTCCTGGTGGGCTACGCGGCCGCCCTCGACGGCGGTGGCCCGGCAGCCGTCGCCGACGCGACGGCCAAGGCCACGGCGCTCGCCGAGCGGTGGGCGGCGGAGTCGGACGGTGCGGCCGGGACGGACGCGGCCGAGCGATGAGCGGGTCGGTGGCGGTGGCTCGGGTCCGGCGGGGCGGTTGTGCCCGGCTCGGCGCCGGCCCGTGCGGTCGGGCGGTCGGGCGATGATCGACGGGGCGTTGAGCGGCGGGATGGTGGACCCGGACGTACGGCTGGAGCGTGGCGAGGCCACCCTGCGCGGATGCCCGTGGCCGGACGCCCGGGCGGCCGCACGGGCGGCGGCCGGGCCGCTGCCGGTGGAACACGTCGCGCTGGCGGACGCGGCCGGTCGCACCCTGGCCCGTCCGCTGGCCGCCCGTACCGACCTGCCCGCGTTCGACACCTCCGCGATGGACGGCTGGGCGGTGGCCGGACCCGGCCCGTGGCGGCTGACCGGACGGCTGCTGGCCGGCGACTTCGGCCACCCGCTGCCCGACGGCACCGCGGTGGAGATCGCCACCGGCGCCCAGCTCCCGCCGGGCGCCACCGGGGTGCTCCGCCGCGAACACGGCCGGGTCGACGAACACCCCGGTGACGTCCGGCAGTTGCACGGCCGGGTGGACCCGGGGCAAGACATCCGTCCGCGCGGGCAGGAGTGCACGAGCGGCGAGGAACTGCTGCCCGCCGGGACGATGGTCACCCCCGCGGTGCTAGGCCTGGCCGCCGCGGCCGGCCACGACACGCTCGCCGTGCACCGCCGCCCCACCGTCGAACTGCTCGTCCTCGGCGACGAGTTGCTGGACTCCGGGCTCCCCGGGCCCGGGCGGGTGCGGGACGCGCTCGGACCGCTGCTGCCGCCGTGGCTGGCCGCGGCCGGGGCCGAACTGATCGGCCGACGGTACGTGCGGGACGACTTCGGGCTGCTGCGGGACGCCATCCGGCACTCGCCCGCCGACCTGGTCCTCACCACCGGCGGGACCGCCGCCGGGCCGGTCGACTTCCTGCACGACGCACTCGAGGCTACCGGCGGCCACCTGCGCGTCGACGGCGTGGCCGTCCGGCCGGGGCACCCGATGCTGCTGGCGGCGCTGCCCGGCGGCCGCCACCTGGTCGGGCTCCCCGGCAACCCGCTCGCCGCGGTGGCCGGCACCGTCACCCTCGCCCTCCCCCTCCTGCACGCCCGCTCCGGCCGCCCGGCCCCCGCCCCGCACACCGGTCACCTCGCCGCGCCCCTCCCCGGCCACCCCCGCGACACCCGCCTCCACCCCGTCCGCCACACCCCCACCGGCCTAGCCCTCCTCCCCCACGACGGCCCCGCCATGCTCCGAGGCCTAGCCCTCGCCGACGCCCTGGCCGTCATCCCCCCAGCCGGCCTCCCGGCCGGAGCCCAGACGGAGCTCCTGGCGCTGTAGCGGGAGTCGCCTGCGGTGCAAGGGGGATGAAGAGATGGTGCTGTGCCGGCCGCACGACGGTTCCGCCATGCTCCGAGGCCTAGCCCTCGCCGACGCCCTGGCCGTCTCCCCCCAGGGCAGTCCCTCCGGGCTGGAGTCAGGGCGGAGCTGCTGCCGCTCAAGCCTGCGGCGCAAGCGGGGTGAAGAGGTGGTGCTGTGCTGGCCGCACGACGGCCCCGCCGTGCTTCGAGGCCTCGCCCTCGCCGACGCCCTGGCCGTCTCCCCCCAGGGCAGTCCCTCCGGGCTGGAGTCAGGGCGGAGCTGCTGCCGCTCAAGCCTGCGGCGCAAGCGGGGTGAAGAGGTGGTGCTGTGCTGGCCGCACGACGGCCCCGCCATGTTTCGAGGCCTCGCTCTCGCTGACGCCCTGGCCGTCATCCCCCGGGCGGTCTCCCGGCTGGAGCTGCCGTTGCTGTAGCGGGAGTCGCTTGCGGTGAAGAGATGGCTGACGCCGTGCCAGCGGAGCTGCTGCCGCTCAAGCCTGCGGCGCACCGGGGGTGAGGAGGCGGCTTGTGCCGGGGCTGAGGTGCTGGCGCTGGGGGCGGCAGCGTTGCTTCCGGGTGGCTGCGTCAGGTGGCGACTGGGGTGGCTGGTTTGATGACGATGAGGCGGTCGGTGAGGTGGAGGGTCGCGGCTTCGGGTTCGGTGTAGTTGAGGATGCGGCGGCCGCGGACGACTGCGACGACGAGGTCGGCGCAGTCGCGGGGGCTGCGGCCGGCTTCGGCCTTGGTGACGGGGCGTTCGGCGACGTCGAGGCCGTTGCCGTAGGTGAGGAGGTCCTCCATCACGGAGCCGGCGTTCGGGCTGAGCATCGACATGCCGAGCAGGCGGCCCGCCGAGCTGGAGGAGGTGACGACGACGTCGGCGCCGCTCTGGCGGAGCAGCGGGGCGTTCTCGTCCTCGCGGACCGCGGCGACCACGGTCGCACCCTTGTTGAGCTGACGGGCGGTCAGCATGATCAGCGCGGCGGTGTCGTCGCGTTCGGGCGCGACCACCACCTGCGCGGCGCGCGGGAGTTCGGCGCGCAGCAGGGTCGCGGCGCGGGTCGCGTCGCCGAGGACGCCGACGAGTCCGTCGTGGGTGGCCTGGTCGATCGCCCTGGCCTGCGGGTCGACCACCACGATGGAGTCCTTCGGGACGCCCTGGCCCAGCAGGGTGTCGACGGCGCTGCGCCCCTTGGTGCCGTAGCCGATCACGACGGTGTGCTCGCGCACGGTGTGCCTCCAGCGTTCGATCCGCCACTGCAGGCGGGTGCGTTCGGTGAGCACTTCGAGGGTGGTGCCGACCAGGATGATCAGGAAGACCACGCGCAGCGGGGTGATCACGAAGATGTTGACCAGTCGCGCGCCGTCGCTGACCGGGGTGATGTCGCCGTAGCCGGTGGTGGAGAGGGTGACGGTGGCGTAGTAGGCCGCGTCCAGGAAGCTGACCGTGTCGTCCGCGTTGTCGTGGTAGCCGGCGTGGTCGGCGTAGACCAGGAAGGTGGTGAGCACCAGCACCCCGAGCGCGAGGGCCAGCCGCTTGCCGACCTGGCGCAGCGGTGGGCGGGTCGGCCGGGCGGGCAGGGTGATCCGGCGGGCGGGGTCGGCGGTGTCGGCGCCGGGGTCCCGGTACGGCTTGCGCGTGGGCCGGGTCGGCGGGGTGGAGTTCGGCACAGGGAAAAGGATGCGGGGTGGGACGGTCGGCGCGGGGCCCCGGGGCCGGAGTGTCGCCGGCCCGTCGGAGCCGCCGAACTGATCGCACGTCGGCTGACGAACCGCCAGGCGGGGGCGGGCAGCGGCGGGTGGCCGGGGAGTTCGGGGGCGGGACAAGTAGCGTGGCGGGCATGCGAGCCATCACGATTCCCGAGCCCGGCGGACCGGAGCAGCTGGTCTGGGCCGAGGTACCCGAACCCACTCCGGCGGCCGGCGAGGTGCTGGTCGAGGTCGCGGCCACCGCGGTCAACCGGGCCGATCTGCTGCAGCGCATGGGCTTCTACGACCCGCCGCCCGGCAGCTCACCGTATCCGGGCCTGGAGTGCGCCGGGCGGATCGTCGCGCTCGGCCCCGGCGTGGCGGGCTGGGCGGTCGGCGACCAGGTGTGCGCCCTGCTGTCGGGCGGCGGCTATGCGGAGCAAGTCGTCGTGCCGGCCGGTCAACTGCTGCCGGTGCCCGCGGGGTTGACGCCGGTGCAGGCGGCGGCGCTGCCCGAGGTGGCGTGCACGGTGTGGTCCAACGTGTTCCAGGTCGCGCACCTGCGCCCCGGCGAGACGGTGCTGCTGCACGGCGGCGCGAGCGGCATCGGCACCATGGCGATCCAGCTGGCCAAGGCGGTCGGCGCGCGCGTCGTGGTGACCGCGGGCAGCCCGGAGAAGCTGGCCCGCTGCGCCGAGCTCGGCGCCGACGTGCTGATCGACTACCGCCGGCAGGACTTCGTCGCCGAGGTGGCGGCGCTCGGCGGGGCGGACGTGATCCTGGACATCATGGGCGCCAAGTACCTGCAGCGGAACGTCGACGCCCTCGCCGTGAACGGCCGGCTGGTGGTGATCGGCCTGCAGGGCGGCGTCACGGCCGAGCTCAACCTCTCCACCCTGCTGGCCAAGCGCGCGGCACTGGTGGCCACCAACCTGCGCGGCCGTCCGCTCGGGGAGAAGGCCGCGATCGTGGCCGCCGTCCGGGAGCACGTGTGGCCGCTGGTCGAGGCGGGTGTGGTGGCACCGGTGATCGACCGCGTGCTGCCGATCACGGAGGCCCCCGCCGCCCACCGGGTGGTCGAGGCGGGCGAGCAGGTCGGCAAGGTGGTCCTGGAGCTCTGACCTCGGCCGCAGGACCGACATGCCCGAATTGTCCGAATGTGTGAGGCTGGCCACAAGCTGTTCCGCCTCCGCCCGCACTCAGGTGCGGGCGGCCGTCGGAAGGACCGCCGTCCATGCCTGCTCGTCGCCGCTCCGCGTCCTCGGTTCCGCACCGTTCCGCCGCTGCCCGTTCGGCGCCGATCCGGCGGTGGGCGGTGCTGACCGGGGCGGGGCTGGCGTTGCCGCTGCTGCTCGCCGCTCCCGCCGCGGCGACCGGGCCGGGCGGCGGTGCGGTGGCAGGCGTGGTGGACGGGATCCGGGAGCAGACCGTCGCGCAGGTGGAGGCGGCCCGCGTGCAGGCCGAGGCACAGCTGGACGCGGCGCGCGAGCAGGCGGGCCGGCTGCCGGCCGGCGGGCCCGCGGCGGCGTCGCCCGGCAGCGCGATACCCGGCCTGCCGGACGAGACGGCGAGCACGTCCGCGAGCCCCGTCGCGGCGTCGCCGAGCGCCACCGAGACCCGGACCGCGACGATGCCCGCCACCGCACCGGCGTCGCCGTCGCCGGAACCGTCACCGAGCGGTTCGCCCTCCGCCGAGCCGTCCGGGACGCCGTCGCCGTCGCCGTCCTCCTCGGCGTCCGCGTCGCCCTCGGCCTCGTCGGCGGCGGGCACGGGTGCCTCGCCGCAGCCGACTCCGTCGGGGACGGCGGGGCCGCAGCACCAGAGCCACCAGCACGCGGTGGTCCCGGCCCTCCCGGCGGAGCCGATGCTGCCGGAGGTGCCGGAGGTGCCGGAGGTGCCCCCGCCGTCGGTGCAGGAGGTGGAGCCGGAGCAGCAGCAGAGCGGCGGCGGGGAGCTGGCCGTGCCCGAGCTGGACGTCCCGGGGGCGGTGGGCGGGCAGTCGGACGGGGATGCGGCGCAGCCCGAGCCGGGCGCGGGTGCGGAAACGCCGGGGGCGTCGCCCGAGGCGGTGGCGGCGGGCCCGGTCGACCCGGCCTTCCCGCTGCACTGGACCGACCCGTCGGCGTTGCAACTGCCGCTGGGCACGGGCCTGGCGCTGATCGGGTTCGGGCTGGGGCTGGTGGGCCTGCGGATGCGCCGCCGCTAGCGGGCTCCGCGGCGGGGCCGGGACGATCGATGGCCCGGGTTCGTTGACCATCGTGGTGGACGAAGCATATGAAGGAGCTATGACCAACCCGATGAACGAGCGGTCGCGGCAGGAGCCATACCAAGTGTCGAGCGGGAAATCCGATGACAGTCCGAAGGTGCTGATCGTCGGGCCCGACGGGATGGCGGTGGGCACCGCGCCGGCCGGGGCACTGGGGCGGAGCGACGACGGCGGGGAGCCGCGGGAACTGCCGGTGACCGAGATGGTCGAGCAGCCGGCCAAGGTGATGCGGATCGGCAGCATGATCAAGCAGCTGCTGGAAGAGGTCCGCGCGGCGCCCCTCGACGAGGCCAGCCGGGCGCGGCTGAAGGACATCCACGCCAGCTCGATCAAGGAGCTGGAGCTGGGTCTGGCGCCTGAGCTGGTCGAGGAGTTGGAGCGGCTGTCGCTGCCCTTCGCCGAGGAGACCATCCCCACCGAGGCCGAACTGCGGATCGCCCAGGCCCAGTTGGTGGGCTGGCTGGAGGGCCTGTTCCACGGCATCCAGACCGCGCTGTTCGCCCAGCAGATGGCCGCCCGGGCCCAGTTGGAGCAGATGCGCCGGGCGCTGCCGCCGGGCATGCACGGCGCGGAGGGCGAGCTGGACGAACCGGCTCCCGGCCGCGGCATCCGCTCCGGCCCCTACCTGTGACCGGTACCCGGTGACTGTCGCCCCGCCAGTCACGGCAGTGCACAACTGAAAATTCCTCATCATCCACCACTCGGCAGGGGTCGCGCGGCAGCGCGGCCCCGAGCCGCTACCCTGACCCCTGTCCGGAAGTACCGCGCGCCGAGGGGGAGCTGGGACCATGACTGAGGGCACCACCGGGGGCCGCTCGCTCGGCAACGGCCGCTACGTGCTGCAGCGGCTGCTCGGGCAGGGCGGCATGGCGTCGGTCCACCTGGCGTACGACTCGGTGCTGGACCGTCAGGTCGCGGTGAAGACGCTCAACACCGAACTGGGCCGGGAGGCCTCGTTCAAGGAGCGGTTCCGGCGTGAGGCGCAGGCCGTGGCGCGGCTGCAGCACACCAACATCGTCTCGGTCTTCGACTCCGGCGAGGACATCGCGCCGGACGGGACGCCCACCCCGTTCATCGTCATGGAGTACGTCGAGGGCAGCTCCCTGAAGGACGTGCTGGACGAGCACGTGCGCACCCGGGGCGCGATGCCGGCCGGGCAGGCGCTGAAGATCACCGCGGCGGTGCTGTCGGCGCTGGAGGCCTCGCACGACCAGGGGCTGGTGCACCGGGACATCAAGCCGGCGAACGTCATGGTGAACTCCAAGGGCGTCGTCAAGGTGATGGACTTCGGCATCGCCCGCGCGCTGCAGTCCGGAGTCACGTCGATGACGCAGACCGGCATGGTGGTCGGCACCCCGCAGTACCTGTCGCCGGAGCAGGCGCTCGGCAAGAGCGTGGACGCCCGCTCCGACCTGTACTCGGTGGGCTGCATGCTGTTCGAACTGCTCAGCGGGCAGCTGCCGTTCGACGGGGACTCGGCGTTCTCGATCGCGTACAAGCACGTGCAGGAGACCCCGCCGGCGCCGTCGACGCTGAACCCGGCGGTCACTCCCGCGGTGGACGCGCTGGTGGCGCGGGCGCTGCGGAAGGACGCGGCGCACCGGTTCCCGACCGCGGAGGCGATGCGCGAGGAGGTCGAGCGGGTCGCGGCGGGGGAGCAGCAGGGCAACACGCCGTTGCAGGCGTCCACCCCGCTGGTGATCGGAGAGGGCCCGCGCTCGGTGCACGCCGCGCCCTCGCTGACCAACTTCCCGCAGGTGACCGGCGATCTGCGCACCCCGGCGCCGCAGGTGCAGCAGCCGTACCAGCCGTTCCCGCAGGCGCCGCAGACCCCGCAGCCGCAGCCGTTCGCGAAGGCACCGCAGACGCCGCAGCCGTTCCCGCAGGCACCGCAGACTCCCCAGCCGTTCCCGCAGGCGCCGCAGACCCCTCAGCCGTTCCCGCAGCCGGGGTACCCGCAGACGCCGCAGCCGTTCCCGCAGCAGACCGGGCCGATCGGTCCGCCGGTCACGGTGCCGTACGCGCCGCCGAGCAACAACAGCGGCTGCTCGACCGCGCTGATCGTGGTGGGCGTGATCGTGGGTGTGATCGTGCTGGCGATCGTCATCGTGATGATCGCCGCGGCCGGGTCGAACTCGGGCTCGTCGACCTACGGCGCGCCGACCCTGCGCACGGTGCTGGACCTGGGCTCCGCGGCGGGCGGAGCGGGCGCGCTCTGAGGCCGATCCGCGCCGCCGTGTGACACGACGGACGGCGCGAGACGGTAGCGTGCTGAGGAAGGAACCGACAGGGCCACCGCGCGCCGAGCGAGTGCCCGGGGCGAGGAGCGATGGGTCAGAGCGAACGACCGGACGACGGCGAGGCGGAGCAGCGGGACGTCCCGGGTGCGGACGCCGCAGACCGGACCGCGGCTGAGGACCAGGGCCCCGCGGCGGCCGCGACGCCGCCTGCCGGGACGGGAACTCCCGGACGCGGCACCGCCGTTCCGCTCGCCACGGTCGGCGAGGGCCGGTACCGGCTGACCCGGCGGCTGGGCCGCGGCGGGATGGCGGAGGTGTTCGCCGCCCAGGACATCCGGCTGGGCCGCACCGTGGCGGTCAAGCTGCTGCGCTCGGAACTCGCCGAGGACGACACCGCCCGGCTGCGCTTCACCCGTGAGGCGCACTCGGTCGCCGCGCTCAACCATCACTCGATCGTCGCGGTCTACGACACCGGCGAGGAGCAGCACGACGGGGAGTCCACCCCGTACATCGTGATGGAGCTGGTCGAGGGCCGCACCGTGCGCGAGCTGCTGGTGGACGAGGCGGCGCCGCCGGTCGACCAGGCGCTGATCATCACCGCCGGGGTGCTGGAGGCGCTGGCCTACAGCCACCGGCACGGCATCGTGCACCGGGACATCAAACCGGCCAACGTCATCATCACCACCGGCGGCGCGGTGAAGGTGATGGACTTCGGCATCGCCCGGGCGCTGACCGGCGCCGCCTCCACCATGACGCAGACCGGCATGGTGATGGGCACGCCGCAGTACCTGTCGCCGGAGCAGGCGCTCGGCAAGGCCGTGGACCACCGCTCGGACCTGTACGCGGCCGGCTGCATGCTGTACGAACTGCTCACCCTGCGGCCGCCGTTCACCGGCGAGACGCCGCTGGCCGTGGTGTACCAGCACGTCCAGGACGCCCCGGTGCCGCCGTCCCGGGCCAACGACCGGGTGCCGCCGCAGCTGGACGCGCTGGTGCTGCGGGCGCTGGAGAAGAACCCGGACGACCGGTTCCAGAGCGCCGACGAGTTCCGGGCGCACGTGCAGCACGCGCTGCGGCAGATGCACGGCGCGGCCGGCGCGGGGTTCCCGTCGGGTGCGGCCGGGCTGGCCGCAGCCGCGGCCGCGGGCGGCTGGGACACCACCCCGCCGAGCGGCTCCGACTCGCTGACCGAGCCGATGGGCGCGGTCGGCGCGCCCGGGACCGGACCGACCGAGCTGCTGCCCTACCAGGTGACCTCGCCGTACCAGACGCCCGCGCAGCCCTACCCGGCGGCGAGCGGTGGTGGTGGCGGCGAGGACGACGAGGGCCGGCGCAAGGGTCGCAACCCGTGGGGCTGGGTGCTGGCGCTGGTCGCGCTGGTACTGGCGGCCACCATCGGGGTGGCGCTGGCGCTGACGGCCAATCGGGACAAGAACGAGACGCCGCTCCAGCCGACCCAGAGCAGCAGCGCCCCGGTCTCCCCGACCCCGACGGAGCGGCCGAGCACCACGCTCCCGACCCGCAGTCAGACCGCCAGCCGGCAAACGGAGTCGCCCTCCGCCTCGCCGTCGCCGAGCCCCTCGCACTCCGCGTCGCCGTCCGCCTCGCCCTCGCCGAGCCCCTCGCACTCGGCCTCGCCGTCCGCGTCCGGGAGCCCGAGCGCCGGCGGGACGCCGACCACCGGCACCAGCCCGGCCGCCCCGCCGAGCAGCACGAAGGCGAGCCCCACGTCGGCGGCCCAGCCGGAGTGACCCGCCGCCGACCGGACGTCACGTCAATCCGGTCGGCGGAGGCCTCGGTTGAGGCCGGAGGTCAGTTGGTGAAGGCGTCGAGGACCTGCTCGTACTCGGCGCACCACCAGGTCAACTGCCCGGCGGAGCCCGGGAACAGCGGGTCGGCGCGGTGGTCGCGGCGCTGGTAGCGCCACTGCAGCATCCACAGGTCGTTCAGCCGTTCCCACCACACCCGGTGGGTGGCGGCGGCGAGTTGCTCGGCGGTGGCGGCTCCGCTGGCGCGGTAGGCGCGGGCGTAGTGCCGGACCCGGCCGAGGTCGAGGACGCCGGTGGCGCGGTCGTTGAACAGCAGCGTGGCGGCGCGGACCGCCTCCTCGGCGACCGGGTGCGGCGCGAGCTTGTCCCAGTCCAGCACCGCGGTGACGGTGTCGCCGCGGTAGAGGATGTTCAGGCCGTGGAAGTCGCCGTGGGTCCAGCCGGTCGGCGGGGCGTCGGCGGGGCCGGGTCGGCGGTGCCGGTGCGCGGCGAGCAGGTCGAGCCGCTCGGTGAGCCGCTGCTCGGCGAGCCGGTCGAACGGGCCGTACGGCCGGTGCGCGCGGGCCAGGGCGAGCAGCTCGCCGACGATCCGCTCGGTCTCCTCCGGTTCGGCGCCGAGCACCCCGTCGGGCTGCTGCAGCGGGGCGCAGACCCGGGCCAGCGCGAGGTGCAACCCGCCCAGCAGGGAGCCGAGTTCGGTGCAGCGCAGGGGGTCGAGCTCGGTGCCGTGCCGGTGCCCGCCGGCCACCCACGGGTAGAGCGCGAACAGCCGCCCGCCGTGCGCCGTCACGGTGCGGCCGTCCTCGGCGGCCAGCGGCGGGGTGACCGGCAGACCGAGCCCGGCCAGCGCGGTGGTGGCGCGGTGCTGGGCGGTGATCGCGGGCCGGCCGGCGGTGGCCCGGTCGACGTAGCACTTGAGGAAGTAGTCGCCGTCGGCGGTGGACACCCGGTACCCCCGGTTCAGCAGGCCCTCGGCGACCGGGGCCACCGCGCTGGGCGGTCCGGTGCGGTAGGCGCGCAGCACTCCGGCCACGGCGGCGTGCGCGACCGGGGGGCTGAGGGTGCCGACGGGGGGAGCGGTGGCGTCCGGGCGGGCCGGCGCGAGGGAGATGGTCTGACCGTCCGTCACGCAGCAGAGCGTATTACTCGGCGTGATGGTGACTTGACACAGCGTATGCGATCTGGTCTCAGTGCTGCTGATCGGCCTGCAGGCGGGCCACGTAGGCGGCGGCCTGGGTGCGGCGCTCCATGCCCATCTTGGCCAGCAGGCTGCTGACGTAGTTTTTTACGGTTTTCTCGGCCAGGTGCAGCTCGTTGCCGATCTGCCGGTTGGTCATCCCCTCGCCGATCAGATCGAGGATCCGGCGCTCCTGCTTCGTCAACTGCGCGAGCTTC
Organism: Kitasatospora sp. NPDC002522; assembly: GCF_053595195.1. Lineage (NCBI taxonomy): Bacteria > Bacillati > Actinomycetota > Actinomycetes > Kitasatosporales > Streptomycetaceae > Kitasatospora > Kitasatospora sp. NPDC002522. The sequence continues at coordinate 103,438 of NZ_JBSFXE010000028.1, forward strand.
TCGTCCTCCTTCTCGCCGCCCTCGCGCAGCCGGGCCAGCACCCGGCTGGTGGCGATCGGGTCGAGCAGCGACTTGCCCGCCGCCACGTCGCGCACCGCGGAGAGCAGGTCGGTGCCGCGGATCGCTTTCAGGACATATCCGGAGGCCCCCGCCATGATCGAGTCGAACAGCGCCTCGTCGTCGGAGAACGAGGTGAGCATCAGGCACTTCACCGAGGGGTCCTGGGAGCGGATCTCGCGGCACACCTCGACGCCGTTCCCGTCCGGCAGCCGGACGTCCAGCACCGCCACGTCCGGGTGGACCGCGGGGATCCGGTTCAGCGCCTCGGCGGCCGTCCCGGCCTCGCCGACCACCTCGATGTCGTCCTCGACGGACAGCAGATCGTGCACCCCGCGCCGCACCACTTCGTGATCATCGAGGAGAAAAACCCGGATATGTCCGTTATCAGTCATTTGCAAAGCCTCGCACAAATCGATGCCTGTTACCCCCTTACGCAGCGGCCGCTGCCCGGATACCGTGCGCTGGTGTCCTGATGGCATCGAGTAAGCCGCGTCACACCGGCGGTTTCTCGACCGAGAACAAGTAGGACGTCCTAGCGCAAAGGCGCTGAAGGGCCCCGCTGGGTAACGTTCTCGTGAGGGACGCCGTCGGAATGGGAACACCACCTACCCGCACTCGGAGCGCACACCCACGCGCCCGGGCGAGGAGGTGACCGGACCGGCCACCGGCGACCCCGGGCGGCCGGACAGACCGAGGAGTGAACGTGACCGTCAAAAGCACGGCGAGGGCGCGCAAGAAGGCCGCCCCCGGCGTCCCTGACCACCCCCGGACCGGGCAGGCCGCCGAGCCGGAGCTCGTCCAGCTGCTCACGCCGGAAGGCGACCGGGTCGAGAACCCGGAATTCCCCCTGACCATCACGCCGGAGGAGCTGCGTTCGCTCTACCGCGACCTGGTGCTGGTGCGGCGTTTCGACGCCGAGGCCACCTCGCTCCAGCGGCAGGGTGAACTGGGCCTGTGGGCTTCGTTGTTGGGTCAGGAGGCGGCGCAGGTCGGTTCCGGCCGGGCGCTGCGGCCGGGCGACTACGCCTTCCCGACCTACCGTGAGCACGGCGTGGCGTGGTGTCGCGACGTGGACCCGCTGAACCTGCTCGGCATGTTCCGCGGCGTGAACCACGGCGGCTGGGACCCGAACGAGAAGAACTTCCACCTCTACACGATCGTGATCGGCGCGCAGACCCTGCACGCGACCGGCTACGCGATGGGCATCACCAAGGACGGCTCGGACGACGCGGTGATCGCCTACTTCGGCGACGGCGCGTCCAGCCAGGGCGACGTGAACGAGGCGTTCACCTTCGCCTCGGTGTACAACTCCCCGGTCGTGTTCTTCTGCCAGAACAACCAGTGGGCGATCTCCGAGCCCACCACGGTGCAGACCCGGATCCCGCTGTACCGCCGGGCGTCCGGCTTCGGCTTCCCGGGTGTCCGGGTCGACGGCAACGACGTGCTGGCCTGCCTGGCGGTCACCCGCTGGGCGCTGGACCACGCCCGCACCGGCCAGGGCCCGGTCCTGGTCGAGGCGTTCACCTACCGGATGGGTGCCCACACCACCTCCGACGACCCGACCCGCTACCGGGAGTCCGAGGAGACCGAGGCCTGGAAGGCCAAGGACCCGATCCTCCGCCTGAAGGCGTACCTCGACAAGGAGGGCCTCGCCGACGAGGCGTTCTTCGCCGAGGTCGAGGCCGAGAGCGAGAAGCTCGGCCTGCGCGTGCGGGAGGGCGTCCGCTCGATGCCGGATCCGGACCCGACGTTGATCTTCGACCACGTGTACAGCGAGCCGCACCCCCTGGTGGACGAGGAACGCGCCGAGTACGAGGCGTACGCCGCCTCCTTCGAGGGTGGGGAGTACCACTGATGGCCGGGCAGTTGAGCATTGCGAAGGCGTTGAACGACGCGCTGCGCAAGTCGTTGGAGAGCGACCCGAAGACCGTCCTGATGGGCGAGGACATCGGCAAGCTGGGCGGCGTCTTCCGGATCACCGACGGTCTGCAGAAGGACTTCGGCGACGACCGGGTCATCGACACGCCGTTGGCGGAGTCGGGGATCGTGGGGACCGCGATCGGTCTGGCGCTGCGCGGTTACCGGCCGGTGGTGGAGATCCAGTTCGACGGGTTCGTGTATCCGGCGTTCGACCAGATCGTCTCGCAGCTGGCGAAGATGCACGCGCGGGCGCTGGGGCACGTGAAGATGCCGATCACGGTGCGGATCCCGTTCGGTGGCGGTATCGGGGCGGTGGAGCACCACAGTGAGTCGCACGAGGCGTACTTCGCGCACACGGCGGGTCTGCGGGTGGTGAGCCCGTCGAACGCGCACGACGCGCACTGGATGCTGCGGCAGGCGATCGAGTCGGACGATCCGGTGGTGTTCCTGGAGCCGAAGCGGCGGTACTGGGACAAGGGCGAGGTCGGTGAGGACGCGATGCTGCCGCTGCACGCGGCGCGGGTCGTGCGTCCGGGTGCGGATGCGACGCTGATCGCGTACGGGCCGATGGTGAAGGTGTGCCAGGAGGCGGCGCAGGCGGCGCTGGAGGACGGCCGCCGGCTGGAGGTGGTCGACCTGCGGTCGCTGTCGCCGATCGACTTCGCGACGGTGGAGGAGTCGGTGAAGCGGACCGGGCGCGCGATCGTGGTGCACGAGGCGCCGGTGTTCCTGGGTCTGGGTGCGGAGTTGGCGGCGCGGTTGACG